>CAYZAI010000219.1:0-8316 GCA_964476305.1 uncultured Myxococcales bacterium
GTTAGTCAGAATGCCGGCCTGCTCGAGCTGCGCGGCGAACTGCATCGTCACCCCGGTGAACTGCCGGAAATCCATGCCGTTGACCTTGTACGGCAGCGGCGTCCAGAATGGCGGCGGGAAGAGCAGCTTGATCTTGTAGTCCATGAAGCTCGGGTTCAGGATGCGCCCCTTTTCGGACTTCACCTCTTCGTAGAGCGCGTAGCCCACGCCCTGGGCCAGGGCGCCGTACATCTGGCCCTTCAATGCCAGGGGGTTCAGGACCCTGCCCACGTCGTGGGCCGCCACGATGCCGAGGATCCTGACCTCGCCGGTCTCTTCGTCCACTTCGACCTCGACGCCCTGGGTCCCGTAGGCGTATGTCGCGGACATGTTGCCCATGCCCTTCTCCCAGTCCGGCAGCTCGTTGGGCGGATCGTAGAACACGTGGGCGGCCAGGACCTCGCCCTGCTCGCGGAAGTGGATGGCCCGCAACACCGCGCCCAGCTCCAGCCGAAGCCACGGCTCGTCGGGCGCGTCCCGGATCGTCATCACGCCGTCGCCGAGCTCGAACCGGTCGCGCCGGGCCGCGGCCTTCACGTCGAAGTCCGGGGGGCGGCAGTCCGGGTTCTTCCGGATGTGGGCCTTCAGCTTCTTCGCCACGAGCTCGGGGACCACCTCTTCGGCCAGGGTGAAGATCCGCTCTCGCAGCTCGGCGCAGGCCCGGATCGCGGCGTTGCAGGCCATGAACGCGCCGCGGCTCGCGTGGGTCCCCACGTCCCAGGGGCAGGTGGCCGTGTCGGTCTGGTTGACGAAGACCTTCTCGGGCCGGACGCCCAGGGCCTCGGCCACGGCCAGGGACAGCACCGAGTGCAGGCCCTGGCCCATCTCGACGCCGCCGCAGTAGGCGTTGACGTTGCCGTAGTCGTCGAGCTTGAGGATCAGCCCGCTGCCGTCCGAGCGGTAGATGCGCCCGCCGCCGCCCACGTGCACCAGCGACGCCATGCCGACCCCGCGACGCCGTCCTCTCCCGCGCTTCTCGCGCCAGTCGAGCTTCTGCGCCACGGCGGTCATGCACTCCTCGAGGCCGCAGGTGGTGACCTTGAGCCCCATGGGCGTGGTCTCGCCGGGGCGGTTGCAGTTGATCATCCGCAGGTCGAAGGGGTCGACGCCCGCCCGCTCGGCCAGCTCGTCGACGTTGTTCTCGATCGCCCACACCAGCTCGGGCGCGCCGTAGCCGCGCATGGCCTGACAGTAGGTGTTGTTGGTGTAGGCGAGCTTCGCGTCGAACCGGACGCTCGGCACGCGGTAGAGCGAGGTGGCCGAGAGCATCATGACCGAGGGGTAGGTCGCGCCCCACGACGTGTAGGCCCCGTTGTCGAGCAGGACCTCGATGTCGCGGAAGGTGAACCTGCCCTCGCGGTCGCAGCCCTGGACGATGCGGGTGCGCGTGCACTGTCTGGGCGAGAGGTTCGCAAACTCCTCCTCGCGGGTGTAGACGATCTTCACCGGCCGCCCGGCGCGCAGCGAAAGCAGGATCGCGATGTACTCGTAGGCGTGGGTGTCGAGGCCCGTGCCGAAGGCCCCGCCGATGGCCGGCACCACCACCCGGGCGTTCCTCCCCCGAAGGCCGATCTCGGCCAGCATCTGGTTGAAGTCGCGCTGGGCGAGGAAGGGAATCTGGGTCTTGGTCCAGATGGTCAGGTTCCGGTTCAGGTCGAACTCGGCGATACAGCCCGCGGTCCCCATGCAGCTCTGCTGGATCCACTGGGTCGAGTACTCGCCCTCGGCCACGAACTCCGCAGCCTCGCGCCCGGCCCGCTGGTCGCCGGACTCGTGGTGGAACCGCAGGTCGAGGCGGTTGTCCGTGCGCGGCCGGCCCCGCGGATCGATCTCGTGGATCAGCGGCGCGCCCTCACGCATGGCCTCCTCGGGATCGAAGACCGCGGGCAGGGGATCGTACTCCACGTCGATCAACTCGACGGCCTCGGCCGCGATGTCGGGGTCCACCGCCGCCACGGCGGCGACCTCGTCCCGGAACTGACGGACCTTTCCCTTCTTCAGCGCGAAGTTGTCCCTGAGGAACCCGATGCGGACCTCCGGCGTGTTGTCGGCGGTGATCACGGCCCTGACCCCGGGCAGCCGCTCGGCCCGCGAGGTGTCGATGTTCAGGATCCGGGCGTGGGCGTGCTCGCTGAACTTCACCTTCCCATGCAGCATGCCGGGCCGCGAGAAGTCGTGGATGTACAGCGCCCGCCCGGCGGCCTTGTCGGGCGCGTCGGGCCGCGGGATGTCCTTGCCGATGTGCGCGAAGCCGGTCATTTCTCCCCCCCGGTCACGGTGGCCGCGCGCTGCACCGCCTCGACGATCTGCACGTAGCCCGTGCAGCGGCAGAGGTTGCCGAGCAGCGCGGAGCGGATCTCCTCGTCAGAGGGGTCCGGATTCGAGTCGAGCAGCGCCCGGGTCGACATGATCATCCCCGGAGTGCAGAAGCCGCACTGCACCGCGCCGCACTCGACGAAGGCCCGCTGGATCGGACCGAGGGTGCTGTCCGGCCCGGTCAGCCCCTCGATGGTCGTGACCTCCCGCCCGTCGACCTCGATCGCCGGGTAGAGGCAGGAGTTCACGGCCCGGCCGTCCACGATCACCGTGCACGCGCCGCACTCGCCCTGGCCGCAGCCCTCCTTGGTCCCGGTCAGCCCGAGGCCTTCGCGCAGCACGTCGATCAGCCGATCGCCGCCCCCGGCGACGGTCGTCACCTCGGCGCCGTTGACGTGAAACGAAATCTCCCGCTTCATGCCGCCTCCCGGGCGCACAGGCTTCCGAGGGCCCGCTTCAAGAAGACGCCGACGATCCGACGCCGGTAGTCCGCGGCGCCGCGCACGTCGGTGATCGGCGTCACGGACCGCATCGCGACCTCAGCCGCCTCGGCCACCCGCTCCGGGGTCGGGACCGCACCCTCGAGGAGCGCCTCGACCTCCCGCAGGCGCAGGGGCACAGGCCCCACGGAACCGGCGGTGACCCGCGCCCGGCGGCAGGTGTCCCCTTCCACCACGAGCAGCACGGCCACGCTGGCCACGGCGAGATCCATCTTCACTCGCCCCTTCTTCAGGAACACCGCCCGGGCCCCCGGCTCGGGCGGCGGCAGGAGCACCGCGGTCAGGATCTCGTCCGCCTCGAGGGCCGCGGCGCCCGGCCCGAGGAAGAAGTCCTCGAGCGGCAGCTCGCGGCTCCCGCCGGAGCGCTCGAGCCGGACCCGGGCCCCGAGCGCCAGCAGCGGCGGGGCGGAGTCCGCGCAGGGCGAGGCGTTGGCCAGGTTGCCGCCGACGGTGCCGGCGTTGCGGATCTGCCGGCTTCCCACGCGCCCAGCGGCCTGGGCCAGCACCGGGTAGTCCCGCGCCACGATCGGGTCGGCGAGCAGGTCGGTGAAGGTGGTGGCCGCGCCGATGCGCGCGCCGCCCTGCTCCTCGCGGACGCCGGCCAGGTCCGGGATCCGGCGCAGGGAGATCAGCGCGGGGGGCGCGAGCTCGCGGCTCCTGAGGCGGACCATCAGGTCCGTGCCGCCGGCGATGACCCTGGCGCCCGGAACGGCGGCCTTCAGCTCGAGGGCCTCGCCCAGGCTGTGCGGCCGGTGGTACTCGCAGCGGATCATGCGACGATCCCCCCTTTCCGCAGCGACGAGATCTCGCCGGCGGACAGCCCGATCTCGGCCAGCAGCGCGTCGGTGTGCTCGCCGTAGGACGGGGCGAAGGGCAGCTCCCCGCCCAGGCGATCCAGGTGATCGGTGGCCGTGGCCGGCGGGGGAAGGCGCACCGCCCTGCCGTCCGGCGTCGTCGTTCGCAGCGCCTTCCCGGCCACGAACGGAAGGTCCGCGACCTGCTCGATGCGCGTGATGGGCGCGTTGGGGATCGAGGCCGCTGCCAGCACCGCGGCGACCTCGGCCGCCGGGTGGCGGCTGGTGATGGCCTCGATGGCCGCGTGGAGCTCGGCCCGGTGCTCGCGCCGGCCGGTGTTGTTCGCGAAGCGCTCGTCGACCAGGGAGGCGAACATCGGATCCCTGGTGATGCGGTTCCACTGGGCGTCGCTGCCGATGGCGACGTAGATGTGGCCGTCCGCGGTGCGGTAGGCGTTAACCGGGACGAACAGCCGGTGCTCGTTGCCCGAGCGCTTGAGCTCGGCGGGAGCGGTGTCCAGGTCGAGCATCGGCAGGAACGTCTGCAGCCAGGACACGGCCACCCGGGCCATCGAGATGTCGATCTGCTTCCCGCGGCCGGTCTCGGCGCGCTCGAGCAGCGCCAGCGCGATCTGGGTGAAGGCCTCGTCCCCGGCGTGCAGGTCGACGAGGGGGATCCCGGTCTGCATCGGCGGCCCGTCGGGCATGCCGGTCACGTCCATGTAGCCGCACATGGCCTGGAGCACCGGGTCGTAGCCGGGCACCTCGGGATAGTCGAGGCCCATGGCCGAGATGCTGCACCAGATCAGGTCCTCGCGGGCCCGGTGCAGGGTCTCGTAGTCGATGCCGAGCTGGGCGTGGCGGAAGGGGATGGTGTTCGTGCAGAAGATGTCGACATCCAGGCCACGAACCAGCTTCTGGACGAGCTCCTGGCCCTCGCGCTCCTTGAGGTTGATCGCGATGGCCTCCTTGCCGAGGTTCGGCGCCACGAAGTAGCTGTGGCGGTCCTGGCCGGCCACCGGGCGGCCGATGTAGCGGTTGGGGTCGCCCCTGGTCCGCTGCCCGGGCATCGGCGTGGGCTCGACGCGGATCACGCGCCAGCCGAGGTGCACGCAGCGCAGCGTGGCGTACGTCATGGTCAGCGCCTGCTCCATGCTGAGCACGACCTGTGGTTTCAAGCGGTCCCTCCTTGCCGCCGGGCTCCGACGCCCACCGGTCGGGAAAGCCTACTATCCGAAACGGGACCGAACAAGTGAGGAAATGGCTCGCACTCTGCCGGCGCGAAGGTCGAAGGGCGCAAACGTCGGAGACGGGGAGACGGGTGTCAGGGGGAGACGGGTGTCAGACCCTGCTGCTTGCCAGTTGAGCCGTTCGTCTCGGGTCAACCTCGCCCAGACCTTTTTGTGCCGCTCGTCGAGCTGCGACCCTTGGCTCGTAACTGGCAAGTGGCAGGGACACTCTGCCCCTGTGCCCCTGTGCCGAGTGCTTGCGACAGTGTCGAGTGCGCGGTTTGACGCCGCACCGGTCGTGGGCTAGCTTGGTGGCGTGACGACGACGACCACAATCCGCGTCCGCGTTCGCGGCCGGTACCTCGAGGCGCTCGAGGATATCGATCTCCCGGACGGCAGTGAAGCCACGGCGACGTTGGTCGTTCCTGATCCCGCCTCCGCCCGGAACGCCCGCCATGCACTGCGAAGCTGGAACCTGGGCCTGGGCGCAAGGCAAATCACCCGCGAAGACGGCTATGGCGACGACGCTTGAGATCGCCTTTGTGGACACGAACGTCCTCGTGTACGCCGCCGACGAATCGGCAGTACACCACTTGAAATGCGCGAAACTCCTGGAGCGTGGTCTCGACGGCGAGTTGACCCTCTGTCTGAGCCCGCAGATCCTGGCTGAGTTCGTTTCCGTGGCTTCGAATCCGAATCTGCTGCCGCACCCGCTCTCGGCCGAGGAAGCGCGGAACCACGCGGAGGCTTTGGTCGATGCTTTCCGCGTAGTCGTTGCCAACGAGGGCGTGACCAGGCGGTTTCTCGAACTGCTGCGGGTAACGGGCGCCGGAGGAAAGCGGGTACACGACATCCTTCACGCTGCGACGATGCTCGAAAACGGGATTCAAACTGTTTTCACCTTCGACGCCGGCTTCACGCGCATCCCTGGAGTGGAGGCGCGAACGCCCTGATGCAGAAACCGTTGGAGTCCTCTCCCGACCCTGAAACCACTGGCTCGTTACTGGCAAGTGACCGAGCCTGACACTCTGCCACGGCCCGCGCCGAGCAGGGCGCAGGCCAGGGCGATGGAGCAGAGGCGCTCGCGCGGGGTGTCGCTGCGGGAGAGCGCGACGATGGGCGCCGAGGCGCCGAGGAGCACGCCGGCCGCCGTGGACCCCGCGAGGATCAGCGCCTTGACGCTGGCGTTGACCACCGTGATGTCCGGTGCGACAAGGATGTCGGCGTCGCCGGGTACCTCGCCCGACACGCCCTTCAAGCCGGCCGCCTCGCGGCTCAGGCAGAGATCCATGGCCAGCGGCCCGGCGACCGCGGCTTCGCCCAACTCCCCCGCAGCGCCACGCTCGGCCAGGATCCGGCAGTCCGTGGTCTCGGGATCCTTCGGGCTCGCGGTCTCGACGTAGGACAGGAGCGCGACCTTGGGGCGCGGGCAGCCAAGCGCGTGGAAGGCCGCAATGGCGTTGCGGGCGATGGCCGCCTTCAGCTCGAGGTCGGGATGAAGGTTCAGGGCGCCGTCCGTGGCGGCGAACAGCTTGTGGTAGAAGGGCGCCTCGACGAATGCGACGTGGGACAGGATCCCGTCCCGCGGCAGGCCGAGGGCGCGGTCGAGCACGGCCTTGAAGAGCGTGCCCGTGGGTACCTTGCCCTTCATCAGCAGCTCGATTTCGCCGCTCTTGACGGCGGCCACCGCGGCCCGGGCCACGGCGTCGTCGTCCCCGGCCACGTGCTCCACGGTCCAGGCCCTCGCGGCCCCCACCTCCGCCGCCTCCGCTCGGATCCGCTCGCGGTCGCCGAATAGCACGGGCTCGACGAGACCCAGGTCGAAGGCAGAGGACAGCGCCTCCAGCACGCCACGGTTCTCGGCCCGGGCCACGGCTATCCGCCGCCTGGGGCCTGCCTTTGCGCGTTCGATCAGCTGGTCGAAACTCTCGAAGACCATGTGCGCCCTCCGCGCCCTCCCACGAGCCCACACCATCCCGATGCCCCGGCGCCGTGTCAAGCCTCCCGCCATCCCCGGTCTTTTCGTGTTGTCTTCGCACGGCGAGTTTGATTTATAGGGCTTACCATCAGAACCGGAGGAACCATGGACACATCTTCCAGAATCGCGGTCGTCGGCGTCGGGCCGGTGGGCGGAATCCTCGCGGCCCACCTGATCCGAGCGGGGCACGAGATAGTCGTCGTCGACGTGTACAAAGGGCATCTCGACAAGATGATGTCCGATGGCCTGTCGATCGAGGGCGTGCACGAACTGACCGCCCCGGTCACCCGGGCCTACCTCTCCATCGAGGAGGCCGTCGCCGCCGGCGAGAAGTGCGACTGCGTCTTCGTCTGCACCAAGACCCAGGTGAACCGCGCCATCGTCGGCGCGTTGCCCGGGCTGCTCGCGGAGCACGGGGTCGGGATATCGTTCCAGAACGGCCTCGACCCCGAACAGTCGCTGCTCGAAATCCTCGGGCCGGGCCGCACCCTGCGCGGGGTGGTCAACTACGCGGGCAACCTGCTGGAGCCGGGCCGCATCCGCATGCACTTCTTCACCGGGGCCAACCACCTCGGCGCCGTGGTGCCGGGCAACGAGCGAGCCGAGGCCGCGGCCAGAAAGATCGCGGAAATCCTCACGGCCGCCGACCTGCGCACCGATTACTCGGAGCGCGTCGCCGAGCACGTCTGGGCCAAGGTGATCCGCAACGCCGGGCTGATGCCGATCTCCGCCCTGACCGGGATGAACATGCGGCAGGTGATGGAGAGCGATCCCGGCGTCGCGCTGGTGAAGAGCCTGCTCGCCGAGGCCATCGCCGTGGCCGCCAAGGCCGGGTTCGAGCTCGGGGAGCGGTTCTTCGAGGACAGCCTGGACTACTACCGCAAGGCCGGTCCCCACATGCCGTCGATGTGGGCCGACGTGCAGGCCAAGCGGCAGACCGAGATCGAGTTTTTGAACCTGGGCATCGCCCTCGCCGGCGACCGCGTCGGGGTCCCGGCCCCCTCTAACAGGGCCCTGGCCGATCTGGTCCGTTGCGTGGACGAACTGGCCGCACTCGAAAAGGACAAGTGATCCGACTCGAACGAGTCGCCGATCGACACCCTAGGAAAGGAGCTGCCGAGATGTCACTGGACTGGATGCCGAGAGAGGGCGGTCTGAAGGACCACGATCTGTGGGGTGATGAGCACTTCTGCGACGAGGCCCCCGGGGTCAGGTACGAGCTGAGGCCGATCGCCGACCCGGCGGGCAAGCCCATCGACGGCCTGTTCTCGGCCTGGGTGATCCTGAACAACCCCGCGCAGTTCAACTCGTACACCACCGGCATGGTCAAGGGCGTGATCGCCGGCATGAACCGGGCGAGCATGGACCGCCGCGTGGTGGCCGTGGTGTTCACCGCCACGGGCGACAAGGCGTTCTGCACCGGCGGCAACACCAAGGAGTACTCCGAGTACTACTCGCTG
>CAYZAI010000220.1:0-8280 GCA_964476305.1 uncultured Myxococcales bacterium
CGGGGATTCCGAGCCCAACGGCGACAGGATCTATCTGTACGACATCCAGAACCCGTCCCCGCCCACGACACCGGTGTACCCGGAAGCCTACCGGCAGATGGGTGGAATGATTTCAGGCGGGAAGATCTTTGCGGCGACATACACTGACGCAGTTAGTAACGATTGGGACACTTGGATCTTCGATCTTGCTAGCAACACGACTAGCTGGCTGGACCACAATGACTGGTCCCAGATGAATGCTGCAGCCAATGGACATGTGGTGGTTTATCGAGACACGGAAGAACTCGGAATCACATTCTGGGAATCTGATAGTCAACATATCGAATTGAAGGATCTTGAGACTTCGACTACGCGGCAGGTTTCTATTCTACCTGCTTGGTATTGGGGACTCGCTATCTCCGGCCACTACTTGGCGTTCATCCGCGGCAGCACGGTAAAGGAGCTGTTCGTCTGCGACCTTCTGGAGGGCGGGTTCATGGACTCGGACGGCCATGTCTGCCCCCTGGAAGGCTGCCCCGAGCCCGATGCCGGACCGGACGCCGGACCGGACGGGGGAACGAAATGACGGACGCGCTCGTTCGACGGGTGCAGGGAACGAGCAAGGAGAACGTGTCATGCCGACCGTGATGCAGAAGGAAGAGGCCCACAGGATGGTGGATCGCCTGCCGGAGAGCGCGACCTGGGACGACCTGATGCACGAGATCTACGTGCGCGAGGCCATCGAACGCGGGCTCGCCGACAGCCGGGCGGGACGCACCACCGGCGTGGCGGAGGTCCGGGCGAAGTACGGGCTGACGGAATGAAGGTCGAGTGGACGGCAACGGCGCGCGGCCACCTCGACGCGATCCACGCGTACATCGCCGCGGACTCGCCGACCTACGCCCTGCGCCTGGTCGATCGCCTGACCCGCCGCTCGCGGCAGATCGCCGAGGCGCCGTTCTCCGGCAGGAAGGTGCCCGAGTACGATCGGGACGATGTCCGCGAGATGATCGAGGGACCCTACCGGATCGTCTATCTCGTGAAGCCCGACGGGATCGACGTCCTGGCGGTGATCCACGGGGCGCGCGACCTCCTGCGCGCCGCCGGACCGGACGGGGGAACGAAATGACCGACGCCCTGTCGCCAACGCTGTTCGAGCGGATCCGCGGTCTCGTGCAGGAGGCGCAGGGGAGGGCGGTTCGGGCCGTCAACCGGGCCATGGTCGAATTGTACTGGAGCATCGGCCGGACCATCGTCGAGGACGAGCAGGGCGGGGCGGCCCGGGCCGCGTACGGCGAGGCGTTGATCGACGAGCTGGCCGCACGGCTGACCGCTGAGTTCGGCAAGGGGTTCAATGCCGCCAACCTTCGCAATATGCGCCAATTCTTCCTGTTTTTTCCTCGCGTTGAAGTCGGCGAGGTGAATCGCAATCAGATTTGCTACACACTGCGTAGCGAATTGAGCTGGTCCCACTACCGCCTTCTCATGCGGGTGGGCAGCGAGTCCGCCCGCGAATGGTACATGAACGAGGCCGCCGATGCCGGCTGGAGCGTCCGGGCTCTGGAGCGGCAGATCGGCTCGCACTACTACGAACGGCTGCTGGCCAGTCGCGACCGGAAGCCCGTGGCCGCGGAGGCCGAGGCGACCGTCGCCGCGCTCGCGACCTCTCCCGCCGAGGAAATCAAGGATCCCTACGTCTTCGAGTTCCTCGGCCTGCCGAGCGGCCACCTTCTGGAACGCGATCTCGAGGCCGCGCTGCTGGACAACCTGCAGGCGTTCCTGCTGGAGCTCGGCCGGGGCTTCAGCTTCGTGGCGCGACAGTACCGGGTCGCCACCGAGACCAGCGACTGCTACATCGACCTGGTCTTCTATCACTACCTCTTGAAGTGCTTCGTGATCGTCGATCTGAAGACCGGCGCGCTCCAGCCCCAGGACATCGGCCAGATGGACATGTACGTGCGGCTGTTCGACGACAAGGTGCGGCAGGGCGACGACCGGCCGACCGTGGGGCTGGAGCTGAGCTCCCACAAGGACGAGACCATCGTGCGCTACTCGGTCCTGAGCGGGAACGAGCGTCTGTTCGCTTCGGAGTACCGCCTCCACCTTCCGAGCGAGGAGGAGCTCCGGCGAGAGCTGACCCGCGAACGGGAGGCCGTGCTGCGCCGCGCGCTCGCCGACGCGGAGGAGGTGACCCGTGGCTGACAAACCCAGGCTGCTGATCGTCGACGACGGCGAGACCTACGCCCGGGTCGTGCGGGAGCGGATGCCCGAGTTCGAGATCGTCCACCCGGATCGGGGCGCGGATCCCCCCTGCCTGCGGGACGGCCCGGCGGCCCTCGAGTTCCTGGAACGGGCCGCGGGGAGGGTGGACGTCGTGCTGCTCGACATGCACTTCGACGTGCCGGACGAGCGCCTGCTGCCCCTGGCCGAGGGCGCGAGCCCGCGCCGCACCCGCCGCTTCCAGGGTGTGGCGATCCTGCGCGAGATCCGCCGCCGCTTCCCGCAGCTGCCGGTGGTGCTGCTCACCTCGGTCGAGGACCTTTCGCTGGTCGACGCCGCCGATGAGCTGACCTCGCAGTCGATGACGTACGTGCTCGACGGCGGCGACCTGGACGCCCTGCGGGTGCGGATCAACGCGGCGCTCAAGGAGGCGTCCCTCGGCGTCGAGGAGTCGCGGATTCTCTGGGGTAGCGATCCGGCGATGCGGGCGGTGCGCGCCCGGCTGGCCGTGCTGGCCCGGGGCCGGATGCCGGTGATCCTCGAGGGCGAGACCGGCACCGGCAAGTCGTTTCTCGCCGAGCAGTTCGTGCACATGAACAGCGGCCGCGGCGGGCCGTTCGTCGTCCTCGATCTCTCGACCCTGCCGCGGGATCTCATCCCGGCGCACCTCTTCGGCGCGGTGCGGGGCGCCTACACGGGGTCGGTGGCGGACCGCAAGGGGGTGTTCGAGCTGGCGCACCAGGGGACGTTGTTCATCGACGAGATCCAGAACACGCCCCTCGAGATCCAGAAACAGCTCCTGCTGGCGCTCCAGGACGGGCGGGTGCGGCCGCTGGGCTCTCCGCGGGAGGTCTCGGTGGACGTGAAGGTCGTCGCCGCCAGCAACAGCCCGCTCGATCGCGCCGTGGCCGAGGGTCGGTTCCGGCCGGATCTGTTCATGCGCCTCTCGCCCGCGACCCGGGTGCGGATCCCGCCGCTTCGGGAGCGGCCCGGCGACCTGCGCTTCCTGGCCCGGCGCTTCACCGAGGCCGCGGCCTGCGACCCGGACGTGGCGGGGCTCCGGGACGAGGTCGCCATGGCGGTGGGCCTCGGTGCCGGGGCTCCCCTCGAGCTGTCCGTCGGCCGCTCCCGGGCCGCCGCCGGCGCCCTGGATCTCCTGCTCCCGGGCCCGGCGTGGAAGATGCTGGAGGAGCACTCCTGGCCGGGGAACATCCGCGAGCTCCAGATGCTGGTGCAAAACGCGGTCGTCTTCACGCTGGTCGCGGCGGTGGACGCCATTCGCTCGGGCCTGCCGCTGACAGCGACCCGACTGCAGGTGGACCCGGGTTTGATAGGCGAGCTGCTGGCGGGCTCCTCGGCCCTGGCGGCCGGCGGCGGACCGCCCCGGGAGGAGGGCTCGGGGGGCGGAGGGTCCGGGATCGCCGTGCGCGTCGAACCGGGGGACACGCTCAACTCCGTGGCGAACTCCGTGGAGCGCCAGGTCTTCCTGGAGCTGTTCCGACGGGCTGACGGCGATTTCGGCAGGATGGCCGGGGCGCTGCTCGGGGACGAGCGGAAAGGCCGGGCCGTGCGTCTCCGGTTCAACCAGCTCGGGCTCAAGGTGCGAGAGCTGGCGAAAAGATGATCCGCGGCCTTGCCACCGGTCTCGCGGTGCTCGTGCTCGCCGCCGTGCCGGTCGCCGCCGGGGCCGACGACGCGGGACCCCAGGACTACGGGGACGGGTTCGACGCCGGCCCCGGGGACGGGGTCACCGCCGTTGCCGATCCGGATGCCGGGATCACCGCTGAGATGAACCAGGTGCTCGGCGAGGCGATGAAGAAGATGGCGGCCGCGCGCAACGCCGAGGCCCGGCGGCTGCTGGAAAAGAAGAACTTTCCCCTGGCGCTGGCGCGTTTCCGCGAGGCCCACGACCTCGATCCCCAGAACCCGGAGATCACCGGCAACCTGGGCTACATCTACTTCCTGCTGGGAAACCACGAGGAGGCCGAGCGCCTCTATCGCTGGACGCTCAAGCTCGATCCCGAACGCTTCGTCACCCACCTGAACCTGGCGGACCTGCTCGTGGCCCGCGGCACCGATCCGGCGAGGTTCGCCGAGGCGGCGAGCCTGCTGGTCAGGGCCCGCGAGCTGAAGGGCAACAATACCGTGGTGATCCTGCGCCAGGCGCGGGTGGGCGTGCTGCGTGGCGAGTACGAGGAGGCCGAGCGCTTCTACAAGGAGTACCTCAGCAACAGGAAGCCCGGGGACGCCCTGAGGCTGGAGATCGGCGACTTCTACCGCGACCTCGGCCGCGGAGACGAGGCCCTCCAGTGGTACCGCCAGATCGACGACGAGGATCTGGGGCGGGAAGCGGCGGGGAGGATCTGGGAGCTCGAGGTCGAAAAACAGACGCGCCGGTTCGGCTGGGCCAAGACCGCCGAGGCGATCCCGGCGAAGGCCCGGATACTGGCGGCCCGAGGTCGGAAGGCGCTGGTGCGCCGGCAATACGGGGAGGCGGAGCGGCTCTTTGGCGAGGCGCTGGCCCTGGCGCCTGCCTTCGCCGAGGCCCGGGCCGATCTCGGCGACCTGCTGCGGGCCACCGGCCGCCCCGCGGCGGCCGAGCTCGAGTACTTGCGCGCCCTGGCCATCGACCAGGCCGACGCCGAGGTCCTGGCCCGGCTGGGCGATCTCTACCTCTCGGATCTCTCCAACGATGGCCGCGCCGCCGAGGCCGCGCTGTTCCTCTCCCGCGCCCTCGACCTGCGCCCCGATTGGAGCGACCTGCACCTCTCCCTGGCCCAGGCCCTGCGGGCCGCCGGGGACCTGCCCCAGGCCCTCAGGCACATCAGGCGATACCTGGCAAGCTCGGCGGGCGCTCCCACCCGGCAGAAGGCGCTGGCCCTGCAGCGGCAGATCGAGGCGCTGCTGCCGGCCGACCAGGTTGCGGCCTTGGCCGGAAGCGACGACGCAGCCGGGACCCCGGCTGAGGGGGATCCCGGGGAGGCCCTGGCCCAGGCCCTCGGCCGGGCCCGGGCCCGCATGGCCCGTGGCGAGATCGACGCGGCGATGGCCGAGCTTCGGATGCTCGGCGAGGAGGAGCGCGGGCCCGAGGTGCTGGGGTTGGAGTCGAGGATCCTGTTGGGGGCCGGGCGCGCCGGTGAGGCCGCCGAGGTCCTGCGCGAGTCGCTGCGTCGGGACGAATCCCAGCCCCTGGCCCACGAGCAGCTCGGCTCGATCCTGCTGGGGCTGGGGGACGCGCGTGGCGCCCGTATCCACCTGGAGCGAGCGGAGCAGCTGGGCAGCGAGGCGGCGGGCTTCCACCTGGCCCGGATGGCGGTCGGGGACGCGGAGGCCGGGCCGCTGTCCTGGATCGACGATGCTCCGCGGGTCTTCGATCTCATCGAGGCCCGGTCCCGGCTGGAGCACCTGCTCGGCGGCGGGCCGGTCCCCCTGCTGCGCACCGAAGCCGAGGCGCTGCACGGGCGCGTGGTTTCCCGGCTTCAGGTGGTCTGGGGGGCGCTCCTCGCGCTGGCCCTCGCGGCGGTGCTGCTCGCGGCGTGGGTGGCGCTCCGGGTCTGGGGCGGCACCGACCTCCGGCGCCTGGTCGATGCCCACCCCGAGGCCGGCCCCGACGTCCAGCGGGTGCTCTCGGCCGTGCGGCACGAGGTGCTCAAGCACAACACGATGATGCTGGCCGGGCTGGTGGAGGCCGTCGAGACAGGCCAGCCGGACACGGGGGCCAAGGCCTCCCATTTCCGGCGCAGCCTGTTCGGCGACGGGCCGGGCGGGGGGGTGGCCGCCCGCCTCAGGGCCTATATCGGGGAGTTTCGGCGCATCGGGCGGGCGAACCGCCGCCGTCTCAACCTGACTCGCAAGGACGCAGCGGTGGCCCCGCTGCTCGCCGGGTTCGCCCTGCTGGAGCGCAGCGCTCCGGCGCTGGCCCGGTACGACGGCCTGGCCGACGGCGCCCGGGCCGCGCTGCTCAAGGATCTGAAGACCGCGTCGCGCCTGCTCAACGTCGAGGCCCACGAGGCCGTGCGGGCGCTGCTGGATCGATTGCGGAACCTGGTGGTCGACGAGGATCTGCTCGGCGGGATCTTCGAGCGCTGCCGCAGGGAGCCCGCGTTCGCCCAGGCGGAGTTCGGCCCGCTGCGGATCGACATCGGGGCGACGTGCCCGGTCGGGATCACGATCCCGCGCGGGGCTTTCGAGGATGTGCTGGTGAACCTCGTGCGCAACGCAATCCAGTCCTCGCTGGAGACCGGCGCCCGGCCGGTGGTGGTCGGCATCGGCGTGGAGGACGAGGTCGACCCGATCACCGGCCTCGAGCGAGTCGTGATCCTGGTGCGCGACCGCTCGCGCAAGGTGCTGACGGCCGAGATGCTGCGAGGCCGCTACATCGAGGAGGGGCTCGGCCTGACCGCGGACCTCGTCTCCCGCTGGGAGGGCACGCTGGACGTGCGCCCCGGGGAGGGCGGATGGGCCAAGTCCGTGGTCGTCAAGCTGCCCCGAGCCGACGTGGGCGAGGACGCGGGGGAAGAGTCATGACCCGCGGCGATCCCGCCGTCCTGATCATCGAGGACGGGGACGAGTACCTCGAGAACCTGAGCCGCTTCGTCCCTGGCCCGACCTACCTGCAGGCCCACAACGCCGCCGGGGCCCTCGAGATCCTGGCCGGGCGACCCGTCGATCTGGTCTACCTGGACATGCGCTTCGACCGGGTCCCCCTCGCGGATCTGGCCGGGGACCACGTGCAGACCACGCGGGAGCAGAACGGCGACCCGGTCCGGGCGTGGCGGTACCTGCAGAACAACCAGGGATTGTACATCCTCGACGCGCTGCGCCGGGCCGGCTTCGAGCGGCTGCCGTCGATCCTGGCCTACGATTTCTCGAGGGAGCCGCGGCGCTACGAGCACCTGCTGCGGGTGCATCCACTCCTGCGCTGGGTGCCGGACGCGGCGACCCCGGCACAGATCCGATCTCTGATGGATCAACTCCTCGCCTGATGCTATCAACTGGGATGCGGGCGCGGCCCGCCCTTTTCGAAGGAGGTGCCGATGCCTGCCAGATGCCCCTGCCGTTTCGCGCTCGCTTCGTTCTCGCTGCTGCTGGCGTGCGGCGAGACGGGAACACCCGATGCCCCCGGGGCGAAGGCGCAGGCCGCGGGCGGGCCTTCGGCTCCGGCGTCCGCGGTCGATCCCGTGGAGAATTTCCTCGAGAGCATCCGGGCCTACAACGAGAACAGCGTCGAGGGTCTGCTCGCGACCTACGCCGAGGACGCCACCTGGGAGATGCCGGGATCCGGAGCGCCGTCGGTCGAGGGTCGCAAGCGCATCGTCCGGCAGGGCGTCGCCTTCAAGACGGGCTTTCCGGAATCGCGCTTCGGCGTCCGCCGCATCCTGGTGGACGGGCAGACCCTGGTGGCCCAGACCGTGTTCCGCGCCACGCGCCGGTTCGACGAGCAGGGAGTGACGATTCCGCCACGGGAACTCGGTTACGAGGCCATCCAGTCGGTCGAGACGGACCGGGGCTTCGCGCGCCGGACGCTGGTGCTCCACGACCAGGTGGGCATCCGCCAGCAGATCGGACGGCTCACCGGCCCTGCGCCGGTCGTTCCGACTCTGCCTGAGAGACCCGAGGTCGTTCGGGGACCGGCCCCCGCCGGGAACATCGAGGCCGTGGCCGGGCTCCACGCGGCCTGGGAGAAGGGCGATTTCGCCTCCTGGAAGGACCTGGTGACCGAGGGGTTCGAGCTCGTGGACCACGCCACGGGGGACCGTTTCGATCTGGCGCGGGCCCTGGACTGGCTGGCGGCCCGGGACAAGGAGTTCGACTCGGTCCTGTTCGAACGGCAACGGACCGTGGCGGTGGGGTCCTGGGTCGCGGTGTTCTTCGTCGAGCTCGTCGACTACCGCAGGCCCGACGCTTCGGCCGAAGAACCCCCGTCCAGGTTGTCCCTCCACGGGGCACACGTGATGCGGCTGGAGGGAGGCAGGATCGCGGCGCTGGAGATCTACCGCAACCGGGGCGAGTTCCTGCGCCAGATGGGCGCCGCGGTGAGCGGGCCGCCGAAGGACGGGACGGGCGCGGCGGCAGACGCCG
>CAYZAI010000221.1:0-8157 GCA_964476305.1 uncultured Myxococcales bacterium
TGGGCATCTGGGAGCACTGGATCGCGTTCAACAACTACGGGATGTGGGGCGACTCTCTGATCGTCTGCGACCTGCTGGAGGGTGGCTTCATGGACGCCTCGGGTCACGTCTGCCCGGAGTCCGGCTGCCCCGAGCCGGACGCAGGCCCGGACGGGGGCAAGTAGATCAGCTTCATTTCCTTGACTGAATGAATAAGAGTGAAGATAATTGCCTTCGGGAAGATTCAGAAGGAAGAGCAATGAAGACAGTCACCATGCGCGTGGACGACGCCACCTACCAGGTCATCAAGACGGCCGCGGACGGCGAGAAGCGGAACCTCTCCAATTTCATCGAGTACGCGATCCTGCAGTACCTGTCCTCGGCCCGATACGTGGACGCCGACGAGATGGACGGGATCATGAAGGACGAGGAGCTCGTGAAGAACCTCCGCAGCGGGCTCGAGGACGCCGACAGGGGAGACTTCACGCTTGTCTGAGTTCCGCATCGCGGAGTCGGCCACGTTCGCGAAGACCCGCAAGAAGCTTCCCGCGAAGCTCTACGGGAAGATCCGGGACGTGGTCTACCCCCAGCTCCGCAGGAACCCGTTCTTCGGCCCCAACATCCGGAAGCTGAAGGGCGAGCTCGAGCGGTACTACCGCTACCGCATCGGGGACTACCGGCTCTTCTACCTCGTGGAGGAGGAGCGGGTGCTGGTGGTCGTCGTGGATCTGCGGCATCGCCAGGGCGCCTACGGATAGTCCGGCCTACTCGGCCTGGAAGGTCAGGGGGTAGTTGACCTGGACCTGGCCGCCGCCGTCGATCTTGGGGAAGACCATCCGCGAGAAGATCTTCAGCAGGCACTTTTCTACCTTGGCGTTGTTCAAGGTCGATTCGGCGATGACCGCTGCGGTCACCGCGCCCGAGGCGTCGATCACGAACCGGACCACGACCCGGCCCGCGAGCTTGGGATCCGACTGCAGCTCGCGCTCGTAGCAGTGCCGCAGCGCGTTCAACTGCCGCTGGATCGTGCGGCGGATGACCTCGCGATCGAGGGATCCCCGGACCTGCACGGATCCCATGCGGATGCTCGGGCTCGCCGCCATCCTCGCGCCGCGGCCGTAGCCGCTGCCGGACCCGCCGCCGGCCCCGTGGCCGATGGTGCCCAGGTTGCCCAGGCCGATGGAGCCCTGGCCCACGCCACCGCCCCGGCCCGTGCCCGCCAGACCCAGGCCGCCGTAGCCGAAGGATTCGCCCACGGCCGAGTCGGAGACCCCGGCCGGCAGCGGCACGGGCTGGCGCACGGTGCGCTTCTTCCCGCCACCCGCCCGGACGATCTCGTCCACGGCCACGAACGACGTGTATTCCGTGAGCAGGTGGTACTTCAGCCCGAGGCGGGTCACTTCCTGGATCCGCGCGTCGCCCGGGGTCAGCAGGTTCATGTCGGCCAGGGAGCGGATGCGGTGCCTGGCCCAGAGGTAGGGCAGGGCCGAGGTCGTCTCGCCATCCGCGGCTGCGGCCAGGTCCACGGTGCGCTCCCACGTCCCGGCCGGCGTCCGTCCCTTCACGCGGATCGATCCGCGGTCTCCCCGGATTTTTCCGAACACCACCACCGGCCGGCCGGCGAACAGGTCCGGCACCGCGGACGGCTCCACGTCGTGGGCCTCGAGCCCCCGGTACTCGACCTGGATCCCCTGGAGCAGCGGCGACGCGACGTACTCGCGGAACCTCGCTGCCTTGCGCGGCGCCTCGGCCTCGTCGAGCACCACGAACGGCTCGCCCATGCCGGCCCGGGCCAGACCCTCGATCAGCTCGCGGTTGACCGAAGTGCCGATGCCGAAGGGAAACAGGTTGGCACGGCCCAGGTTCTTCTTCACGAGGTCGAACGCCTTCTTCTCGACGGCGACGTAGCCGTCCGTGGCCACGACCACGATCCGCGACGTGCCCTCGTCCCGGGGCAGGGCCAGGGCCCGCTCCAGGGCCGGCAGCAGCTCCGTGCCGCCGCCGCCGCTGGCCTGGTCGATCCAGTCGATGCCGCGTTGCACGTTGTCCGGGGTGGCCGGCAGCGACCTGGGTGCCAGGACCGCGCTGCCGCCGGCGAAGAGCAGGACGTTGAACGAGTCGGCGGGCGAGAGGCCGGACAGGATGTCGCGGACGAGCCGCTTGGACACGTCGAGGGGGAACCCGGCCATCGAGCCGGACACGTCGAGGATGAACACGTACTCGCGGGGCAGGACCTCGGCGCTCTCGACCCGGGCCGGGGGCTCCATCATCAGCAGGAAGAAGCGCTCGTCCCCGGCGCGGTGGGTGAGCAGCCCGCTCTCGATCCTCCCGCCGGCCAGGGACCAGCGCAGCACGAAGTCCCGGTTCGCGGCGTCCCGGCTGCCCGCAACGGACACCTGGGCCTTTCTATCGCCCTCCCAGCGCGCGTCGACCTGGTGGCTCGGGCTCGAAAGCCTGGCGATGGGGATGCCGCTCGTCACACTCGCGTCGATGCCGAACTCGAAGGGCGAGGGCTCGCCCTCGTGAAGATAGGGGTTTTCGACCCAGGTCTCGGTCTCGGGCGCGCCATCCGTCGGCACGTTGGAGTAGCGCGGGCCGACCACCGTGGGCAGGACGAACTCGGTGACCGACTCCTCGGGCACGAGCAGCTCGGTGTAGCGCAGCTCGACGGCGATCTCGTCGCCGGGCAGGACGTTCGCCACGCTCATCTGGAACACGTTGGGACGCTGCTGTTCCAGCAACGAAGCGGTCTGGCCCCTGGCCTTGGCCTTGTCGTAGACGGCCTTCGCCTCCTTGCGCCTCCGGATCTCGGCCTCGATCACGCGCTCGCCGACCGTCATCCGCATCCCGTGCACCGCGGCGCGGGTCCCAGCCGGGAAGATGTAGATCGCCTCGAGGGTGGTGCGGCCCTCGTTGCGGTAGGTCTGGCGCAGGGTGACGTCGGCGATGGGCCCGGCGATGGCCGCCTCGGCGCGGGTCGCCTTCAGCGGCAGCCGATCCGTGCCCGGATCGTCACTCAGCACGAAGAAGTAGGGTGAGAGCGTGCGGCCGCCCTCGGCGTCCGGGATGCTGTCCAGCGCCGCGGCGATTTTCGCGAGGCGCGCGGCGGCGCTCGGGCCCGTGGCCGGTGCGGCGGCGACCACGACCGCGGCCGCGGTGGCGGCGACCACGAGCAGGCAAAGCGGCGCGGCCAGCGGCGCGCGGACGTGTGCGGGTCTCCCCCCGGGGGTGGATCTCATGGCGACCTCCCTTGTGTTGGACCTAGGTGTCCGGATTCGCGGCCCCGCGGTCATCCGATCCGCGGTGCCATGAACCTATAGTGTCCCGGCGACCGCGGAAGTTCCCGGCCGGCGATGCCGACTGGCAGGAAACGCTAGCGGGCGTCCTCGTCCATGCGGCGCATGCCCTCGAGCAGCAGCATCTCGGCCGTGGACTGGATCGCGCGATCGGTTGCGGTGAAGCTCGGATCGAGGGAGAAGGAGCCGTCGCGGAAGCGCAGCATCTCGAAGAACGCGCTGTCACCGCGCAGGTTCTCGATCGCCGCGTCGTAGATATCGCCATGGACGAAGTGGATTTCGCCGCGCTTGCCGCCCGAGGTGACGCTGAGCCGGCCGGTCTTGCGGCTGTGGGCCAGGATCTGCACCAGGTCGGGCAGGGACATCTCGGCCAGCGAGCCGGACACGCCCACCGGGCCGCCCGCCGCGTCCTTGTGCTCGAGGTATTTGTGCAGCTTGGCCGCCACGACATCGATGCTGGAGGGCTTGGCCAGAAAGTCGTCGGCGCCCAGGGCAAAGCCTTTCTGGACGTCGTCGCCACTGCTGCGGGCGGCGAAATAGATAAGCGGGATGGCACGGGTCCGGGGATCCTCGTTCAACCGGCGCTTGAGCTCGAAACCGTCGAAGGGCTTGAGCTCGATCTCGGTGAGCACGATGTGGATCTGCTCCTTGAGCAGGATCTTGAGCGCGTCGTCGGCCTTGTGGGCCGTGCGCAGCTTGAAGCCGCGGGTCATCAGCTGCATCTCGAGGATGGCGCAGGCCTCCGGGTTGGGCTCCACCAGCAGCACGGTCAGCGCACCGGTGAGCAGCTGGCGCTTGAGATCGTCGCCGGCCACCACCGTGGCGAACAGATCGACGAGGGCGCCGTCGAAGACCGTCCCCCGCCCCTTCTGCAGCACGGCCATGGCCTCCTCGGTCTTGAGGATGCGGCGAAAGGGGTTGCGCGGGTTGGCGGTCAGGTCGGCGAAGGTGTCGGCCAGGGCGAGAATGCGGGCACCCAACGGGATCTCGCTGCCCTTCCGCCTCTCGGGAAAGCCCTTGCCGTCGGCGCGCTCGTACATGTGGCGGATGGTGGAGATCGTCTCCGACGGGAGCCTGGCCGACTCGAACAGGCGGATCGGAACCTCGAAGCGGTTCTCGGCGGTGGTCTTGTGTCCGTCCCATTCGGCGACGTTGAACGCCGTCAGGTGGAACGGGGCGCCCTTGCCCATGTCGTGCAGCAGCGCCGCGAGCGTGACCGCCCCGGTGGCGAAGTCCGAGAGCCCGATGCGGCGGCACATCCGCTCGACGAAGGTGGACGTGATCACCGAGTGGCCGGAGAGCTCGGCACGGGTGCTCTCGAGCAGCGACACCAGCACCCGCGCCAGCTCGATGGGTGGGCCGCCGATGGATTGGGGGCCTGTCGACGGCCGCTCGCCGCGCCTGGTGATCTCGTCCTCCGAGAGGGTCTGCTCCCTCGTCGAGGACGCGGAAGAGGCCACGGCCGCGGCCATCTCGCTCTCGTCGAGCAGGTTGCGCTCGTAGACGTTCATCAGCGACTGGAACTGCTCGATGGTCTCCCGGTCGACGTTGGCGAAAGCGTGGATGTCGCCGCGGTAGAACTTGGCGATGGCCGCCTTGATCGCCGCGGGCCGCGCGAGGTAGGACACGACCCGGTTCACCCCGGCCTGTCGTGCCACGGCCTGCTCCACGTCGAGGTCCGTCGGATCCGCGGTGACGATGGAGAGCGTCTGGGACTCCTCGTCCAGCAGGATCGGAAAGATGTTCTTCTCTGCCGCGAACTCGGGCTTGATCGCGTGGAGCACCCGGGGACCGATGTCCGCCTTCTTCAGCTTGTCCGTCGTGACGAACCGAGTACGGTAGATCTGGGCCAGGGCCTTGAGCAGTCCGGCCTCGTCCAGCACCCGCGAGTCGATCAGCGCCTCCTCGATGAATCCGCCGTACTGCTGGAAATGGGCCAGCGCCTGCTGGTAACGGCTGCGATCGATCACACCGAGCTCGAGCAGCTTGTCCGCGGCCAGTGTCAACGAGCGGGCCATGTCAGCTGGATTCGGCTTCGCGAAGGTACCTGGCAGCGGCCTCGGTGGAGGCGAGCCCCGACTCGATGACGAGATCGACCAGACCCGGATCCGGCTGGCGCAGGACCTCGTAGTAGCGCTGGCGCTCGGTGGCGTGGATCACCGCCGGCAGGTATCCCTCCCGTAGAAGCAGCAGGTTCATCATCGCCCGGCCCACCTTGCCCGAGGTCTCGGAGAAGGGGAATATCGCCATGAACCGGGAGTGGAATCCGGCCGCGAAGATGACCGGATGTTCCTCGCCGGGCTCGCTGGGCTCGTTGAGCCACGAAACAAGGCGCTTGAGGTCGGGTAGGATCTTCTGGGGCTCGTCGATCTCGTGGAAGTACGACCGGTGCAGCGGGATCTCCCGGCGCAGCGGCAGCCCGCGTCCTTCATCGGGCTGCGGGGCGAACAGCTCGTGGAACTGGTGGAACATGTCGACGGAGAACAGAAGCCGCTCGCGGGCCGCCAGCTCACGGACCAGCTCCAGCGCACGCTTGTGGGAGCGGAACGCGGTGAACAGCGGGAGTGTGGCCACGTCCGCCACCGAAAACCCGTCCAGGGCCGAGCGGAGCTCCGCCGGGCTGACCACCTGCCCCTCGAGGGCGCAGTCGTGGTAGATGGCCGAGATATCGAGCTGGTGCCACAGCCCGACGAGCCGGGCCGGCCCCCCCTTTTCCATCAGCTGCCGCACCTCGCCGGTGCTCCGGTCGAGCGCGGCGAGCCGGGATTGGGTCGAACTGGTTTCCGTCAGTGTCACGCCAGGCACTCTCGCCTCTCCCGTAGTCCTTTTCCTCAATCTTTCTAGTATATTGAAATGTGTCCGGTTGTAAATACCCGTTTTCTGTCAATTTCGCCTCCGTGCCCGGCCGGCCCGCGACAAAACTCCTTTGAAGGAGCGGCCAGCCGCCGTACACTCGGCCCGGACGAACCGCTGGAGGAAGATATGAGCGAACACGGGATCGGCGCGGGAGAGAGCTCACTTGTGGCGAGAATCGCGGGGTTGCAGAACACCGAGGAATACCGTGAGCTGCACTGGAACGGCACCTTCGACGAGTACCTGGACATCGTCCGCCAGCGCCCGGAGGTGACGCGGACGGCCTTCCAGCGCGTCCACGACATGATTCTGGACCGCGGGATCGAGGAATACCTCGATTCGCGCAAGCGCATCGTGAAGTACAGGTTCTTCGAGCAGGATCGGGCCGGCGGCAAGGACGCGATCTTCGGTCTCGACATACCCCTCGAGCGATTGGTCAACGTTCTGAAGGCCGCGGCGCGCGGCCTGGGCCCCGAAAAGAGGGTGCTGCTGCTCCACGGCCCGGTGGGCTCGTCCAAGAGCACCATCGTCCGCCTGCTGAAGAAGGGGCTCGAGGCCTACTCCCGCACGCCGGAGGGGGCGCTGTACACGCACGAGTGGCACGACGTGCCGGACAATATCGAAAAGGTGATGCGCTGCCCGATGAACGAGGAGCCCCTGCGCCTCATCCCGGCCGCGTGGCGCCAGCACGTGATCGACGATCTCGGCCTCGGCGGCGAGAAGTTCCGGGTGCGGGTGGACGGGGATCTCTGCCCGGCCTGCCGCTTCACCTTCAACCAGCTGCTCCAGCGCTACGACGGCGACTGGGGCCGGGTGATGGAGCACGTCCGCGTCGTCCGGCTGGTGCTCTCCGAGAAGGACCGGGTGGGGATCGGCACCTTCCAGCCCAAGGACGAGAAGAACCAGGACTCCACCGAGCTCACCGGCGACCTCAACTACCGCAAGATCGCCGAGTACGGCTCGGACTCGGACCCGCGCGCGTTCAACTTCGACGGCGAGTTCAACATCGCCAACCGCGGCATCATCGAGTTCGTCGAGGTGCTCAAGCTCGACGTGGCCTTCCTGTACGACCTGCTCGGGGCCAGCCAGGAACACATGATCAAGCCCAAGAAGTTCGCCCAGACCGACATCGACGAGGTGATCATCGGCCACACCAACGAGGCCGAGTACAAGAAGCTGCTCGCCAACGAGTACATGGAGGCCCTGCGGGATCGGACGATCAAGATCGACATCCCCTACATCACCAAGCTCTCCGAGGAGGTGAAGATCTACGAGAAGGACTTCGCCCAGGAGAAGGTCACCGGCGTGCACGTCGCGCCCCACACGCTCGAGGTGGCCGCGATGTGGGCGATCCTCACGCGCCTCGAGGAGCCGAAGAAGGCGGGCCTCACCCTGCTGCAGAAGCTCAAGCTCTACGACGGCCGGATGCTGCCGGGGTTCACCCAGGACAACGTCAAGGAGCTGCGCAAGGAGACCAGCCGCGAGGGCATGGAGGGGATCTCGCCCCGCTACATCCAGGACAAGATCTCGAACGCGCTGGTTTCCGAGGCGGAAGGGTGTCTGAACCCGTTCATGGTGCTGAACGAGCTGGGCAAGGGCCTGCGCAGCCACAGCCTGATCAACAGCGAGGAGAAGCGCACGCACTACGGCGAGCTGATCTCGGTCGTCAAGCAGGAATACGAGGAGATCGTCAAGAACGAGGTCCAGCGAGCGATCTCCGCGGACGAGGAGGCCATCGGCGCCCTGGCGATGAACTATATCGACAACGTCAAGGCCTACACGCTCAAGGAGAAGGTCCGCAACCGCTACACCGGCACCGACGAGGCGCCGGACGAACGGTTGATGCGCTCCATCGAGGAGAAGATCGACATCGCCGACAGCCGCAAGGACGATTTCAGGCGCGAGATCATGAACTTCATCGGCGCCCTGGCCGTGGAGGGCAAGGAGTTCCGCTGGGACGCCAATGATCGCCTTCGCAGGGCGCTGGAGATGAAGCTGTTCGAGGACCAGAAGGACTCGATCAAGCTCT
>CAYZAI010000222.1:0-8115 GCA_964476305.1 uncultured Myxococcales bacterium
TCCACCTCCTTCATCCCGGCGACGCGGAAGTGGACCTCGACGCTGCGCTCGAGGCCCTGCAGCACCACGGAGTAGCTTCCGTCGGAGAGCTTGATGACCTTCAGGATGCGCGCGATGGTCCCCACCCGGAACATCTCGCCCCAGTCCGGATCCTCGACATCGGGGCTTCGCTGGCTGAGGACCCCGATGACCGGGTTCTCGCGGCAGGAGATCTCCTCGATGATGGCGGTGGACTTGGGCCTTCCCACGCTGATGGGGACCACCGAGGCCGGGAAGAGCACCGCGTTGCGCAGGGGCAGGATGGGCATGACGTGCTGGGACATGGTCGTCGGGTCTCCTGGTGTCGGCGCCTCGGTCGGGCCGCTGGGAACGTAGTGGGGGGGGAAGGGGCTGTCAATCGGTTAGGACCGGGGGCGCTCCGGGGGAGCGAACGAGGCCGCGTCGAACGCCTCGCCGGCGAACGCCGTCAGGAACGCGTCCATCGCGGCCCTGTGCTCCTCGCGACGCTCGGCGCGGCGCGCCCGCATCTTCTCGACGAGCTGCCCGCGCTGCCCGGGCGTGAGGATCCCGTGCAGCCGGTTCAGGGCCTTCGCCCGCTCGGCCCGGAGCGCACCGACATCGGCGGCGCGGGCCTCGCCCTCGACGGGGCGTCCGGCGGCGACGAGCTTCTCGACCTCGGCGCGCTGCGAGTCGCTCAGCTCCAGGTCCTTCAGGGCGGCGCGGCACAGGAAGGCGCCCGGGCCGCGGTGGCCGCCGCGCCCTTCGAGCCGGCGCTCCCCGCGCTTCCCGTCGAACCTCTTCCCGTCGAATCCGCGGCCGTGGCGGACCGCCTCCGCTGCCACACCGGTCTCCGCCCCGTCGGCGAGCAGTCCTTCCGGGTCGTCCGCGTCGAAGCCACCTTCCCCCTCCTCGCAGCCGGCGGCGAGGGCGAAGCCCCCCAGCAGCGCCAGCGCAACCAGGTACCGTCTAACAGGGTGTGTCTTCTTCCGTGTGTTCGTCATGGCGTGCTCCTCCGTGTTGTCTGCCGGGGCCCGTTTCGGGATCCCGCGGCGCCGTTCGTCCTGCTCTGACTCAAGAGCCGTGCCAGGACCGGGCCGAACGTCGCCTGCCGGTGAGTATCTCATCGTTTTCATTGATGTAATCTGCGACCGTCACCCCGCTTCCACCATTCCGGATCTCCCCGGCGGGCGGCCGGACGTGCGGAAATCGCAGCCGCCCGTGCGCTCCCCGCAGCCCCGCCGGGAAGGCGTCTTCCCCTCACGGCATGTACTTGGCCAGGAAGATATCCCAGCCGCCCGAGGTCGAAAGCTCGGTCTCGCCGGGCTCGCCCGCGCCGAACACCGCGTTCTTGCCGAAGCTGCCGCCCACGAAGATCCCCTTGTCCGCGCCCTCGGCCACGGCCCGCGCGAAACAGCTCGCCCCGCCCCCGGCCTGCACCGCCCAGTCCGGAATGCCCTCCGGCGAGAACCGCCCAATGTACATGTACTGTCCGCTCCCCTCGCCCTTCAACTCGAGCTGCGTTTCCAGGTCGGCGGTGGCGAAAGCGATGTTCTTCTCGAAACCGCCAGCCATGAACACCGAACCGGAAGAGGCGATTCCGGTGTCCATGATGGAATAGAGGTTGCTCCCGTAGGTCCACTCCGATATGTAGGTATCCGTTTTAGTCAGTCCTACTCCAACCGGCATCTGATTTTCATCGAGGACTAGCGTATACCCATCCCATCCCTTGGGCATCGAGAAGACCTCGTCATCGGCCAGGAAGAGATCGGTCGTACCCCGGATCATTTCCGCGATACCGGCCTCCCAGGCATTGGACCCCATGGAAATCCACGATATGGAAATGCCGAACCAGATTTTCCACTCGCCCTTCTGGACGAGCCTCGATGTGCTGGAAAGGGAGCCTCCGGCATTGTACCGAAGGATTGATACGTCCGGCACGACCTCCATCGCTTGGCCACCTGCCTGGACGGTGAACGGGGTATTGGAATCGACGGCCAGGGCAATATTGCCGCTCTCGCCGACCCACAATCCAGCGCTTCGCAGGATGCAACCGTCCAATCCCTCGCCGCGAAGCCACAGTCCCTGCCCTGCGCTTGAAAACGCGACGAGCGCCACCATCCCACTCGGAAGCTCGAGAGAACCAACCGTGGGTTGCAGATTACATTCGTTCTCACCGACCACGGCCCCGAGCTCCGACTCTCCTTCGAACTCGAGCGATCCCGCGAAGGTCGCAGTCACGAGCACCCGGCCGTCCGGCGCCGCGGCCACCCGCGGCTCAACGACATCCGAGCCCGCCGTTGCCGCACACGCCCAGAGCAGGTCGCCGTCGTCGTCGAACCGCGCCACGAACAGGCGACAGTCGTCGGTGCTGGCGACCTCGTCGTAGTGGGCCTCGTTCGCCTGCCCCGGGCCGAAGGTCGCGTCCGTCGTGAAGCAACCCGCCACCACGAAGCCCCCGTCCGGGTGTACCGCGATGCTCCGCGCCTGGTCGAGCTCGCTCGGCGATCCGCTCTGGAACACGTGCCTGACCCATTCGAACCCCAGGTTCTTGGAAAACTTGGCCATGAACAGCCGGCCGTCGTCCGAGGACAGGGTCGTCTCGTTGGGCCCGCCGGGATCGAACTTGGCCGTGCCGGTGAACTCGCCCAGGACCACCACGCCCCCGCCCGGCATCGCGGCCATGTCCCAGATCGTGTCGTAGAACCCGGACGCCTTCACCGACGTCGCGCCCAGCAGCTCACCGGGCGGAAAGTCCGAGCTCGTGTCCGAGTCGCCATCGGAGTCGGAGTCCGCGTCCGACGACGCGCCGTCGTTGTCGTCGTCATCCGCATCGTCATCACCCGGCCCCGAGTGCTGCGACGCCCCCATCCAGCACCCGGCCAGAAGCAGCGCGGTGAGAGCGATTGCGGACAGACGGAAACAGAAAAACATCTGAATCCACTGTAGTGCCGGGGACAGAAAGTCGCAACTGTCCCGTTTTTCGACCTTTTCGCTTGCATCGATCGGCTCCGGTCGCTAAGAACGGGGGAGCCTCGAATTTGACCGGAAAAGAACCCGGGTGGTATGAAAGCCCATGGGTAGGTAGGTCAGCGGAAACACGAGGGAAACAGCGATGATCAGACTCGCCCCGGTCGCTCTTCTGCTTCTGGTCCTGATTGTCCCGATGTGCACCGGGACCGTCTGGGGCAACCTGATCCTGCTGGCCATCGTCTGCGGCATCCTCTTCGGCACGGTCACCATCGGACAACCCGCCGCACCAAAAGAGGGGAGAGTCCTGGCGGACGACAAACCCTGAGCGGACCCAAGCGGCGCACCGACGTCCGAACCTCGCCGAGACCCGCCGGAAACGCGATCAGCATGAGCACCGCGGACCACGTCCTCGAGACGCCCTATCGCCGACTCGACCAGCTGACGCTGTTCGACCTCGAGACGGTGCGCCTGATCCTGCGCGGCGGCAGCGTCCTCGACTGGCACCGGCTGAACCTCGACACCGGGGACAACGCCGGATCCATCTGCGCGGCCATGGGGATCGACCTCGCGGATCCGGACGACGCGGCGCTGGTGGAGCGCATCCGGGACGAGGCCGTGGCCTACCTGCGCGAGGCCTTCGAATTCCCGGTCCCGGCGCCCGTCGCCCGCGCGTCCCTGCCCGGGCTGCTGGCGATCGCGTCGAGCACGGAAAGCCGCCACCGCCAGCTCTGCGCCTGCACCCTGCTCAAGACCATGCACGTCATCAACCACTTCGACGCCTCCGAGGCGCGCCAGGCCCTCGAAATGACGGACCAGGAGCTGTTCCGGATGGCGGAGCAGCGCATCTACCGCGTCGTGAGCCGGATGATGGCCGAGCAGCTGCCGGTCGTGGAGTTCATGGGCGGCCGCAAGCAGCGCTCCAGCATGGTGACCAAGCTGCTCAGCAAGACAGACCCGCTCTCGGCACAGCTGTTCGACAAGATGCGCTTCCGGGTCGTCACGGCCACTCGGGAGGACGTGATCCCCACCATCGTCTTCCTCTCCCGAAACCTGTTCCCGTTCCACCACGTGCTGGCCGGGGAGTCCTACAACAGCCTGTTCCCCTTCATCTCGTACTGCCGACAGCACCCGCACCTGGCCGGGCTCGTCGAACGGCTGCAGCTCGACCCGGACGTCGAGGACCAGCTGCACCCGCTGGGCAACCGTCACTCGTCGCCGAACTACCGCGTCGTGCACTGGGTCGTCGACATGCCTCTCCACCTCGGCGACCGGAGCGGCGCCTTCCGCACCGACGGGCTGAGCCCGGTCCCGCGCCCCCTCATCTACGTCCGCGCCGAGCTGCAGATCCTGGACCGCAAGACGCACCGCCAGAACGAGCGGGGCGACGCCTCCCACCGCCGCTACAAGGACCGGCAGCGGGCAGCCGTGGCCGAGCGCCTGAAGCTGGGGGCCCGGAGGTTCGCCGCGGCCGAGGCGGAAGAGGACGACAGCGACGATCTCGTGTACTGACCACCGGGCGAGCGCGCCCCCGTCGCGAAGGAGCAGACATCATGAGTCACAAGACACTGGCACTGGCGCTGGCCGGAGTCCTGGCCGTGGCCGCCCTCGCCCACTGCGGCGGGCGCCGCGGCGGCGGCTCGGCCCTGCAGGGGCAGGCGCTCTTCGCCCAGGCCAACCTCGCCCTGAACCGAAACGTGCTGAGCGTGGTCAACTACCGCCAGGGCGCACCCCTGCCCATCGGGACGCGGGTCGCGGTCACCGGGGTCTCGGCCAGGCGCATCACGTTCACGATCGAGGGCAACCCAGCGCCGCAGGCCTTCGTCAACCATCGGAGCTCGGGCGTGGATATCGAGACCGCCTTCCTGATGTTCTTCGGCCCCGAGGATCCGGCCGCGAAGCTGGCGGCCCTCCCCGAGACCGAACAGGCGCTGGTCCGCGGCGCCCTGCCAGCCGTGGGCATGTCGAAGGCGGCCGTGCTGCTGGCCATCGGCCCGCCCCCGGCGGCCAAGACCCCCTCCATGGACGCGCCGGTCTGGACCTACTGGAACTCCCGCTACACCATGTTCTCGGTTCACTTCGACGCCCAGGGGATCGTCGCGCAGGTGACCGGCCACATCGAGGGCGCCACCCCGGCCGCGGCACCTGCTCCCGCGGCGCCGCCCGAGCCCGCCGAGGTCCTGTTCGCCCGCTGCAACGTGCGCCACGACGAGGGCACGGTCTCGTGGGTCAACACCCGCGGCACCGGCGCGATCATCGCGGTGGGCACCCGCGTCGAGGTCATCGAAAAGAGCCAGAAGGCGGTGGGCTTCCGCGACCTGGAGACCAAGTACGAGTACGAGTTCAGGAACGACGACGACGAGTCGGGAAAGGCCACCTGGGAGATGTTCCTCCGGATGTTCTCGCCGGAGGATCAGGCGCCCGGGCTCGAGGCCCTCGACGAGAAGCAGCGCAAGCACGTGCTGGGAGGCGAGGTCGTGCCCGGAATGTCCAAGACGGCGGTGGAGATGTCCTGGTGCCCGCCTCCGCCCCACGCCACGGTGGCCCTCGAGGCTTCCACGTGGACCTACTGGACGAACCGGATCAACCGGGTCAAGGTCCATTTCAACGACGCCGATCAGGTCAGCCGCGTCGAGCAATAGCGCTTGGCCGATCTCCCGGGCCGGCCTCTTGTCCCGCGGGGAATACGGGGTATAACGGGCCGTTCCAGGGACAGGAGAGAACCGACTTGGATTTCCGCACCCTGATCCACAAGTTCTGGCACGCGCTGTGGTTCGCGCTGCTGCCCCTGCTGGTGTCATGGGTCGCCGTCGATCTCCTGGCCCGCGCCGAGATCGTCGACGAGTTCGAGGTCTGGTACGTGCTGGCGCTGTTCGCGGCTCTGGTGGTCTGCACCTACCTCGTTCGCGACCGCCTGCCGTTCTGGCAGGATCGGGATCCCCAGAGCGAGTACAACCGGCGCCGCCGCGCGAAGGCCGCCGTGCAGACGATCACGCGGGTCCGCAAGATCCTGAAGCGCCGGCCCGGTCGCGTCTCGGGCAAGGGCATGAAGGAGCTCGAGCAGGCCCTCGCCGAGCTGGAGCAGGCCCTGGCTGGCGAGGATGACTCGAAGATCCCGGCCGCCGCGCGCAAGCTCGAGGACAAGTCGAACCGCCATCTGGCCTTCGCCCGCAAGGGCGCCACGCGCGAGTACATGGAGTCCATCGGCGTCGCCGTGATCATCGCGGTGATCCTCCGCCTGTTCGTCGTCGAGGCCTTCAAGATCCCCAGCGAGTCGATGGTCCCGACGCTGATGGTCGGGGACCACATCTTCGTCAGCAAGTATCTCTACGGGATCACCATCCCGTTCACGAACCGGCGGATCGTGCGCTTCGCCGCTCCCGCCCACGGCGAGGTCGTGGTCTTCGCCAAGCCGAGCCACGAGGAGCAGTACGGCTCGAAGCCCGACTACATCGACGCCTTCGAGGACGAGATGGCGGGCAAGGACTTCATCAAGCGCATCGTCGGCGTGGCCGGGGACCGGGTCGAGCTGCGCGAGGACGTGCTGTGGGTCAACGGCGAGGAGGTCCCGCGGTGCCAGATCGGCAGGAAGGTCTACCGCTCGTACAACCGCTTCTCCGGGAAGTGGGAGAACGCCGAGGGCCAGCTCTGGGTCGAGCGCCACGGCGAGTTCCTCTACACCGTCGTCGAGGACGATCACGGGCCGGTCACGACCTTCGGGCCGATCACGGTCCCGGACGACCAGGTCTTCCTGCTGGGCGACAACCGCGACAACTCCAACGACTCCCGCTACTGGGGCCCGGTGCCCGTCGACAACATCAAGGGCCGGGCGATGATCATCTGGTGGTCGAACCGTCGCCCCCACGGCTTCCAGTGGGATCGGGTGGGCCGCCTGATCATGACCGATCCCGAGCTGGACGCGGAGCACGAGCGCGAGCTGGAACGATGTAGTATGGCGCGGAACAATGGCTAGATTCCGTCCGAAGATGTGCGGTCGCCTTGGGATCCCGGCCCTGCTCTGCGCCGCGATCCTGCTCGCCACCTCGGGGGCGCGAGCCGAGGGCGACGGCGACACCCCGGTGGCGGCCGACGAGCCGAAGCCGGACTGGCGACACGACCCGACCGTCCTCCGTCACCCGGGATCCTACCTGGGCGGCGCCATCGGCTATGCCAGCCTCCGGGCCTGGGTGCCCGAGAACAAGGATCACGGCGACCTCACCATCGGGCCTCTGAACACGTGGATGCTCTCCTTCCGCGTGGGCGACGCGTTCTGCGAGTGGTTCGCCATCGGCTTCCAGATCGACATCAGCAACAACACCCGCGGGGTGGAACAGATCGGCCTGTTCGATCTGATGCTCGATCTGTCCTTCTACCCCTGGCGGGGCCTCGGCATCCGGCCGTCCGCGGGCCTGGGCCTGGGGTTCGCCAACGGCAAGGAGGAATGGGAGTTCGGCGGCGGCGGGCCCGGGGCCTTGGCGCTCGCCGTGCTCTACGAGATCCGCGTCACCCGCCTATTCGTCATCGCGCCCGTGGTGAGGGTCGTCTACGTCGGCGGCGAGGAGTTCGACGCCTTCGCGATCTTCGCGGGCATTGAAATCATCAAGTGGTTCGCCACCGCCACCGGGTGATCGCGGCCTTCCGTCGCTGGACCGTGCCTCTTGGCGGTGCTATCCTGCACCCATGAACATCGAGGAAGCGATCATCCGCCTGGAAATCGAGGCCCTCGACGAGGGCGGGTTCGTCGCGACGAGCCCGGACGTGCCCGGCCTGGTGGCCCAGGGACGCACCGTGGCCGAGACCGTGGAGATCGCCCGCGACGTGGCGCGCCGTATCGCCGAATCTTGCCTCGACCACGGGGATCCCCTTCCGGCCGTGTTCCAGCGGAACAGCGATCCGGGGCCGCTCTCGTTCTCCGTCCCCGTCGCGATCCCCTGATGGGCGAGCTCGCCGGCTTCAAGTACAGGGAAGTGGCGAGGCGACTGCGGGCGCTCGGGTTCCGTTTCGACCGCGGCGCCAAGGGCAGCCACGAGATATGGCGCCACGACGACGGACGCCGCACCACCGTACCTCACCATGCGCAGGACGTCCCCGAGGGCACGATGCGCGCCGTGCTCCGCGCCGCGGGCATCGACCCGCGCGAGTTCCTGG
>CAYZAI010000223.1:0-8085 GCA_964476305.1 uncultured Myxococcales bacterium
CCTGCCATCGACCCTGTCCCTCGGCCGGCTGCGGCGGGGGCGCGAACGGCTCAAGCAGTCACCGGCCTTCTTCGATGCCGCCGGGATCGAGGTGAGGCAGCACTTCGCCGTGTCGAAGGACGGCACGCGGGTGCCCTACTTCCTGGTGGCGCGTCGCGATCTCACCCTGAGCGGGGACAACCCGACGCTGCTCTACGGGTACGGCGGGTTCGAGATCTCCCTCGAGGCCCACTACAACGCCGAGGTCGGAGCCGCCTGGCTCGAGGCGGGGGGCGTGTACGCCGTGGCCAACACTCGCGGCGGCGGTGAGTACGGTCCGACCTGGCACCAGGCCGCGCTCAAGGGCGATCGCCAGCGGGCCTACGACGATTTCATCGCCGTGGCCGAGGATCTGGTGGCGCGCGAGGTGACCTCGCCGTCGCGCCTCGGCATCACTGGCGGCTCCAACGGCGGCCTGCTGATGGGCGTGATGCTCACCCAGCGGCCGGATCTCTTCCGCGCCGTGGTGGCGCGGGTGCCGCTGCTGGACATGAAGCGCTACCACCGGCTGCTGGCGGGCGCGTCGTGGATGGCGGAGTACGGGGACCCGGACGTGCCAGAGGAGTGGGCCGCGCTGGCGAGGTACTCGCCGTACCAGAACGTCCGCGCCGGGGTGAAGTACCCGCGGACGCTGCTGCTCACCTCGACCCGGGACGATCGGGTCCATCCCGGGCACGCCCGCAAGATGGCGGCGCGGATGCTGGAGCAGGGCCACGACGTGCTCTACTACGAGAACATCGAAGGCGGTCACGGCGGCGCGGCGAACAACGAGCAGCGCGCCCGGATGTCGGCCTTGGCCTACGTCTTCCTCGACCGCGAGCTCGGGCTGCCGTAGTGTCCTTTTTCATTCTGCCTTTCCGCCTTCTCTTTTCGCCTCTTCATGTTGTCCCTGTCCCGGGCCCGTGGTAACTTGCCCGGCCTGGGTAGGCATCGTGGGCCTTTCGAGGAGGGACGGATGGCGAAAACGAGCGACCCCGCGACCCCGCTGGCCGAGGGGTTCGACCTGACCGCGCGCCGGGAGGAGTTCCTCGAGACCTTCTTCCGCAAGGGGGCCGAGCTGACCTCCGAGCTGCTCGACGAGGTCCAGTCCCTCCGCAAGCGAATCGACGATCTCGAAGAGGAGAATGTCGCGCTGCGACACCAGTTGGCCTCGGACGACGCGATCCGCGATCTGCTGGTCAAGATCGAGCAGCTCGAGAAGGAGAAGGTCAGTCTGCGCAGTTGGGCCCGGGATCATGTCGCCGAGGCCTTCGACTACCAGGCCCGCTTCGAGGAGGTCGAGCGCGAGCTCGACGCCATGGCCAACCTCTACGTGGCCTCGTACCAGCTCCACGCGACCCTCGAGACTCGAGAGGTGCTCAGCGTCATCGAGCAGCTGCTGATGCAGTTCGTGGGTGCGGCCAGCTTCGTGATCTATCTCGTGGCGGAGCGCGGCGGCGAGCGGACGCTGGAACCGGTGCACGCCTTCCAGCGTGACGGGGAGCAGGGCAAGGTCGTGCGGTGGGGCGAGGGTCCCATCGGCGAGGCGGCGGCGAACCAGGTACACTTTGTCGGCGATCCGGCCGGGCCTCGCGAGGCCGGGCAGCCGCTGGCCTGCATCCCGCTGATCCTCGCCGGTCAGACAGTGGGCGTGCTCGCGCTGCACCGCCTGCTCGAGCAGAAGACGGGGTTCGTCGATATTGATTTCGAGTTGTTCAGACTTCTGGCGCTCCACTCCGCCTCAGCCATCGTCGGTGCCGGGCTGCTCGCCCGGGCCGGTGGTGTCGCCGCGGGGCTGGACGCGTACCAGCGGCTCTAGGAGGATCTGAGGGATGGCCGAATACACCTGTCTGATCGTCGAGGACTCGCCGATGATGCGGCAGCTTATCGTGTTCGCCCTGTCGCGCATCAAGAACCTCAAGGTCATCGAGGCCGACGACGGCGTCGACGGACTGAAGAAGCTCGCGGCGGGGCGCTTCGACATCGTCATCACCGACATCAACATGCCGATCATGGACGGCCTGAAGCTGGTCAAGCGCATCCGCACCGACGCGGTCCACAAGGACGTCCCGATCATGATCATTTCCACCGAGGGCGCCCAGGAGGATCGGCAGCGGGCTCTGCAGCTCGGCGCGAACGCCTACATCACAAAACCGATCCAGGCGCCGCAGGTCATCTCCAAGGTCAAGGAACTGCTCGGCGTCAAGTAGGCGGAACGAATGCGAGTCGTGATCATCGGCGCCGGACAGGTCGGCACGGCCATCACCGGAGCGCTCGCCGCCGAGGGGCTCGACGTCGTCGCGGTGGATCTGGACGAGGGCCGGCTCGCGGAGCTGCGCGAGGCCCACGACATCCAGACAGTCTGCGGCTCGGGGTCGAACCCCCGGGTGCTCGAGGACGCGGGCGTCTGTGCCGCCGAGATGGTGGTGGCGGTCACCGACTCGGACGAGGTCAACCTCGTGGCCGCGGCCATCTCCCACCTGAGGGCGCCACACGCCATTCGAGTGGCCCGCATTCGCGAGCTGGCCCTGATCGACGACAGCCGGCTGCTCGGCCCGGAAGGGTTGCACGTCGACCATGCGATCAACCCGGAGCTGGTCACGGCCCAGCGGCTGGCCGACATCATCTCGGTGCCCTTCGCCCTCGACGTGGCCGAGTGTGGCACGGGCATTCGGCTCGTGGGTTTCCGGCTGCCGCCGGGAACCCCGTTGGACGGCCGGACCTTCGCCGACGTGCGCACCCTGGCGCCGCAGCTCAAGGTCCTGGTCACGAACCTGGTACGGGGCGGCGAGAGCCGGGTGCCGCGCGGCAACGACGATCTCCGGGCCGGGGACTCGCTCTACGCCGTGGCACGAACCGACGATCTGCCCCACGTGGCCGAGCTGTTCCACCTGCCCTGGCACCCGGCGCGCCGGGTCACCATCGCCGGAGGCGGGGGCGTCGGCTCTCTGCTCGCCAGAAGGCTCGAGAACGGCTCGCGGCTCCAGGTCAAACTGATCGAGCCGGATCGCCAGCGCGCCATGGCCCTGTCCGAGAGCCTGGGCCGGACGCTGGTCTTGAACGGCAGCCCGACGGACGAGGGGCTGCTGCTCGAGGAGAACGTCCGGGACTGCGACGTGTTCATCGCGGCCCTGCCTGAGGAGGAGACCAACGTGATGGCGGCGCTCAACGCCAAGCGGCTCGGCGCGCATCGCGTGATCGCCCTCACGGACAAGGTCTCCTACGTGTCGATGGTAGAGAACGCCGGCGTGGACGCGGTCATCTCGCCCAGGGCCCTGGCCATCGGCACGATCATCCACCACGTCCGCAAGGGCCGAATCAAGGCGGTGATCCCGTACGGTGGCGCGACCCAGACCCAGGCCATCGAGTTCGAGGCACTCGAGACCGCGCCGGCCGTGGGCAAGCCCCTGCGCCAGGTCCGGTTCCCCGAGAACGCCATCGTGGGCCTGCTGTTCCGAGACGGCGTGCCGATCATCCCCGGCGGCGACGACGCGATACTCCCCGGCGACGACGTGTTCGTCTTCGCCCACAAGAGCGCCATCCCCAAGATCGAGAAGCTGATATCCGTGCGCCTCGAGTTCTTCTAGCGGCCATGGCTAGCGGCCATGGCTGTTGACAGGGAGGACCGCCGGTGCTGAAGATGGCGGGATGCCGGGACGGATTATCGCGTTGGCGGCTGGGGTCATGGCGCTGGCCGCTCTCGCCGCGTGCACGGGATGCGGGACGTGCCGGCGCCTCGAGAAGGACCGCCAGAAGTTCCTGGAGCGGACCGGGGCGACGGACGAGCCCCACCTCCAGATCTCGGTCCCGTTCGCCGTGGCCGAGGACCTGCTGAACCGGCGCATCGACGAGATCGATCCGCTGCCCCTCAAGCTCTCCGTCCCCTCCGCCCTGGCCGACTACTTCGGCAAGCTCGAGGCCCGGGCGCGTGGCGTGAAGCTGCTGCCGACGGCGGCCGGGCGCCTGGCCTTCCGCCTGGTGTTCGACGTGCGCGACCGGGACCGCGATCGCGACGTCTTCGACATCTCGGTGGACGTCGAGATCGAGCCCGTGGTCGATCTCGAGGCGGGCCGCGTGGACATCGAGATCACCCCCGACTGCCTGGGCAAGGTGAAGCCGAACATCTCGAAGAGCGCCAAGAAGGAGCTCGGCGCCCTGATCTGGGGTCGCATCCCCAAGGTCGCGCGCCTGCTCCTGCCGCGCAAGGCAGTCGACGAGGCCGCCGCCTCGGTGGTGAAGGCGCTGGTCTCGGGCTTCGCCAAGATGTCGAAGGACAAGCTGCTGAAGCGACTGGGTGACCTCTCGCGGGTCTCGCTGAAGCTGCCGGACGTGCCCATGAAGGCCCTCTCCATCGAGACCGATCCCCACGGCGTGCTGCGGCTGATGGCCGTCACCGGGCTGCCGGTGCGGACCGGGCTGAAGGCCGGCGTGGCCGCGCCCGCCGACCGCATCACCGTGCGCCTTTCGGGTCCGGCCATGGCCGAGGCCGTGAACTGGGCCATGGCCACGGGCCTGCTGCCGGATCGCTTCGACGACAAGGGCAAGGCCAGGGACGACGGCGAGCTGCGGGCCGGGCTGGACTGGGTGCCGGGGAAGCGGCCGATGAAGGTCATGCTCTGGGACCTGGAGGGCACGTGCATGCGCCTGACCCTCGAGGCCGCCCCCGAGCTCGGCGTGAAGGACGGCAGGCTCGTCATCGGGGCGAAGGACGCCGAGGTCACGGACATCGAGGCCTCGGCCTTCGTCAAGGCCGGGGTCTGGTTCGCCCTGCTGTGGAAGGACGCCTTCGACGTCACGAAGAAGACCAAGGCGAAAGCGAAGCTCGAGATCGCCGGCCAGGAGCTCGAGGTCGGCGTCGCCACCGCCGCGCTGGCGAACGACGAGATCACCCTCGGGCTGGACATCGTCGCACGATAGGTCATTGAGCTTGATATTTGTCAGCATGAATGACAATTATCAAGTATGAACTACCGGAACCGCTGGCTCGAAGCCAAGATCATCGACCTTCTGGCCCACTTCCCCGTCGTCGCCGTGCTCGGCGCCCGCCAGGCGGGGAAGTCCACGCTGGTGGAGCACCTGCCGGTGGATGGGCTGAAGACCGTGGCCTTCGACCCGGTCATGGATCGCTACGGCGCGCGGCAGGATCCCGACCTGTTCCTGCAGAATCAGCCCGAGCCCCTGTTCCTCGACGAGGTCCAGCATGCGCCGGAGATCCTGGCCGCGCTCAAGCGCCGGGTGGACGCGGATCGTCGGCCGGGGCGTTACATCATCTCCGGGTCCCAGAATCTCGCGGTCCTGCGATCGGTATCCGAATCCCTGGCCGGGCGGGTCGCCGTGTTGCGTTTGCTGCCCCTGGGCTCGGCCGAAATGGAGGGCCGCGCCGGCGACAAGGGGTTCCTGTGGCACTGGCTGTTCGAGCCGGGCTTCGACCCGGGCGGGTGGCAATGCTCGCCGCCGCGGGGGGTGTTCCAGCGCCTCTGGCGCGGCGGCATGCCTGGGCTTCTCGATCTGCCGGACCGGATCGTCACCGACTTCTTCTCGTCGTACGTGCAGACCTACGTGGAGCGGGACGTCCGCACCGCCGCGGAGCCGGAATCGCTCCGCGATTTCGGCCGCTTCTTCGGCCTGCTGGCTGCGCTCACGGCCGGAGAAGTGAACCACAACCAACTGGGACGCGAGCTCGGCCTGTCCCGCGGCACCGCGGTGAAATGGGGCGAGATCGCGGCGGCCACCTACCAGTGGGTCGAGGTGCCGGCCTGGTCCCGCAACGCGGTCAAGCGCATCTCCGGCAGGCCCAAGGGTTACTTGACCGACCCGGGGCTGGCGTGCTTCCTCCAGAGCGTCTCGTCCGCCGACGCTCTGGCCGCCCATCCTTTGGCCGGGCAGCTCTTCGAAACTTGGATCTCCCTCGAGGTGATGAAGCGAAGGGAGAGCTGGCCCGCGCGGCCGGCGATCCACCACTTCCGCGCCCACAGTGGCGCCGAGGTGGATCTGGTGCTCGAACTCGACGGCCGGCTCCACCCGCTGGAGATCAAGCTCGGGACCAATCCCACCCGCGGCGACTGCCGGGGCTTCGACGGCCTGGCCGCCGCCTGCCCGGGGATCGAGATCGGCCGGAAGCTGGTGGTGGCGGCCTGCGAGGATGTCCGCCGCCTCCGGGAGGATGCGTGGGCCGTGCCGTGGTGGGAGATCTAGGGTTCCACCGCCACCAGCGCGATGCCGTAGTCGGGGTAGTGCCTCGGGTTGCAGGTGTGCAGCTCGGCGTCGGTTTCGACGGCGGTGGCGGCGATGATTGCGTCCGGCAGGTGGATAGTGATGCCGCGCAGGCGGAATTCGCGTCGCATCCCGCCGGCCCGGTCGGCGATGTCGCCGCTCACCGGCACGGTGGTCAGGCCGTCGAGCAGGTGCAAGGTCGCCTTCTCCTCGCCGGGCCGCATCCCGCTGGTCACCTCCGCGCGGGTCACGGACGAAACCAGGAGTCGGCCGCGGCCCGCCAGCGTTTCGACATGCTCGACGACCTTCCGCTGTCCCCGCAGGAGCCAGATCACGACGTCGGAGTCGAGCAGGAAGCGTTTCATCCCTTCGCCCCGATCCGTTCTTCCCGCGCGCTCCAGCCTTTCCGCTGCCCGCGCACCTCGGCCGAGGGATCCTTGCGCCCTTCGCTCGACCAGGTTCCGGCACTCTCGCGAACGGCTTCGATCTGCCGAAGAAGCGCCATCCGCTCCCGGATGGCCTCCGCGATGAACGCGCTTCGTCTCCTGGCGGGAACGAGCCGGCGGAGCTCTTCTGTGAGGTCGTCCGGCAGGGAGATGTTCACGCTGCCCATTCCTTCCACCTCCTGATGGGAGTATAGATGACAAACAAAATGCGCACAACAAGAGGTTCCTATTGCGCATAACCTTTGGTGAAATGTGGTCACAAGCCATCTCACCAGAAGTCGAAGGCCCAGCCGAAGCGCAGCGCGCCGGTGGGGAAGGCCTTGATCTTCTTGGTGATGCTGTTGGCGCCCTCCTGGAGCTTGTCGCCGAGGAAGTCCTGGGCCGACTCGAGGGCCGCGGCGGCCATGGGGTACTCCTGCAGGTCTTCGATGGTGTCGCCGCCGAACTCGACCTCGGCGCCGGGCGAGAGCAGCACGTTCAGCCCGCCCACGATCTCGAGGTAGGCCCCGTTCTTCCACAGGAAGCGCCATCCCCCGTGCACGCCGATCATCGGCACCCAGACCCGCGCCGCGACCTCGACGTCCACGTACTCGACCTCGGTCTCGACGTCGGTCACCCGGCCCGTGGCCGCGACCTCGAGCCGCCACGCCTCCACGGTCAGTTCTAAGAGAAACAGCTTCTTCCACGGGAACCAGCGTCCGAAGATCCGGCCCGAGCCGAGCTTGGTCTCGACGTCGCCCTGGAGCTCGATTCCGGCCATCTGGGCGGAGGCGCTGAGATCGTCGACGCCCATGACCATGCTGAGCGCCTTATCGATGGGGAAGCCGCCCACGCCGAGACCCACGGCCCACTGCCGCGTGATCAGGACGCTCACGTCCAGATGGAAGAACTCGAGCAGCCCGGCGCCGATATCGAACCCCATGTCGAACCCCCTGCGGGGATCCGGGGGGACATAGGGTGGCGGCGTGATCAGCGGCGGCAGTGGGGCCGGCGCGGGGGCGGGCGCAACCTCCGGCGGAGCGGGCGCGACCTGGTCCGGCGCGGGCGGGACCTCGCCCTCCGGGATCCCGGATTGGGCGTCGGCCGATCCCGGGTGCGCGAGCAGCGCGGGGACCGCGACCAGTGCCACCCACTGGTAGGCCCGCCGGCGCATCAGGCCGCCTTTGTCTTGAAGTCCTTGCCGACCCAGTGCTTGGCGATCAGCAGCAGCACCGTGGAGCAGAGGGCGATGCAACCGAAGATCAGCCACATCAGCTCGGTGTTCTTGTCGCCCTTGGCCGGACAGTAGCGCTCCATCATCGCACCGGAGTAGATCAGCGGCACGAGCACCTTGGTCAGGAACCACGGCAGCTGCGCCACTCCCATGTACTCGCCCGTGCGCCCCTCGGGGGCGATTTCCGCGGCGTAC
>CAYZAI010000224.1:0-3728 GCA_964476305.1 uncultured Myxococcales bacterium
CGACGATCGACCCGACGATGGCGCCGATCAGCACGTTCACCCAGTTCCCGTCCGGGTCCACCGCGATGTACGGCGAGTTGGCCGCGTACTGGAAATAGTTCGCCCCGGCCGCGGAGCCGTGCACCACCGGCGGATCGGGCGAGATCCAGCGGCCCAGGTACGCGCTGTAGTACCTCGCGCCGAAGTTGACTCCGCCCGAAGCTCCGTCGTCCCGACTGGACCCGTGCGGCTCCGCGGACTCCCGTCCGCTGCGCTTCGCACGCCTCCAGTCCGGGATGTGCAGCCGGGTGGTTGACTCCGCTTTGCTCCGTCGACGCGGCTGTACTCCATCCAGCACGCTGGATTCCGTACAGCAACGCGTTTGCGAAGCTCAGGAAGACCTGCGGCTCGGCCGCCAGATCCAGGAATCCCTCGCCCTCGTCCCGCTTCCACTGGATCCGCGCCCCGGAAGACCGCTTCACCAGGCGCGCCCCCGAGGCGTTGGAGAGGTACGACATCGTCAGGAGCTTGTCTGAAGGACGACGGAGCGGCGCTCGACGGCCGCGCGGATCGCCGGGCCCGCGGTGCGCCAGTCGATCACGTCCACCCGGATCGGGAGATCCGACTCCTCGAAGGCCTCCCGCAGTCGATCGAGGGCCGCCTCGTCCGGGCCGTCCTCCCCCGCGATCGCCAGATCCAGATCGGAGAACGGCTTGGCCGTCCCGTCGACCCGCGAGCCGAAGGCGCGGACCTCGCACCCCGGCACATGCTCGGCCAGCAGCCTCGCCACGAGCGCGAGGTGCTCCGCGGGAAGGTCAATCCCCATTGCGCTCCCGCAGGCGCTCGAGCAGGTCGCGGGCATCGCCGACGAACGCGACCGCGGCGGCGAACACGCCGTCGGCCTTGGCCTCGTCGTAGGCGTGGGAGGTGATGTTGCGCTGCCTTCGGTACTCGAACCACCGCTCGGGATCCGCGACGAGGCCGTGCTCGGCGCCGACGCGGATAAGATCGCTGAAGGAGAGGTGATCGATGTCGGCAGCGCCCGGGGAGAACATCTCCAGCTGCCGTTTCAGCATCTTCCAGCACAGCTCGTACGTGAACTCGAAGTTCTGGATGACACCGGCGCGGATGGCATCCTTCTGGTCGTCGTCGAGGGCATCCATCCGGGGCCGGTCCGTCGCCGCTCCGACGGCCCGCTCGAGGGAGTCCACCGCCTTGATCAGGCTGCTGAGATCCAGCTTCACCGTCCACCTCCGGGGGCCGCAGCGACGGATCGATTATCCACGCCGGGCGCCGGAAGTCCACAACCACCAATCCACCGGAGGAGACGGAATCGACGGCGGGCGATCTCAGAGCAGGTCGAGCTGGTCGGCGCGCGGGCCGACGCAGACGACGACCCGGCGCCGCGGATCGAGGTAGCGCCGGGCGGCGTTCAGCACGGCCCCGGTGTCCACGGCCCGCAGCTGTTCGGGGTACCGCTCGTCCGCGTCGTGACCGAGACCGTAGAGATGGCCGAGGGCGGCCCCGGCGGCCCGGGCGGAGCCCCGCTGCCACATGATCGCCCGGCTGCCGATCAGGTGGCTCTTGACCCGCTTGAGCTCCTCGCCCGGCACCCTGCTCTGCCTCAGGCCTTCCGCGACGCCCAGCATCGCGTCCACCACGGCCCGCTCCTGGCCCGGGGCTGTTCCCGCGTAGAGGGCCAGATAGCCCGGATCGATCCCCTCCACCGAGGTCGCGCTGACGGAATAGGCCAGGGACGCCCGCTCCCTCACGGCGGCGAACAGCCGCCCTCCGTGGCCGCCGAGCAGCTCGACGAGCACCTCGACGGCGAAGCGATCCGCGGCGAGCAGCGTGGTACCCGGAAAGCCGATCGCGACGTGTGACTGCTCCTTGGGCAGCGCGATCGTCGATTGGCGCGGCCTTTTCGGGAAGCGGGCGGCCGCGGGCGGTCTGGGTTGCGCGACATTCCGGTCCCTCGACCCGGCCAGGAAGCGCTCTGCGAGCTCGCGGCATTCACCGGGCTCCACGCCGCCCACGACGGCCACGGTCAGCTGGCCCGGGGCTGCATGGCGCTCGAGGAAAGCCCCGAGCTGCGGGCCGTCGAGCCTCCCGACGGTCTCCTCTGTGCCGAGGATCGAACGGCCGTAGGGGTGGCGGCCGAAGAGCACGCGCTGCAGCGCGAGGAAGGCCTGCTGGTCCAGCCGGTCGCGGCTGGAACGGATCTCCTCGTTCAGCAGCTCCTTCTCGCGCTCGACCTCGGCCGCGGGGAAGGCCGGGGAGCACAGGCATTCCCCGAGCAGTGCGAAGCCCTCGGCGAAGCTGCGCGCCAGGAACTCACCCTGGATGCCGGTGGTATTGCGACCGGTGAAGCCGGAGATGCTGCAAGCGAGCTCGTCCATCGCTGCACCGATCTCCTCGGCGCTGCGCCGAATCGTGCCGCGGGTCAGGGAGTTGGCCAGCAGCGTGGTCAGCCCGGCCTCGGTGCTCCGTTCGAAGCGAAGCCCGCCCAGGGCGGCGATCCGCACGGCCGCGACGCGCGATTCGTTGTCCGGCTTTACTATCAGGGTGTCGCCCGTGGACAGCTCCTCGATGACGGTGCCGCCCTCCGGGCGACGGGTGCGGCTTCGGGCGCGGGCCGAGCGCCCGTTCCACGCCTCGCCGATGGCAGCAAGCAGGCGATCCCGCAAGCGAGCCGTGCCGGCTTTCGACGTCGGTACCACCGCCGACAGGCTCAGGCGGGCGGGGGCGATGACGCGCCGGGCCACCTGGAGCAGAGTGTTCGGACCGGCCGCGGCGAGGGCAGCCAGGTAGCGCTGCTCGAAACCGACGTCGCCAACGTGGAGCCGGTAGTGGCCGAGCTTGCGCGCCACGCCGTCCACCACCTCCTCGGAATAGATCGCCTCGCTCTCGATCAGCGCTCTCGCCTTGGCGATCTCTCGCGCCGGGATCGGCTCGCGCGTGACGCGGAACAGCTCGGCTGCGATGGCTCGGGCCGCGGGGACCAGCTGTCCGGGGGCGCTCGAGGCGAAGACGGCCAGGACACCGGCATCCCGTGGCGTGTAGGCCATGGCGTTGATGTCGTTGACCAGGCCGAGGCCGCGGCGGACGCGGTTCTCGAGGCGGGAGCTCGCCCCCTGGCCGATGACAGCGGCCAGCAGGTCCAGGGCCGGGATGTCCTCGTGGGTCAATCCCGGTGTCGGGAAGCCGAAGGCGAAGCTCTCCTCGGCCACCGGGCTCGCCACCACCGTGCCGCGCATGCGCCGTTGGGCCGGAAGCGCATCACCGGACCTGCGGCGCGAGCGCCCGGGACGGCGCCAGCCCTTGGTGGCCGTGCGTATCCGCTCGAGCATCCTCGCGGTATCGAAGTCGCCCACTGCCACCAGCACCATGTTCCCCGGCACGTACCATCGGCGGTGGAAGCGCCTGACGCGGTCCCGCGAGAACGAGCGCACCGTCTGCTCCTGTCCGATCACTGGGCGGCCGTACGGATGGCCGCCGAAGACCTGGGCGAAGAGATTCTCGACCACCATCCTTCCGGGGTTGTCGCGCCCCATGCGGATCTCCTCGAGGATGACCTTGAGCTCGCGCCCGAGTTCCCCGGCGTCGAGGGCCGGATCCGAAACCGCATCCACCAGCACGTCCAGGCCAGTGTCGGCAAAGCGGCTGGCGATGGTCAGGTGGTACACGGTCTCGTCGTGGGAGGTCCAAGCGTTGATATATCCGCCGGATCGCTCCACGTCCCTGGCGAT
>CAYZAI010000224.1:3738-8028 GCA_964476305.1 uncultured Myxococcales bacterium
CCCCACTCCGCGACGTGCGGTGCCCTTGAACAGCATATGCTCGAGCACGTGTGCCATCCCGGCGTTGGCCAGTTCCTCGTCGGCGGAGCCCGCGCCGATCCAGAACTGGAAGGCGACGACCGGCGCAAAATGGGATTCCTTGAGGACGACCTCCAACCCGCAAGGCAGGGTCCGGGTCGTGGGTTTCATCGGGCTCGCGTCCTCAACGTTGTGGAAACGGACGGGGCTACTTCTTGGGGCGCTGGCGGGCTTGCTTGCGGCGCCGGCGGGCGGCTTCGCGACGCTTGATTCGCTTGAGCTCGCTGGGCTTGAAGTAATGGCGGCGGTTCTTGAGTTCGCGCAGCACTCCCTCTCGGGCCAAGCGGTTCTTGAGCTGGCGGATCGCCTGCTCGACCCGATCGTCCTTCACCGTCACCTCGAGCGGCCGACAGAAGACCGCCTCGCCGTATGCGTCGGCCCTGCGCCGGGGACGCCGGCGGTCGCCGTCCTCTCCGCGTCCTTCGTCGCGGGTTTCGTCGAAACGGTCGGAGTCATCGCCTTGGCGGCCGTGACCCGGTCCATGTTCGACGCTCTTGTCGGTCAACATCTCGGGCTCTTCCATGCTCATCGCTCGTCCTCCATCGAAGCGCTGTCCGCGACAGGCGCCGTCCTGGCCCTGCGCGAAGGGCCGAACCTTAGTAGTCTCCCAGCGCAAAGGCAAGCGCTTTTCTCGGCGAGATTGACTCGAGTCGCGCCTGAGCGCTATCTTGCAGCGGAAATCGGTCAGAGAGAAGGAAAGGGGAAGAACCATGAAGTTCCAGTGTCCCAAGTGCGAACGCACGGTCAGCACGAAGGCGGGGATCATCCTGATCGGCCAGCACGAGAAGCTGCGCTCCTTGTTTGTTTTCGACACCCGCCTGGGATCCTACAGCCACGAGGTGGCTGATCCGATAGAGGTCCCGCCGGGAACGGTCTGGGAGTTTTTCTGTCCGGTGTGTGGCGCCGATCTGACGTCAAAGCACTCCAAGCGGCTCGCGGGGCTGACGATGGTCGTTGGCGAGACCACCCGCCGCATCATGTTCTCGAAGGTCGCCTCGGAGCATGCTACGTTCGTGCTCGGCGGCGAGGAACTCGAGCAGCACGGCAAGGACTCGAAGGACTATCTCGACAAATAGTTCTCAGAAAAATGGAGGACATGATGAACACGACGAAGCGTATCGCGGTTTGCGCGGCAGGGCTGTTGCTGCTGACAGCGGGTTGCACCAAGCCCTACAAGGAGAGGATCGCAAGCCAGAACAAGGAACTCTCCAAGCTGCGTGTCGAGCTGGCAGAAAACGCCGAGGAGCGCGCCGATCTCGAGGGGTCGGTGACGAATCTGCGGTCCGACAAGGCCAGGCTCGAAGAGAAGAACGGCGCCCTCGATGCCAGGCTCGCGACGATGGTCGAGTACGCCAAGCAGCTGGAAACCGAAATCGGCAGGCTCGGTGGAGACAAGGCGGCGATGGCGAGCAAGTATCAGGCCGCTCTCGAGGAGCAGGAACGGCTCATCGCCGAGATGAAGAAGAAGCAGGCCCAGGCCCAGGCCCGCCTCGATACGCTGAAGGGCATGCTGGCAAAGTTCAAGTCGCTGATCGCCGGCGGCAAGCTCAACGTGCGCATCCGCGACGGCAAGCTGATGCTCGAGCTGCCCAGCGCCGTGCTGTTCGAATCGGGCAAGTCGGAAGTCAGCGAGGACGGCCTCGCCACCCTGGCCGAGGTCGCTGCGGTCCTGTCCCAGATCCCGGGGCGCGAGTTCCAGGTGGCCGGCCACACGGACGACGTGCCGATAACGAGCGGCCGCTTCGAGGACAACTGGGCCCTGTCCACCGCCCGCTCGGTGGCGGTGGTCCGAGAGCTGCAGAAGCGCGGCGTCAAGCCGGTGGGCCTCTCGGCCTCGGGCTACTCCGAGTTCCGCCCGGCGGTGCCCAACACCAGCAAGCAGAACCGCGCCCAGAACCGGCGGATCGAGATCGTGCTGATGCCCAACCTCGATGAGCTGCCCGATCTGAGCGAGCTCGAGCGCGAGCTGAACTAGCCGCAGAGACTATAGGGCGGGGTGGATCACGGCCGTGACCTGGCCCAGGTGATCCGCGATCCAGTCGACGATGGCGGCGCCGTTGTCCTGGCCGATGAACACCGAGGGGATGGTCTGCATGTCGCCGCTCATCCCGACCAGCTCGTCGCCGCCCTGGTTGTTGTAGATAACCACGGCGACGGCCCCGGCGGCGGCGGCGTTGGCGACCTTGTCCGAGAAGTTGCAGTCACCGCGGGCGATCAGCGCGATGGCGTCGGCGAAGACGCCGTCCGTGAATGCGGCGCAGCCCGTCTCGTTGGCGTCGAAGTTGCCCGCCCAGCGAATCGGCGCGGCGAGGTCGGCCTCGAGGGCCGGCCCGATCTGGCCCTCCAGGTGGTAGATGCCCACCAGGTTTTCGGGCACCACGCCCGGCCCGGTGATGTCCAGGGTGCCCAGATCCCAGAGATCCGGGTCCGTCTGGGGATCCGTGACCAGGTAGAGTCGCGCAGCCAAGGGGTTGTAGGAGTCGCCGCTGATCTCGCGACCGCGCAGACCGACCGCGATGGAGGCGCCGCCGTCCAGGTAGAAGACAGCCGGATCGGTGATCGCCTCGGCGTTGCACTCCTCGGTGTCCGGCCCCGAGGAGGCGAAGTCCCAATTCCACTGGCCGCCCGTGCCGTCGCACTCGTTGAACTCCCAGTTGATCTCGGCATGGGGGCCCACGGTCAGGTAGAACGAGTCCGCTGGTGCCTGGCCCCAGACCCGGCCGAGCACGTACCAGTTGCCGCTGCACGGAATGACGACCCCCGGCCAGGACGCGAGCCCGGCCTTGACCTCGGTCGTCATGCAGAAGGTACCTTCGCCCATGCTGCTCTGGCCGGTCTCCATGGGCGCGGTGATCGTCGCATCCTCCACCAGCAGCTCGATGCGTTCCTCGCCGGTACAGGCGTCCGTATCGGAGTCGGAATCGGCGTCGGCGTCTGCGTCGGCGTCGGCATCGGCGTCGGCGTCGGCGTCGGCATCGGCGTCAGCGTCGCTGTCGGAGTCGGCATCGGCATCGGCGTCGGCGTCGCTGTCAGCATCGGCGTCAGCGTCGCTGTCTGTGTCGCTATCGGCGTCCGTGTCCGCATCGCTGTCGGCGTCGCTATCGGCGTCCGGGCCACCGTCGAAATCGAGCGGCGGTGGTTCCCCACCGCACCCCGCCATGGCCAGCGCCAGCACGATCATCGGAACGATCCAGATTTTCTCTTTCATTGTCATGCCTCCCCGTGGATGGGTCTCGTTTCTTTTCAATCTTCTATCCCTGACATCCTGTTTCTAGCTCTTTTGTGCTCGATGGCCAAGACCCTTGACAACAACCACCCCGGGAGTGACCTTCGGAAAATGGCAAAGATACTTGTGGCGCCGTCCATCCTGTCAGCCGATTTCGGCGTCCTGGCCGAGGAGATCCGAGCCGCGGAGAGGGCTGGCGCGGACTGGATCCACGTCGACGTGATGGACGGACGCTTCGTGCCCAACATCACCATCGGCCCGCTGGTGGTTCGCGCGGCGCGGGCGGCGACGAAGCGGCCCCTCGACGTGCACCTGATGATCATCGAGCCCGATCAGCACCTCGAAGCCTTCGCGAAAGCCGGCGCGGATCTGATCGTCGTCCACGCCGAGGCCTGCGTGCACCTACACAGGACCTTGCAGCGGATTCGGGACCTCGGTGCCCGGCCCGGGGTGGCCTTCAACCCAGCCACGCCCCTGTCCGTGCTGCCGATGGTGCTGGAGTTGACAGACCTCGTGCTGCTGATGACGGTCAATCCTGGCTTCGGAGGCCAGCTCTTCATCCCGGCGGTGCTACCCAAGATCCGCGAGGCCAAGGCGCTCATCGACGACTCGGGTCGCCTTGTGGACCTGGAGGTCGATGGGGGGATAGGGCCCCGGACCGCCTGGCAAGTGATGGAGGCCGGTGCCAACGTAATGGTGGCGGGAAACGCGATCTTTGGTACAACAGACTATGAAATAGCCATTCGAGGCATTCGCAATAGCAAGAAGGAGAGTTCGACATGACACGTCATCAAATGTTCCTGTTTCTCATGGCCGCCGTTCTGGCGGCGGGCATGCTGGCCGCGGGCTGCGGCGGTGATGGAGACGACGACGACGGGAGCACGGACGCCGACACGGACGCCGACAGCGATGCGGACACGGACGCCGACTCCGATGCGGACACGGACGCCGACTCCGATGCGGACACGGACGCCGACTCCGATGCG
>CAYZAI010000225.1:0-7977 GCA_964476305.1 uncultured Myxococcales bacterium
CGGCGCTCCTTCGGTTCCCGGGATGGTGGCGGGAGACGGGCGGGCGTGTCAAGTATCGATCGGCGACGGACGCGCTAGCTGGTACAATCCACCCCGCGCCCTGGCGGCGGAAATCAAAGGGGGTTCGACATGAGACGCCCGGCAACAGCCTGCTCAATCCCGCTCGTGCTCGCCCTGCTGCCCGCTGCGGCCGCGGCCCAGGACGCCGTCACCGGCGGGTCGATCGACGTCCACGCGACGTTCCACAGCGTGGGCGTTACGGTCGCCATCACCGGCGACGACGACCGCGACGCCACCGCCGACCTGGAGATTGATCTGGGCTCGGGCTTCGTCCAGGCCCACCGGCTCTCGCGACCCAACGGCGACGTGGCGACCGACCGCTTCATCGGCAGCGCGTTCTTCCTCGCCCCGGGCACGTCGTTCGAGGTGCGCGTGACCTTAAGCGATCCCGACGGCGTGACGAACGGCGAGCTGACCGCCTCGGGGACGACCCGCGAGCTCGCGGTGCCCGAACCGACCGGTGACACCTGGCACGTCTCCCCGGACGGGGACGATGACAACGACGGCTCCGCCGCCGATCCGTTCGCCACCGTGGCCAGGGGCCTGCAGGAGGCGGGTTCGGGCGACGTGGTGCTGCTGCACGAGGGCGTCTACCACGAGGAGACAGAAGTCCTCGCGGGCGGCAACGAGGGCGCGCCGATCACGATCATGGCCGCCGACGGCGAGACCGCCGTGATGGACGGCGCCGACCCGGACCTCAAGGAGGCCGCGGCCTGGACCAGCCAGGGCGGGGGTGTCTACAGCGCCCCGGTCGACCAGACCCGCTACGTCGCGGTGGACGGCGTGCGGCTCTGGCGCTACGAGAGCCTGGTCGACCTGCAGGGCCTGAGCGAGGGCACAGACGGCGGCTTCTTCTTCGGGGGCGGCACCGTCCACGTCCGGCTGCCGGGTGACGCCGCCCCGGCCGGCCACGAGATCCAGGTCTCCGACCTGATGCAGGCGTTCTCGATCGACGGCGCGCCCGACGTGGTGGTGCGGGGGCTCGTGATCCGCTGCTACGGCGGCGCGGAGTACGCGCGGGGGATCATGGTGCGCGACGGTTCGCACCGGGTGTGGATCGTCGGCAACACCTTCGAGAACGAGATGCCCGGCGTCTGGATCAAGGGGGAGGTGGACGACCTGACCGTGATGGACAACGAGTTCTCCGACGAGGGACTGCCCGAGTTCCCCTGGTACGCCGTCAAGGCGCAGGGCGGCATGGAGAGCGGCGCGATCGCGGTGGACAACGAGTACCAGGGCCAGGGCATCGTCTTCTACCACAACACCGTGCACGACTCCTTCGACGGCCTGGGGATCTGCGGCGGCGAGGAGACCGCCGTGCCCAACAACGCCGACGTGATCGCCAACACCTTCCGGCACCTGGGAGACGACGGCATCGAGGCCGACGGGTTCTGCTCCAACGTGCGCATCATGCTCAACCGGTTCGAGGACTCGCTGTGCGGCATCTCGGCGGCGCCCGCGACCGGCGGCCCGGTCTACGCGATCCGCAACCTGATCGCCGACCTGAAGAACGTCTCGCCGGACACCGACTGGATGACGCGCGCCTTCAAGTTCAACGTCGGCTCGTCCTACTCGACCGGCGACGTGTTCGCCTACCACAACACCGCCGTGACCTGCGAGCCCGACCAGGCGGCGTTCGCGGTCACCGACGACTCGGTCTGGCAGCACCTGGTGCTGCTGAACAACATCTGGGTCGGCACCGACGACGCGCTGTACTACTCCAACACCGGCGACGAGCCGTTCGACGAGGACTACGATCTGCTCCACACCACCGGCGACGGCTTCGTCACCTACCAGGGCAGCCACTACTCCACGATCGACGAGTACAGCACGGCCACGGGCCAGTGCCAGTCGTGCCTGTCCGGCGACCCGCTGTTCCTCGACCCCGAGGCCGGGGTCTTCTGCCTGCAGGAGGGCAGCCAGGCGGTGGACCGCGGCGTCGCGATCCCGGGCGTCAACGACGACTGCGAGGGCGAGGGGCCGGACATCGGCGCCTACGAGCTCGGCGGCGCCGGGCCGGACGCCGACGTGGACTCGGACTCGGACAGCGATGCCGACTCGGACAGCGATGCCGACTCGGACAGCGACATGGAGGGGCCGCCCGACGGCGGCTCCAAGGACTCGGGCGCCTGCGGCTGCAGCCAGGTCGGCGCGCCGGGCGGCGTCCTCGTGAGCCTTCTTCTTTCGCTCGTTCTCTAGGCGGTTTCCGTGGACGGGGCAGGAGACGACGAGCGGCGGGCAGATATCGGGAAACGGGTCCGCCAGAGGGGGAAGGGGCCGCCCATGCGGCGGGCTCTAGCAGTCCCAGGCCAGGGGAGAGGCGCACTGTTCGAATCGGCGTTCCGGCTCGGCCCGCTCTTCGAACAGCTTGCACCCGCAGCACGAGAACGAGGGCCAGAGCAGGGCAGAGGCCTCCTCCAGGCAGGCGTCGTAGTGCAGGCAGTCCTCGCGGCGGTGTTCCTCGACGACCTTCAAGTCGAGCAAGCGGTTAATCTTTTTCATTTCAGGAACCTCCCCGGACAAGTAAAGCGCCCCGCTAATCATCGCTCTTGATCCCTTAGTTGCGGGTCCCCCGAAAAATTATCAAAAATAAGTTGACAAGATCCGGGAAGGTTCTCAACCGAGTCGGGTCAGCAGGTCCGCGGCGAGAAGATGGACGTCCCCGGCGCCCACGGTGAGGAGCACGTCCCCCGGGCGAAGAACGCCGTCCAGGGCTGCGGGGACCTCGCCCAGCCCCGGCACGTGGTCCACGACGCCCCCCCTGGCGGCGATCCGGCGGGCGAGATCGCCACAGCCCGTGTCCTCGCCCTCGCTGCCCCGGGCGGCATAGATGTCGGTGAGCACGACGCGGTCGGCCTCGGCGGCCAGGACGCCGGCGAAATCATCGGCGAGAAGGCGTGTTCGGGCCACCTGGTGGGGCTGGAACACGACCACCAGCCGGCGGCCTGGGAAGCGCTGCCGAGCGGCCCGCAGCAGGGCGCGGACCTCGGTGGGGTGGTGAGCGTAGTCGTCGACCACGGTCACGCCACGCACCTCGCCCCTGATCTCGAACCGACGGCCCACACCCGAGAACTCCCCCAGGCCCGCGGCCAGGTCGGGAAAAGGCAGATCCCGCTCCAGCCCCACGGCCAGGGCCGCCAGCGCGTTGGACACGTTGTGCAGCCCGGGGATCCGCAGCCTCGCTTCGCCGATCTCCGCCCCGCGGACGATCACGGCGAAAACCGATCCCTCGGGTCCCTGCCGGACGCGCTCCGCGCGGATGTCCGCGCCGGCCTCGAGGCCGAAGGAAACCCTTCGGGCCGCGGATGTCTCCAGGACAGGTGCCAGACCCGGGTCGTCGGCGCAGTGGAACAGGATGCCGCCCTGTGGCAGGTTCCCGGCGAAGGACGCGAAGGCCGAGCGCACCGCGGCGAGATTGCCATAGACGTCGAGGTGGTCCGCCTCGACGTTGAGAATCACGCCCTGCCGCGGCCGGAGAGAGAGGAACGACCGGTCGTACTCGCAGGCCTCGGCCACGAAGACGTCCGCGCTGCCCGCGTCCGCGCCGGCGCCGAACGCCGGGACGCGACCCCCGAGCAGGAACCCCGGGTCGAGCCCGGCAGCCCGAAGGGCAGCGACGATCATCGCCGTCGTCGTGGTCTTGCCGTGGGTGCCAGCCACGGCGATGCCCTCCCGCTCGTCGAGCAGCGCTGCGAGCGCGGCGGCGTACTTGAACACCGGGATGCCCCGGATCCGGGCGGCGACGAGCTCCGGGTGCCCCGCGGGCAGGGCCGCGGTGGCCACCACGAGCTGAGTGCCCTCCGGGATGCGGGATCCGTCCTGCACGGGGTCCACGGTGATCCCCAGGGCCGCCAGGTCGTCCAGTGCCTGTTCCCCGTGGGGGTCCGTACCGCTGACCTCGAGCCCCTTCTGGCGCAGGATCCTCGCCAGACCGCTCATCGCGCTGCCGCCGATGCCGCTGAGGTGGACCGGCCGGCCCCGGGACAGGACCCCGAGGTCCAACCGCGGGGATTCGGGCTGGTCGCCTGGCGTCACGGGGGCGTCTCAGGCCGTGCCGGAATCGGAATCGGCATCGGAATCGGCGTCGGTGTCGGCGTCGGTGTCGGCGTCGGTGTCGGCGTCGGCGTCGGGGCCCCAGGGGTAGGGCCCGCCGTCGGCCTCTTCGCAGACGCAGGTGCCGGTGGAGTCGCAGGCGCCGCCGGGGTGTCCGACGGCCTCGCAGGACGCGGCGCAGTCGCCGTCGAGGCAGCCCACGTCGTTGGTGTTCTCCACGTCGCAGCCCAAGGCCGCGGCCACCAATGCGGCACAGCCGGCGGACAGTCGGATTGGCGCGAATCTCATGAGGCTTTCCCCTCCTCTCGCGCCACGACCATACCACAACCGTCCGTCCGGGTGGCAGATCCCGGATCTGCCCGGCATTTTCTGTCCCGATACGACAGGCTCGTGTTGTTGATTGCGGATGCGCTTCGGCGACGACTGCGATATAGTGCCTCCCGCGAGTGGATATTTTCGCCCGGACGGGAACGGGCCCGTCGCCAACAACGGAGATGACCATGGGCTTCTTCAGCGACCCTCACGCCTTGCTGGCAGGAACCAAGCTCGTTGAACGCTTCATCCAATACGCGAAGATAGACACCACCTCGGACGGATCCAACGACAACTGCCCGAGCACCGATCGCCAGTTCGACCTGGCACGGTTGCTGGTGGAACAGCTCCAGGAGCTGGGCCTGGCGGACGCGGCGGTGGACGGGAACTGCTACGTGACCGCCACGCTCCCGGGACAGGGGTCCGAGGTCGTGGGCCTGGTCGCGCACCTCGACACCTCCTCGGCGGCCAGCGGCAAGGACGTCGAGCCCGTGTTCCACGAGAACTACGACGGCGGCGTGATCGAGTTGTCCGGCGGCGTGAAGATCGACCCGAAGGACAACCCCATGCTTGCGAAGTGCAAGGGCGACACCGTCATCACCTCGAACGGCACAACGCTGCTCGGCGCCGACGACAAGGCCGGGATCGCCGTCATCATGGCCGCCCTGGAGTTCCTGAGGGACAACCCGGGACAGCCCCACCCCAAGGTCAGGATCGGCTTCACCCCTGACGAGGAGATCGGCCGCGGACACGCCAAGTTCCCCATCGACACCTTCGGAGCGGACGTGGCGTTCACCCTGGACGGCACGTGGGACGGCGAGGTCAATATCGAGACGTTCGAGGCCTACTCGGCGCACGTCACGGTCAAGGGCGTGCCGACCCACCCCGGTACGGGCAAGGGCAAGCTGGTCAACGCGCTGCGCCACATGGCGAAGCTGATAGATCGCCTGCCGGCCGAGCTCTCGCCCGAGTGCACCGATGACCGCGAGGGGTTCATCCATCCCTACGAGATCAGCGGCGACGCCTCGGCCTGCAAGTGCCACATGATCCTGCGGGACTTCGAGGAGGAGAAGGTCAAGCGCTGGGGCGAGATCGTGCAGGAGGTGGCACGGGACATCCAGGCCGCCGAGCCGCGCCTCGTCGTGGAAGTCGATCTCCAGTTCTCGTACCCGAACATGATCAAGTACCTGCGGCAGAAGCCGGCCATCGCCGAGCGGCTGCAGGATGCGGTGCGCCGGGCGGGAATCACCCCGGATCTGGTGCCGATCCGCGGAGGAACGGACGGATCCAACCTCTCGCGCAAGGGGCTGCCCACGCCCAACATCTTCGCCGGCGGCATGAACTTTCACGGCCCCACCGAGTGGATCTCCACGCGGTCGATGGCCCTAAGCCTGTGTACGGTGCTCAACCTGCTGGCGCTGTACGTCGATTGAACGGGTTCGCATGGACGACCGGGCCGATCAAGAGATCAAAGACGCTTCGACCGGCGGAGGCGACGGAGAGCGCCCCGCCCGGGACACGATCCCGGCGCCGACGAGTTGCGATGAGCTCCTCGGCACGCTGATCGACGATCGCTACATGCTGCTGGCCAGCCTGGGCGAGGGCGGCATGGGGCAGGTCTACCAGGCGCGCCACGTGCTGATGGACAAGCCCGTGGCGGTCAAGGTGCTGCTCGCGGAGCTGGCCCACCTGCCCGACCTGACCAAGCGCTTCGAACGCGAGGCCCAATCCTCGAGCCGGCTCAACGACCCCCACATCATCACGGTCACCGACTTCGGACGGACCGCGAGCGGGCAGCACTACCTGGTGATGGAGCTGCTCGAGGGAGAGAACCTGGCCGATCGCCTCGACCAGCAGGGTGCGCTGCCGGTGGCCCTCGCCATGCGCGTCGCGGGGCAGATCCTGAAGGGCCTGGCCCATGCCCACTCCCAGGGCGTGGTCCACCGCGACCTGAAGCCCGAGAACGTGATGCTGGTGCAGCACGGCGACGAGAGCGATTTCGTCAAGATCCTCGACTTCGGCATCGCCAAGCTCGCCGACGGCGGATCCGGCGAGAGCCTGACCCGCAGCGGCGTGGTGTTCGGCACGCCCAAGTACCTCTCGCCGGAGCAGGCGCTCGGCGACGAGGTGGACGGCCGCGCGGATCTCTACGCCGCGGGGGTCATCCTCTGGGAGATGCTGGTCGGCGCGCCGCCCTTCGCCGGCGAGACCGCCATGGACACGATGTCGCTGCACCTCACCGGCGACATTCCCCGGCTGCACGACCACGGTGCGTTCCCCCGGGGACTGCAGCAGGTGATCGACCGCGCGCTGGCCAAGAAGCCAGCCGATCGCTTCCAGGAGGCGGAGGATTTCCTCGCGGCGCTCGAGGCCGTCAATCCCGAGGGTCCCGAGGAGCGCACCAGCCCTTCGCTGGTCGTGGACACGCTGGAACGGATCACCACGATGGGCGGCGGAGGGAAGCGCGGCTGGCTGGGCCCCCTGATCGCGGTCCTGGCGCTGGTCGTGGTGGTGGCGGCCGTCGCCGACGACCTCTGGATCGGGTTCCTCAACAAGGCCCTGTGGAACCAGGGGGCGAAGCTGCTCGAAGACGATGCCGGGGCCACGGAGACCCGCGGCCTCGAAGTGGCCCAGAAGCAGCTCGACGACAACCAGGCCGCCGAAGCGGTGGCCACCCTGCGGGAGGTGCTGCAGAACAACCCGGCCTCCTCCGAGGCCCACCTGCTGATGGGCCACGCCCGCTTCATCACGGGCGAAAGGGCCGAGGCGATGAACTCCTACGAGCTGGCACTGACCGCGGACCCGGCCAAGGCGACCGAATCCAGGCTCTCCGAGCACCTGCGCACCGCCCTCGACTGGGAGGAGAGCCGATCCAAGGCCGCGCTGCTCCTGGCCCGCTTCGGGGGCGACGAGGGGATCAAGCGGCTCGTCGAGATGTGCAACTCGGCGCTGTTCCCGCCGGAGAAGCGCAAGGCGGCCCGCGAGGCCCTGAAGGAGAGCGGCCACGAGGATCTCATCGACTGGCTGGTGTCCCTGACCGCGGACTTCAACCAGCTGACCCGCTGCAAGGAGCGTCGCGAGATCGTCGCCGAGATGGCGGCCAAGGGCGACCCCGGGTTCCTGCCGCTCCTCGAGGAGTTCAAGCCGGTCGCGGTCAGGAAGGGCAAGAGGACCACCACCACCAACCCCTGCATCGGCCCGGACGTGCTGCAGGCGATCACCATCATCGAAGAGAAGAAGGCCGGGCTCGCCGGGAAGGTCCCGACCACGGACGACCCGTGATCGCCAACGGGCCGAAGCTGCTTTTCGGCCCGGACCGCTGCTGGCCGCAGGTCATCGGCGGCGACACCCGGCCGGCGGGCTGGTTGATCGCCGCGGCCCTGACCGCGGCGGTGCTGCCCGCGGCGGCGGTGGTGGGCGGCCACCTCGGAGCGGCGGCGCTCGGTCACATCGCCCGTGATGTCGCGGCCCAGCGGGCGGCGGTGGGTCTCGTGGCCACCGTCGGCGGGGCGCTGGTACTGGCGCCGGCGCTGACCCTGGTGCTGATGTGGC
>CAYZAI010000226.1:0-7946 GCA_964476305.1 uncultured Myxococcales bacterium
CTACCCGGCGGAAGGCGAGCTCCCGGTGGGCGTGGTGATCGAGACCCTGGGCTCCGCGGGGGAACCCCGGGCCGAGATCCTCTCGGTGATCCGGGCCCACGGGCTCGACGAGCGATTCTCGCCCGAGGCGCTGGAGCAGGCGCGGCGTGCCGCTCTCGACTTCGATCCGCGCGCGGCAGGGGGCCGCGAGGATCTCACGGGCCGCACGGTGATCACCATCGACCCGAAGACCGCCCGGGACTATGACGACGCGGTGAGCCTCGACCGGGACGCCGCGGGCCGTTTCGTGCTCGGGGTGCACATCGCGGACGTGGCCCACTTCGTGCCCGAGGGCTCGCCCCTCGACCTCGAGGCGCGGCGGCGGGGCACCAGCGTCTACTTCCCCCGCTGGGTCGTGCCGATGCTGCCCGAGACGCTCTCCAACGGCGTCTGCTCGCTCCAGGAAGGGTCAGCGCGGTTCACCAGGAGCGCGTTCGTCACCTACGACGAGGCGGGTCGCCCCCTGGAACGGCGCTTCGCCGCCACCGTGATCAGCTCGACGAAGCGCTTGACCTACGAACAGGCCCAGCGCGTCTGCGACGGTTCCACCGAGGGCCTCGAGCCGCCCGTCATTCGCCTGCTTCGCGACCTGCAGGCGCTGGCCCGGCGCATCGAGGCCCGCCGCAAGGCCCAGGGCATGATCCACCTCGACCTGCCAGAGATCGAGCTCGAGCTGGACGACGCGGGCCGCGTGACCGGCGCCCGCCGCGGGGACGCGAGCTACACCCACACCATGATCGAGATGTTCATGGTCGAGGCCAACGAGGCCGTGGCCGCGGCCTTCGCCGCCATCGGCGAGCCGCTGATGCGGCGCATCCACCCGCCGCCGTCCGAGGACGACCACGCCCAGCTCTCGGCGTTCGCGAGGGCCTGCGGCCACAAGTTGCCGAGGAGGCCGACCCACCAGGACCTCCAGGCGCTCGTCGAGGCGGCGCGCGGCCGGTCCGAGGCCCACGCCATCAACCTGGCCCTGCTGCGATCCTTCCAGCGGGCGCGCTACTCCGTCGAGGACGAGGGCCACTACGCCCTGGCCAGCCGCGACTACTGCCACTTCACCAGTCCGATCCGGCGCTACCCCGACCTGACCGTGCACCGCGCCCTCGCCGCCCGCCCGGCCGGCGGCGGGACGACCGGCGACGACGAGGAGCGCCAGGCACGCGCCGCGGCCCTCGAGCGGATGGCCGGCGAGCTGTCCGCGGCAGAGCGCCGCGCCCAGTCCGCCGAGAGCGAGGCGAAGCTGGTGCTGGTGCTCGGCCACCTGGCCGGCCGGGTCGGTGAGACCTTCGCCGGCGTGGTCACCGGCGTCACCGAGTTCGGGCTGTTCGTCCAGTCTCCCGAGTTCCTGGTCGAGGGACTGATCCGCCTGCCCGACCTGGGGGATGACTGGTGGGAGGTGGCCGCGGAGCGCGGCGAGGTGAGGGGACGCACGTCGGGGCTCAGCTACCGGATCGGCGATCCGCTGGAGGTGCGGATCGCGGCCGTGGACATCGCCGGGCGGCGGTTGGATCTCGTGCCCGCGACAGCCGGCACCTCGCCGCCTGGGCGCCGCCCCCGTCGGGCCCCGGAGCCGAAACCGCGACCGAAGCCGAAGGCGCCGATAGCGTCACCATCGCCAGAGGCGAAGGGGCGGAAGCGCGGGAAGCACCGCCAGGGTTGACCCCCCGTTCACGCGGCGCTCGTCGCGTCTTCCTCCAGCATGTGATTGAGGGCGATCTCGAGGTCGCGCAGGACCACATCCCTTTCGAAGGGCGGCGCCACGAGGCCCCGGGCGCCGAGCTGGATCGCCTCGATGACCTTGTCGATGCCCAGTCGTTCCATGATCGCCATCGCACCCAGGGGGCGGCGCCCCCCGGCCTCGCACAGCCAGCGGGCCCGGGTCCTCAGCACCTCCGGCCCGGCCACCAGCAGATCGAAGCCCGCGTGTCGGGCCTGGGCCTCGGCCCGGGCCGCGTCGGGAAAGGACACGACTTCGTGTCCGAAAGAGGAGAACAGCGCGGACAGGGCCGCCCGGTGGGCGTCGTCCGGCTCGACCACGAGCACCGAGAGTCGCGCCCTGGTGCCGGGCGGGGGAGCGGCCGGATGGACAGAGGCCGGGGGCTCCACGGGGCTTCCCGTAGCGCCGGGGGGAGGCGTCGTGTCGATGGGCGTCATCGGACCCACGTGGGCGCGGAAGCACTCGTGCTCGCGCACCTCGGCTGCCAGGCGCAGGGCGCGCCGCAGGCTGGCGCGCAGCTCGTCGACGATCACGGGCTTGATGACGTAGTCGACGACCCCCTGGGCCGCGGCCTGGCGGGCGCTCTCCACCGAGGCGTAGCCGGTCACCAGCAGGACCGGCATCCTGCGGTGCATCGCGCGGGCGACCCTGGCCAGCTCGAGTCCGTTGATGCCGGGGAGGTTCTTGTCGGTCACCAGCAGGTCGAAGCGCTCACGCTCCAGCTGGTCGATGGCATCCTCGGCGCTGGCGCAGAGGGTCGCCTCCGCGCCCTCGAGGGCCGCGACCTTGCCAATCAGTTGCCGTATGTCCACCTCGTCATCAACGACAAGGACGCGCTTCTGCCCGCTCGGGTCCATCTCTTTTCAATATGGGTTTGCGTTGTACGATATGTCAATTAATACAGTGTCACTGACAGGGAAAGGCACCGGGCCCGCCGACAGCTTCGCTCACCCGGTGCCATCGCCGGCTTCCTGCAGCATCTGATCCAGGGCGATCTCGAGGTCGCGCAGGACCACATCCCTTTCGAAGGGCGGCGCCACGAGGCCCCGGGCGCCGAGCTGGATCGCCTCGATGACCTTGTCGATCCCCAGCCCGTCCATGATCGCGATGGCGCCCATGGGATGGCGGCCTCCGGCCTCGCGTAGCCAGTGGGCGTGGGACCTCAGAACCTCGGGGCCGGCCACCAGCAGATCGAAGCCCGCGTGTCGGGCCTGTGCCTCGGCCCGGGCCGCGTCGGGGAAGGACACGACCTGGTGCCCGAACGAGGAGAACAGCGTGGACAGGGTCGCCCGATGATCGTCGTCCGGCTCGACCACGAGCACCGAGAGTTGCCTTTGCCCACCGGTCTCGGGCTTGCTCGGCCGGCGGAGGGTGGGCAGCTCGGCGGTCCTTTCGTGGCCAGCGAGCGGAGGGGCCGAGGCGACAGGGGTCATCGAGCCGGCGTCGGCGCCGCGATGCTCGTGCTCCCGCATCTCGGTCGCCAGGCGCAAGGCGCGCCGCAGGCTCGAGCGCAACTCGTCGACGATCACCGGCTTGATGACGTAGTCGACGACCCCCTGAGCCGCGGCCTGGCGGGCGCTCTCCACCAGGGCGTAGCCCGTCACCAGCAGGACCGGCATCCTCCGGTGGATCGCGCGGGCCACCCGGGCCAGCTCGAGGCCGTTGATCCCCGGAAGGTTCAGATCGGTCATCAGCAGGTCGAAGTGCTCCCGCTCCAGCAGGTCGATGGCCTCCTCGGCGCTGGCGCAGAGGGTCGCGTCCGCGTCCTCGAGAGCCACGACCTTTCCGGCGAGTTGCCGGGCTTCCTCCTCGTCATCGACGACGAGGACCCGCTTGCGTGCGCCTTCTTCCATCCCATTCCAGGGTGCCGCCAAATGGCACGATATGTCCAGTATCACGCTGCTACTGGCACCACACCACCCCGGACTCGCCCACGGCGAAGATCCGGTCCGGCGCGGCGACCCAGACCTCGTTCAGCGGGAAGGAGAACGGCCCGTCGACCTCGCTCCAGGCACTCCCGTCGAAGCGGATCACGACGCCCGCGCCGTCGCGCTCCCCCACGACCCAGACGTCGTCCGGCCCGCTCCCGTGGACGCCCCGCAGCGAGGACCCGACCGCTGCGGGGCCGAGGTCGGGCTGCTCCCAGGCCTGGCCGCCGTAGTGCAGCAGCACGCCTTCGAATGTCAGCCCGTGCTGGCCGACGACGAACAGGTCGTCGATCGAGGTGCCCCACGCGTTCTCGAAGATCATCAGGAACGAGTCGATGATCGGCGTGGTCTCCATCTGCGACCAGTCCTGGCCGTCGAAGCCGAGGATCGCACCGTTGCCCACGGCCACGATCTCGCTGGGCCCGTCGCCCCAGACCGCGGCCAGGGGGCCCACGGTGGGCAGATCCCCGGTCGGCGTCTTCGTCCAGGCGCCGCCGTCGTAGCGCAGGACCACCGTGTCGAGGACTCCGCCGACGGCCCACACGTCGTCCGGGGCTGATCCCCACACGCCGCGAAGGTAGTCGCTCGACGTTATGCTCTTGGTCCAAGCCTGGCCGTCGTAGTGCAGGGCGATCGCGAAATCGCTGATGGCGATGATCCCTCCTTGGGCGAACCCCCAGACGTCCATCAGGCCCATGTCCACCAGCGTGCCGGGATCGGGCAGGGGCTGCCACGCGTCGCCGTCGAAACGGAAGGCCAGGGCATCGGTGAGGGTCGCGCCGCCCACCGCGTAGACTTCCGCCGGACCCGCGCCCCAGACGCTGGAGAGCAGGCCGAGCTGGGCCGTGTGCCAGGTGCAGGCTGCGGTGCCCGTGTCGGTGTCCGCGTCGGTGTCGGTGTCGGTGTCCACGTCGGTGTCCGCATCAGCGTCGGCATCCGCGTCGTCCGTGCCGCTGTCCCGCGCCGCCAGCAGCACGTCCTCGCTGCACGCCGCGAATAGCGCGCCCCACGCCAGAACCGACCCAAGCATCGCGGATCCGGTGCGCATCTCCTGCCGCCTACTCTCCTTCCTTCATGTAGCCGAGCTGCTGCAAGGCCTTCTTCTGCTCGGCGGAGAGCTCGCCCAGGATGGACGAGGCCGCTCCTCGCCGCGCCTCCGTCTCGGCGGAGTCCAGGGCCGACATGGCGGCGCCCAGCTGTTCGGGCCGTTCCCCGGCGAGATCGCTTCGCTCGCCCGGGTCGATGTCGGTACGGTACAGCTCGAGGGGCTGCAGGCCACGGGGGTTGCCCTCGTTGGCGCGGATCAGCTTCAGCTCCTCTCCGCCATCGACCCGGCGGATCGACGTCAGCACGTTGCCCTGGTGGTCCTCCTCGGAGAAGACCGGCGTCCTGCCTTCCGGCGCGGGCACACCCTGCATCGCGGCCGGGATCTCGAGGCCCGCCTGGGCGATGACCAGCGGTGAGACGTCGAGCAGGCGCATCCAGGCGTCCACCCGGGCGCCCCGTGGCAGGCCCGAGGAGGCCGGGTACTTGACCACGAAGACGATGTGCAGCAGTTCGTCGTACAGCGTCGTGCCGTGCCAGAAACCGCCGTGCTCGCCGAACTCCTCGCCGTGGTCCGAGACGACGACGACCAGTGTCCCGTCGTAGAGGCCGCGCTCCTTGAGGCCGTCCATCAGCCGTCCGAACTGGCCGTCCCAGTAGCGCACCTCGCCGTCGTAGAGCTCCTTCATCTCTTCGATCAGGGACGGGTCCGGGTTCGGGTTGGTACGGTGCGAGATGCCGTGGCCGTCGTAGGGGTGGCGGAAGTACGGGTCGTGGACGTCCATGTACGAGAGGAACAGGAAGAACGGCCGCGCCGGATCTCGCCGATCGAGGCGCTCGAGGGCCGCGGTGGTGACGGTCTCGCCCACCACGTAGTAGTCCTCGGGTCGCTCGGCCTTGCCCCTCAGCCGGGCCCGGATCTTCTTGGCGATCTCGATGGCGGTGAGCTTGGACTGCACGTCGCTCGCGCAAAGCGGGTTTTCCGGCGCCAGGTAGCGATAGTCGGCGAAGCCCTGGTCGAAGCCGAAGAACGGTGTCAGGTTGTAGTTGGTGGCGAGGCCGATCGTCTCGTAGCCGCCGCCCCGCAGGACCTCGGCCAGGGTCGTGACCTCCTGCGGGAGCACCGAGCCCTTGAGGGTCGCGGTGTGGGACGAGGGGTAGCGCCCCGTGAGGATCGTCGCCACCGACGGCCTGGTCCACGAGGCCTGGGCGAAGGCATGCTCGTAGGCCACGCCGTCCGCGGCCAGGGCATCGAGCCTGGGTGTGAGATCCGCGGGGCCGCCGTAGACGCCAGTGTGGTCAGCGCGGTGGGTGTCGTTCATGACCAGCACGACGTTCGGCATCCCGTCGCGGGCCGGCGCCGGCGACGGCCCGGGGGAGTGGCCCGACACGACGGCGCCGAGCCAGGGCAGCGCCAGGATCGCCGTTCCCGCGGCCCAGAGCCCGATGCCCGAGGCCCGCCACCAGCGGTTGTGGCCGAAGACGCGGCCGAGGCGCCGCTCGGCGAGGCCGAGACCGACGCAGAAGATCAGCAACCCCACGGCCAGCCCGGCCAGGGATCCGAGCATCCTGGGCGCGAACGGGCCGAGCTTCTCCTCGAACACGTCGCGGTGGAAAAAGAAGAACCCGATGGCCATCGACACCGACCACAAGAGCGCGAGCCCGACGATGCGGGTCGCCCGATCCGGCGGCCACGCGATGCGAGGGACGATCCGTCCGAGCAGCTGGAGGGCGAGCGTCAGGACGATGCCCGCCAGCCCGAGCAGCGGCCCGTAGAGCAGCGCCGCAAAGCCCGGCACGGTCCAGTCCGCCCCGCCGCCGATGTGCCACAGGCGCGCCGTCTCCAGCAGCGCCACCCCCAGCCCGGCGGCCATCCCCGCGCCCAGGCCCGAGACTGTCCGGCCCGCGAGCCCTGATCGCGTTCCGGTTTTCCCGTTCTGCTCGTCCTTCATCATCGTGTCGTTTCCTTCATCGTTCGTCCGCGGTCAGCATGTCAGCCCCCGGCGCGCCGCGCAAGGTCCGGGCTTTCGGCGTTTGTGACCGTCCGTGCGGTTCCGTGCCCGTCCGTGTCCCGGCGCCCATGCCTGCACAGGGCCTGCTGTCCGTACTCGATTTGCGGTCAGACCCCGAACAGGGTACACTTCCAGGAGAACTGCTCCAACTGCAGCATCCGGTTCGCCGGCGGAGGCGGCGCCCACTACAACCTCTACCTGGCCGACGTGTTCGGCCTCCACGCCGGCATCGCCTTCACGGGGCGTGGGCTCAAGGCCTCCGGCCTCGCCAACCAGACCAACCAGGACGAGCAGAAGATCAAGGTACTCTATTTGGATGTTCCCCTGGGCATCAAGCTCCGCTTCTCCAGCTTCCAGCTCGCCCTCGGCGTCTCGCTCGACTTCGCCCTGACCGGGAAGTCCGAGAACCCCGATCACGATTTCACGGATCAGGAATGGGAGTTCTGGGCGCGCCGCTTCAACCTCGGGGCCTGGATCGGCTTCGGCTGGGCCATCCACGCGGGCCCGATCGACATCGTCCCCGGGTTCTCGTGGGACATGCACATGCTCGACGAGGTGACCGCCGAGAACGCGAACAACTCCGTCCGCCCGATGAACATCATGATCGACCTCGGCGTGGAGTTCGGCCTCTAGAGAAGAAGAGGGCAACGGGGGAAGTTCCCAAAGAAATCGGAGTCGTCTCGCCGAAGGTCGGGTGCGACCGGACCGGACAGCCTCACTGCGGCGCGCGGTGGAGGATCGTGCCGCCGAAGCCGACGGCGAAGGCGTGGCCGTCTGGCGCCACGGTCACGTCCATCAGGGTCGCGCTGGTCAGGGCCTGCTGCTGGTCCACCTCCGAACCGTCCCAGTGGAGGATGGAGCCGTTGCTGCCCACGGCCCACAGCTCGTCTAGGTCGGTCCAGTGGGCGTCGAACCAGGTCTGGTAGTAGGGGATGGTGAACTCCTGCGAGAAGCTGGTGCCGTTCCAGGCGTACAGGGTGCCGTTCTGCAGGAAGGCCCGGATCGCCGCGGGGGACGTGCCGTGGATGCCGACGAAGGAGCTGCTGCCGATCTGGCCCGAGACGTCCGCGAGGCGCGTCCAGGTCGTGCCGTTCCAGGCGATGAGCACGTCGCCGATGGCGAAGGCCAGGCCGCCGTCGGTGCCGGAGACCGCGTCCAGGTGCGTGGCGCCGCGGTTCCCGTACAGCCGCCACTCCGTGCCGTCGAAGC
>CAYZAI010000227.1:0-7942 GCA_964476305.1 uncultured Myxococcales bacterium
GGACCGATCAGCGCGTCCTGGAAGTCGATCACGGCCAGGCTCGCTGGCGAGGGATCTTCGCCGATCACCATCAGGTTGCGCGACTGGTAGTCGCGGTGCACGAAGCCCCGGGGCAGGTTTTCGATTTCCCGCGCCAGAGCGTCGAATTCCGCGTCGAGGGCGTCGCGCACGGCCGACGCCAGAGACGCACCGCGAAGGGCCTCGGCGCCCCACTCGCGATAGTGGTCGAGCTCCCAGCGCAGCAGGCCGAAGTCGAAGCTCCGCGTCGCGGCCAGGCACCCCTCGGGCACGGGCCACATCGCCCCGTGCAGGCGCGCCAGCAGCTCCACCGCGGCCAGGTACCAGAGGCGCAGATCGTCGCGGGAGACGCCGGCGATGCGCCGCGCCAATGTCGCGTCACCGAGATCCTCGAGCACGACGGCGCCCCGGTCCACGGCGTCCAGGTACACGAGGGGCACCCGGATCCCGCGAGCGGCGAGGTGGCGCCCGACGTTCAGGAACGGCAGTTCCGGCGGCGGGGCGCCGGCCGTGGCCTCGTCGCTGGCCAGGGCGTCTTCGGGCAGCTCCATGATCACCACGCGCCGCGGGTCGGCCCCGGGGCCGAAGTCGGCGCGGTGGTAGCGCCGGCTCGACGCGTCGCCAGCCAGGGTCCGCAGCGAGAGCGGCTCGCGGGGGGAGCCCGGGAGCGAAGCGAAGATCGCCGAGAAATCCACGGGCACCTCCTTGCGTGGTCGCATGCGGCGATTCCGTCCGACAGTCTACGTGCGGTCGGCGCTCGTGGCCAGTTAGCGGCACGTGCGTCACGGGCTTCTGACGCGCCGCCTGTCGCGCCGCCTTGCGCCCGGAGGCGGCGAAGGCTAGGATCCCCGCGGGTATCAGATGCGAGGCTTTCCGGCACAGATCCGCCTCCTCGGGGGCCTCGCCGCGCTGTCCGGCGCGCTGGCCCTGACGCGGCCGGCCGCGGCTGGCGATCCCGACCTCGTCTACACGACCATCGCCACCGAGCACTTCAACATCCACTACCACCAAGGCCTCGAGGATCTCGCCCGGCAGCTGGCCGTCATCGCCGAGGAGGTGCACGAGAGCCTCACGATCCAGTTCTCCTGGGAGGTGGACGGCCCCACCGAGGTCGTGGTGCGCGACTCCACCGACTCGGCCAACGGCTGGGCGCGCGCGTCCCCCCGGCCGCAGATCATGGTCTACGCCACGTCGCCGACCCTGGACTCGTCCCTGGCGTCCTTCGACCATTACCTCCGCACGCTGTTCACCCACGAGTACACCCACGTGATCCATCTCCAGATGCACGGCGGCATCGCCCGGGCGATCAACGCCGTGTTCGGCGACGTGTACCTGCCCAACCAGATGCAGCCCGTCTGGTTCATCGAGGGCATGGCGGTGATGGACGAGACCTACGGCACCACCGCGGGGCGAATCCGCTCCTCGAACTACCGCATGAGCATGCGCGCCGCGGCCCTCGAGGGAGATCTCCTGACCCTCGACCGCCTGTCGAACTCCACCCGTCAGTTCCCCCGGGGCCACAACGACTACATCTACGGCGCGATGTTCGTGAACTGGCTGCGCGAGCGCTACGGGGTCGAGAAGCTCGTCGAGATCTGCCGCGTGTACGGCTCCGAGTTGATCCCCTACGGTCTGAACCGGGTCTTCCGCCAGGTGCTGGGAACGCCCCTCGCCGATCTCTACGAGGAGTGGCGCGCCGAGGTCCTGGTGGAGGCCGAAGCCGTGCAGGCCGAGGTCCGCGCCCGGGGCGAGACCGCCTCGCTCCGGCTGACCGCGGATGGCGAGTACAAGAGCCGGCCCATCTGGTCCGCGTCGGGGGACGCGCTGATCCTCGCCATCGCCGACGGTCGCGAGCGCACGGGAATCTACCGCGTTCCGGCCGGCGGCGGGGAGCGGGAGCGCCTCGCACGATCCGGGACCGAGACGCGGGTCTCCGCGGATCGCGCCGGACGCCTGTTCTACAGCCGGCCCGCGCCCGTGAACGACACCTACTGGTTCAGCGATCTCTTCGTCATCGAGCGCCCCGGCGACGAGCCCCGGCGCCTGACCCGGGGCCTGCGCGGCCGGGAGGCCGACATCTCGCCCAGGGGCGATCTGCTGGCCGTCACCAGGAACCGGCGAGGCCGCACGAGCCTGGTGCTGGCCGACGATCGCGGCAACGTGCTGCGGACGCTGATCGAGGAGGCCCCGGACCGCCAGGTCTACGACCCGGCCTTCTCGCCGGACGGCCGCACGGTGGCCGTGGCGATCCGCGAGCTGGCCCGGGTGGACGTGGCCCTCGTCGACGTCGAGACCGGGGCCGTGCGCAAGGTGACCGACGATCGGGCCCTGGACCGCTCGCCGGCCTTCGATCCCACGGGCCGCTACCTGGTCTTCACGTCCGATCGGACCGGCATCGACAACGTCCTCGCCTGGGATCGGGAGGCGGAGCGGCTCTACCAGGTCACCGACGTCGTCACCGGCGCCGCGATGCCGGCCGTGTCGCCGGACGGCCGCGAGCTGGCGTTCCTGCTCTACCACTCGGACGGCTGGGATCTCCACGTGGCGGCCTTCGACCCCGCGACCTTCCGCCCGGCGGACCCGCCGCCCCCCGACGGCCCGGATCCGGCGCCGTCGCCGAAGCCGCGGCTCGGCGCGGAGCGGCCCTACAACCCGCTGCCGAGTCTGCTGCCCCGCTACTGGATGATCGAAATGTCGGCCACCGCCGAGGAGACGGAGTTCACGGCCGTGACATCGATGAGCGACGCCGTGGGGCGCCACAGTGTCGCGGCCGAGGCCGGCCTGTTGGTGGACAGCCTGGCTCCGGGCGTGCGTCTGGCCTATGCCTATGGCGGTCTCAAGCCTGGCCTGCACCTGGGCTTCAGCCGACGCGGGCATCCCCGGGACGACGGTTACCAGGTGGGTGGGGAGGATCTCTCGTGGATCCAGGACGTCACCACCGGGACGATCCGACTCTCAGCCCCGGTGAGCGGGGTCGATCGCTCCCACAGGCTGTCCGTAGGCTACTCGGTGATCCACGCCCAGCCCCGCGATGAGCCGGCGATCGAATACGATCCAAGCGGGGAGAGGCCCCGGGTGCCAGAGCAGTACTTTCGTGCAGGCATCAGCCTCGGTTGGAGCTTGAGCGACGTGATGAGCTCGGTGTTCGGCGTCTCGCCCTCCGAGGGGCGGGCGCTCTCGGCCAGCGTGGCATTCTACCACCCGGCCCTGGGTGGGAACCAGACCCTGGCGACGTTCCGCTACGGCTGGTCCGAGTACCTCGAGGTCCCGTGGCTCGAGCACCATGCCTTCGCCTTCCGGCTGTCCGGCGGCGTCCACGTCTCTGACCCGCCGCAGGGGGCCTCGTTCAGAGCCGGAGGCTATTCCGAGCAGAACTGGCTCGACGGGCTGATGGGCGAGCCCGCTGTGGGCCTGCCTTCCCTTCGCGGCTACCCGGCCGGCTCGTTCTCAGGGGATCAGCTCCATGGCATCCGGCTCGAGTACCGCTTCCCGATCTGGTGGATCGAGGGCGGCTATCAAACACTGCCGGTGTTCTTCCGCCGGCTCCACGGAGCCGTGTTCACGGACAACGTACTGATCTCCTTCGGCGAGCTGAACCGCGACGACTGGCGCTCCGGCGTCGGTGGCGAGCTGGTCTGGTCCCTGGCTCTCGGCTACTTCATGCCGGTCACGATCCGCACGGGGTACGCCTACGGCCTGATGGCAGGCGGCACGCACGAGATCATCCTGGTCAGCGGCTCGACGTTCTGAGCGGCGCCCCGGCTTCTTGCTCCGATTCCGTTCCCTCTCGATATCTCCGCCCGGATGGCTCCGATTCTCGCATAATGGTATCGTGGTTCCAGCCGAGGAGAAGAACCATGAGCACCAGACATTTCGTGACCACCGTCGGCCCCTGGCTCGCCGCGTGCGTCCTGGGATGCGCCACCACCGTGATGAACCCCGAGCAGGACGACGACAATGACGACGGCTCCGTAGACACCGACGCCGATACCGACGCCGATGCGGATGCCGATGCCGATGCCGATGCCGATGCGGACGCCGACGCGGATACCGATGCCGACGCCGATGCCGACGCCGACGCCGATGCGGACGCGGACGCGGATACCGATACCGACGCCGATGCCGACGCGGATACCGATGCCGACGCCGATGCCGATGCGGACGCCGATGCGGATGCGGATACCGACTCCGAGCTCACGTGCGAGGAGGCGCTCGAGGATCTCGACTGGGACTTCGAATCCGGCGCAGCGGGCTGGACCCACGGCGTGCTCGATGGCGCCACGGGGAGCTGGACGTTCGACCACTGGGAGATCGGCGGCGCGACCTCGGGGCCGGGAGCGTGCTTCGCCGGAGCGGGCTGCTGGGCGACGAACCTCGACGACAACTACGTCCAGTGCCAGCGGGCCTACCTGCGCTCGCCGACCGTCGACCTGGGTCCCTGCGCCGGCACGCCCCTCGTCGTCGTCTTCCACCACGCCTACGACTTCTGGAGCGGGGACTACGACTCGAACACCTGGTACGATGGCGGGACCCTCGAGGTCAGCGGCGACGGCGGCTCCACGTGGCAGGCGCCGGGAGGCTACTCGTTCCCCGGCATCATCGACATCAACCCGGACATGGGTGCGGGCTACTCGTGCCTGCAGTCGACGAACTTCCACGTGGACGGCCTGCCGGGCTTCACCGGGGCCAACGGTGCGTGGGAAGGCGCGGAGGTCCCGATTCCCGAGTCGGCGCTCACCTCGCAGTTCGCTCTGCGCTTCGCCTACGGCAGCGGCGTGAGCTGGCAGACGACCAACCAGAACACGTCGATGCAGCACACCCAGCCTGGCTGGTACGTCGACGACGTCTGGATCGACCTTGCCGAGTAGACGCGGTTCACCTGACCTTGTCGTGGCGCTTCGCGCGAAGGCAGGTCCCCGTCCGTCCTCCTCAGATGTCGAGGTTGCGCACGGACAGGGCGTTGGCCTCGATGAACTCGCGGCGCAGGTCGACCTGATCGCCCATCAGCACCGAGAACATCTCGTCCGCCGCGGCGAAGTCCTCGAGCTTGACCCGCAGCAGCGAGCGGCTCTCGGGGTTCATCGTCGTCTCCCAGAGTTGTTCGGGGTTCATCTCTCCCAGGCCCTTGTAGCGCTGGATCGTCAATCCCTTGCGCACGGTGCGATCCACCAGGGGCCAGAGATCGTCGAACGAGGGCAGGGTGTGCCGTTCGCCGGCGGCCTGAACGACGTAGGGCCCCGGCCCGTAGCTGCGTACGGTTTCCTGTGAGCGCAGCAGATCGCGATACTCGGGCGAGGAAAAGAAGCCGAGGTCGAAATCGACCTCGCGCCCGCCGCCATTGGCCGCGGGGCGAACTCGGAGCTTGAAGCCGCCGTGGGCCCGATCCTCGACCACCCACGCCGCAGCTGTCGGCGAGCCAGGTCGCGCCTCGAGATCGGCCGCCAGCCCCTCTGCCTTTCCGCGCTCCATGATCGACTCCGCGCCAGCGCCGGTGTCGGCCAGGGCCACTGCCGCCTTCGCATGCCACTGCAGATCGATGCGCCTCAGCAGAGCATTTCGCGACAGGGCGACTCTCACGATCTTCTCGGCGAAGGGCGGGGCCAGCGGCTGTTCGTCGTCGCCGATCAACTGCAGCGCATCCGAGCTGACCGAGACCAGGAAGTCGTCGAAAGCGCGTTCGTCCTTAATGTAGACGTCGCGCTTGCCCTTGCGCAGGCGATAGAGCGGCGGCTGCGCGATGCAGAGGTGACCCTCCTCGATCAGCTTGCGCATGTGCCGGAAGAAGAAGGTCAGAAGCAGCGTACGGATGTGTGCGCCATCCACGTCCGCATCGGTCATGATGATGATCTTGTGGTAGCGCAGCTTGTCGTAGGCGAACTGCTCCTCGCCGATGCCGGTGCCGAGCGCGGTAATCAGGTTGGCGATGGCCTCGGACGAGAAAACCTTGTCGAGGCGCGCCTTTTCGACGTTGAGGATCTTGCCCCGAAGCGGCAGCACGGCCTGGAACTTGCGGTCGCGGCCTTGCTTGGCCGAGCCGCCGGCCGAGTCGCCCTCGACGATATAGAGTTCGCACTCGCCAGGGTCCCGGGACTGGCAGTCGGCGAGCTTGCCGGGCAGCGAGGCAGAGTCGAGCACGCCCTTGCGCGAGACCATCTCGCGGGCCTTGCGGGCCGCCTCGCGGGCACGAGAGGCGAGCACGGCCTTCTCGACGATGGCGCGGGCAACTTTCGGGTTCTGCTCGAAGAACGCGCCGAGCTTGTCGTTGACGATGGCCTCGACGATACCCTTGACCTCGTTGTTGATCAGCTTTTCCTTGGGCTGGTTGTTGAAGGAGGGATCCGGGTGCTTGACCGAGACCACCGCGGTCAACCCCTCGCGCACGTCCTCGCCGGAGAGCCCGCCCTGCCCCTCCTTGACCAGCTTGTTTTCTAGGGCCCAGACATTGAGCGTCCGCGTCAGCGCGGCCTTGAGGCCCGTGAGGTGCGTGCCGCCGTCGCGGTTGAAGATCGCGTTGGTGTAGCAGAAGATGTTCTCCTGGTACGCGTCGGTCCACTGGCAGGCGACTTCGACCTGGATCTCGTCACGGGCGTCGGCGAAAAAGATCACGTCCTCATGGACCGCGACCTTGTTGCGCACCAGGTGCTCGACGAAGGATCCGATGCCGCCCTCGTAGTGGAAGTGGCTGCGCCGACCCTCTCCCCGCTCGTCGGCGACGAGGATCCGCAGGCCCGCGTTGAGGAACGAGAGATCGCGCAGTCGTGTCGCAATCGTTTCGAACGAGAACTCGGTGGTGGGAAAAACCTGTGGATCGGGCCGGAAGGTGATCCGCGTGCCGCGCTTGCGCGTGGCGCCGACCTGCTTGAGCGGCGCGACCGGTGCTCCCCGCTCGTATTCCTGGTACCAGCTGGTGCCCTCGCGCCAGATCTCGAGGTGCAGAAACTCCGACAGCGCGTTGACGACCGAGACGCCGACGCCGTGGAGGCCGCCGGAGTACTTGTACGAATCGTCGCCGAACTTGGCGCCGGCGTGCAGCGTGGTCATCACGACCTCGGCCGCAGGTCGACCTTCGGCGGCGTGGATGCCCGTTGGGATGCCGCGGCCGTTATCCTCGACCGTGACGCTTCCGTCGAAGTGCACGGTGACACTGATCGTGTCGCAGAAACCGGCCATGTGCTCGTCAATGGAGTTGTCGACGACCTCGTACACCATGTGGTGCAGGCCTTCGACGGATTCCACGTCGCCAATGTACATGCCGGGGCGCTTGCGCACGGCCTCGAGGCCGTGCAGGACCGTGATCTGCTCGGCGTCGTAGCTCTCGCCGTTCCGGTCGTCCCCGGGGCCCGGTGCCCCCTCCTCGAACCCGGCTTCCCTGTCTTCCCGATCGTCCATGCCGCTCCTTCGTCGGTCACCGCAAGTTTCGCCGCCGACGCACCGAAAGACTATACCTTCGACAGGCGCATTTTCAACGACAATTGCCCGGCGCGACACCGGCGGAGCGCTTCTGGCCGAAGGCGGAGACGACTTGACCATCCGTCCAGTTGTGCGACAGAGCGCAGTCGGTTCGCCGACGCCATCACCTCTGCCCCACCCGAGTCGCTCTCTCCGGCGACGGGAGAAGAAAAACCGTGGTTGGACAAGAGATTGCGCCAGGGCTTTCCACTTTTCACCAAAGTTGTATCTATATGATAATATTAGTGATTATTGAATACAGATAGGTAATTATGCGCAAATTAGGAGTAAGATCGCCTAATAGAAGCTAAATTTTAGCTAAATTTTTGCTTTTTTGTGTTGACAACCGGGAAAAACGCACCGATAATCGTTTCAAACAGCCAACAGGGAGGGTTCCAACATGGCTACGAAACCGAAGAAGGCCGCCCCGAAGAAGAAGGCCGCCGCAAAGAAACCGGTTAAGAAGGTCGTCAAG
>CAYZAI010000228.1:0-7925 GCA_964476305.1 uncultured Myxococcales bacterium
GTCCTGACCGTCTTGTAGATGTTGAAGGCCTGGACGATTCCCGAAAGCACGATCATGGCGCCGAAGATGGCGCGAGCCATGAAGAAGGGCTGGATCATGGGCAGCACGTTGATATCAGGCACGCCCCGCATCCAGGCCTGTCCCTGGATGAAGCCCGCGATGGTCAGCGCCCAGAAGAAGCCCAGGAATCCGATCACGATCAGCCAGTACTGCCATTCTCCCAGGCGACTGCTGAATAGCGGACGCTTCATCACCTGCGGGATGATGTAGTCGATCAGGCCCATGCCGAGGAATGTGAACGCGCCGAGCAATGCCAGATGGGCATGTGCCACCACGAAGTTGGTGAAGTGGGTCATGCGGTTGAAGCTCACGCCAAGGTCGATGAGCTCCCCCGAGCCCTCTATCGGCACGCGGATGCCGAGGTCGCCCTCCGCGACCCTTTCTACCGCCCGCGTGATCCCGCCCAGCGGCCGGACGACCTGCCGCGAGATCAAGAGCGAGCCCAGCACCAGCGCCAGGGCAGCCCCGGTGACCAGGTAGAACAGCACCAGCCGGCGCAGGCCCGGCAGGCTCTCCCGCGCCTGCTCGGCCACGGCCGCGGCCACGGCCGCGGTCCCGACCTCCCGCGCGGCCTCGGTCTGACGTTCCAGCGAGACCCGCGCGAGCTGGGTGACGGTGATCTCGGTGAGCACGATGAACGCGGCCAGCACCAGCGCCAGCGAGACGACGATCTTGGACCTCAGGCCCGGCGCCGGCAGTCGTGACATGGGCCCGAGGTTAGTCGCCGCCGCCCGCGGGTGTCAATCCGGGTCCGCACTTGTCGTTCCCGCCGATCGCACCTACCCTCGTCCGGGCACTTCGACATCACTCGAGGAGGATACGATGAAGGCGCGCGTCACCTACTGCACGAGCTGAGACTATGGCCCCCAGGCCGCCCGTGTGGCAGCCGAGCTGGAGCGGGAGCTGGGCGCGGAGGTCACCCTGATCAAGGGATCGGGCGGCGTTTTCGACGTCGAGGTGGACGGAAGGCTGGTGTACTCGAAGGCCAGGACCGGCAGGTTCCCGCATCCGGGCGAGGTGCCAACGCGGGTGAAAACGGCAGGGCCGGCGTAGCCTCGACGGGAGTCGCGGCGGGCTAGAAGGTCTCGACCAGCAGGCCGAGGATCGCGCCGAACGGGGCTGGCCGGTCCGCGACCACGCGGCAGCCACACCCGGAGTCGCCCGGCGAGAACTGCTGCGTCTGGGCAGCGGAATCCGTGTCGCTGTCGGCGTCGGTGTCGGAATCGGCATCGGCGTCGGTGTCGGCGTCGGTGTCACTGTCGGTATCGCTGTCGGCGTCCGCATCGGTGTCGACGTCGATGTCGCTGGTGACGTTCTCCACCAGGATCTCGTACTCACCAGAGACGCCGGCGTCCGGATCCGTGGGCTCGGGATCGATCACCTGGATCACCACGGTCGCGTTCCCGGGCACGGTGAACTCTTCGACGTACTCTTCCCCGCCGTCGCCTCCCTCGTCGAGGCCGACCAGACACTCGTCGTCCGGGCCGCAGCCGTCCCAGATCACCAGGGCGAGGTCATCCTCGGCCGGCGTGAGGGTCACCGCGTACGTCTGGCCGGCCATCAGATCCACGGCGTGGAACGCGTCCGGCCCGGAAGTCTCGGCGGGCAGACAGGTGTCGGGGACGGTGATCCCGGGCGTCTTGTCCTCCAGATCGCCAGCGTGGATCTCCCCGACGCTCAGGTCGATGGCCGCCTGACAGGCGTCGCCCGGCAGGCCTGGGCTTTCGCAGACGTCGGACTCGGCGACCAGCTCCGAGAACGGCAGGTTGGTGATGCCCGCGAACGCGATGTCGTCGACCTGGTAGCCGAATCCGCCGGCGGCCGCGTCGCACCCGACCCGGAAGCGCACCCGCACGCTGCTCCCCGCGAAGGCGGTGCCGAAGTCGAAGGACATGCTCTCGAAACCCGGGTAGCCCGGCGACTCGCCCACGTAGCCGGGCCGGCCGCTCAGGGGGTTTTCGCAGCAGGTCTCGATGTCGTCGTCGTAGCCAGCGTCCACCAGATCGCCGATGTCCTGCCAGCCGCCACCGTCGATCGACACCTCGATCACGGCGCCATCGTAGCGCGGGCTCTCGAAGGAGTAGCGATGATCGAGGGACATCACGAACGACGCGCTGCTGCTGACCTGGAGCGGTGGCGAGACGATCGACTGGTCGGAATAGCCGCTGACGTCCGGGCCGTACCAGGCATGCCCCTGGTCGCCGCCCAGGTCCATGACGCGCCAGTACCCGCTGTGGCCCACGTCGCTGACCACCAGCCAGCCGTCGTTGCCGTCCTCCACGTCATCGACCGCCGTCTGGAACGGCACCGAGTCGGTGTTGGCGCGGAAGGCCACGGTCTCTGTCTCTGGCGAGACATCGGGGTATCCGTCGTCGTAGGTGATGTCGAAGTCCAGGTCGATGATGCCGGACGCCGAATCGAGCGTCACCTCGACCGTACCTTCCACCACGTCCGAATAGCTGGACGCCGCGAAGCTGATCGCACCGCCGTTGGAGAACGTCACGTCGTCGGTGGAAGTGATCGTCGCCGTGGTCGTCTCGAGCGTGACCAGCCCCGTGTTTTTCAGCCGGACCCTGAGCAGCCCGGTCTCTCCCACGTCGAGCACGTCGTCCCCGTCGCAGACCGAGACCAGCTGATCCAGGTCGGCTCCCACGAACAGGAGATTGCCGAAGGTCGTCATCGGATCGAAGCTCTCGACGACCCCCGAGTGGTCGTCGGAATAGCGCGCCGGCGCGACTGCGTCGAGCCCCAGGCCACGCTTGGCGAAGGCGGCGGCGAACAGGTCGAAGTGATCCGGATCCGCCGCCAAGGCCGCCGCCAGCAGTGCGTCGCGGGCCTCGGTGAACGTGGCATCGACGGGGTTCATCTTGAGGGCGGCCACCAGGTAGTCGCGCATCAGGCCCTGGGCCTCGGCGAAGGTCAGATCCGGATCGCCTAGCAGCGCGGCGTAACACTCCCACAGGCAGACGCACCAGAACTCGCCCGATCCGTGGACCTCGGCGTTGCTCTCGCCGCCGGCGCCGAAGGACACGGGGATGCCGTCGGGCAGGGCCACGCCGTTCTCGATATGCTGGAAGGTCAACGGGTTCCTGGTCATGTCCGTGGAGTAGGGGTAGCGGCGGATGCCGAAGTAGAAATCGGCGGAGACGTATGTCGAGGCCGCGTACACGCCTCCGAAGCCCCCATTGCCGGGGAGCGAGTCGTCACCCTCCTTGACGGTCAACATCATCGCCGAGAAGTCGGCGTAGCCCTCGCTGAGGGACGAGGACTGGTTGCTGCCCACGCCCCCGCCATCGGCGACGAGACGGTAGTGCAGGTAGTGGCCCCACTCATGGGCAACGATCCCGTTGTCGATGGTCGAGTCGCGCGGCGTGTTGTCCGCGGCCATCCTGGCGATCAGCGTCCCGACCTCGCCGATGGCGGTCTTGAACAGGTCGCCGTCCGAGAGCCCGACCATCATCGAGGGGATGGTCAGGCCCGGATCGTCGCCACCCATGGTGAAGACCTCGTTGTCCTCGTTGTTGACGATGATCACGCCGATGGCGCCCGCCTGCTCGGCGCGGACGGCCTTGTCGGCGAAGGTGCACGTGCCGCGGTCGATCAGCGCGATGTTGCCGGCGATCTCGCCGGCGTTGACCAGCGGCTCGCACGCGTCGGTCGCGGTGTCCGTCCCGTCGTCGACCAGCACCACGTCGCCGGTCACGTCGTAGGTCCACGGGCCGAAAGCCGCGCTCGCGGCGGGGTAGTCGCCGGCGATGGCTTCAGGATCCTCGATGGCGACGACCAGCACTGCGGGGGAGCTCCAAATGTACTGCTGCATGCGCGGGCTGGTTCCGTCCGACCCGGGCATCATGTTGGCGTTGTTGGTGCCCGAGTAGTCCTGCCCCTCGGCGAGTATCGGGTCGCCCCCGAGGCCGCCACGGCCGTAGTTGTCCGCCTGCGCGTTCCCCGAGATTTCGTCGAAGCCGCTGTCGTAGTACCAGTCGTGCAGGAAGTTGATCGTGTAGAACATCTGAGTGATCGCGGCCATCTGCTGTTCCTGATCGACGTCGGGCGCGAGCGACGTGTCGTAAGTGCGGTCGAACGATCCCGGCTCCACGGCGGCGGCCCGGAAGTCGCCGGCGCCCAGGCCGTCGGGCTCGTTCAGGTCGACGTAGGCATCGACGTTGTTGCCCACGGTCTCGTCCTGGCCCGTGGGCAGCCAGGGATCGCCGGTGCTGATCGGCCCGTGGTCGGCGGACACGAGGATCGGGTCGACGAACGCCGGCTCGGGGTAGTCCCCGGGGTTGCCGGTCGGGTGCGGCGTACCCTGGTCGCCGTGGGGTCCGGGGTGGGGGACGCCGGCGGCGGCGGCGTCAGCCCAGACCCGGTAGTCGGCATCGACCACCATGTCGCTGCGGTGGAGCAGGCGGCCGTCATCCGCCGCAACCACGCAGGCGTGCCAGTCCGAGCCGTCCGCCGCGGGCCGCGAAGTGTTGATCTCCATGTGATAGGCGGGAACCAGGCGATCCGGCATCTGGTACAGCACGCGCCTGACTCGGGTCGGCTCGGCGAGCAGCGGCTCGGCCACGGGCCCGGCAACCGAGTAGTACCGCTCGGCGCCGCGGATCCGCTCGAGCACCATGCGGGACGGGTCGACATCGCGCCCCGTGAGGCCGCCGAGCGCGGCGGCGTGGGCCTCCTCGAAGCCGATCGCGAACTCGGGAACGCCGAGCTCGGCCGTGTGGGGTGAGAGATGGCCCGAGACCGCGACAAGCTCGAGATCCCGGTTCATCAGCACGTCGACCTCCCCGCGGAAGACCGGAACTCCGCAGGCCTCCTGCACGATCTTGACGACGATGCCGCCGCGGCCGGTGTCGTGCACGTAGCGGGTGCTGGCGGTGGGCAGCTCGTCCCCGGTCAGTCGATAGAGCGGAGCAAGCAGCGCGAGGTACTCGTGGGCCATCGCGGCCGGCGAGCGAGGCCCGCTGGCGCGCAGTACCTCGATCGAAGCCCGGCGACTGGCCCAGAGGAAATCGGGAACGCCGAGGGCACGGACCGTGTGCACCGGCATGCCCGGGCGCAGCAGGTGCTCGAGGCCGGACGGCAGGGGGAGCCCGGCGCCGGACGCGGCCTCCTGCCAAGCGTCGAAGTCACCTGCAGCCGCGGGAACGGCGTTCGTTCCCTCGCCGCCTGTCGGAATCTCGTGACAGGCTGTTGCGACCGCCAGGCCGGCCAGGGCGGAAACTCCGATACGGCCGAGACAATGGATCATGGCGTGACTCCCTGGCCCCCCCCACCTACTGGGCCCGTGCGGCGGAATGGATGGATCCGTGCCAGATATTTCTAGTCCAGTTGTCACGGGTTCGCAATCGCCTTCGGGCCAACCCGGGGTGGACGCGCCGCCTGACAGTGCGGTAATATGTGGCCGATTCCAAAGACCACTATCGTCGATCGACAACACGAGAGGTGGAAAGCCCATGGCAACAGCAGACAGAAACACACCGGTCCCGGGGCTCGCGGCGCTGGCGGCCCTGGTCGTGCTCGCGCTTCCCCATGTCTCGCTGGGACAGCGCGAGGTGCACTGGCAGATCAACCCCCAGAGCTTCCCCGCGGACGTCTCGGTCTTCATCGACGTCGAGGAGGGCGGCGCCTTCCGGCGCGATCTGCCCGCCACGGCTTTCGAGATTAGCGTCGACGAGTTCGTCGGCGACCAGGGCGGCTGGATCCTGAACCGACAGAACGTGGCCGCGGGCTGGGCCGGCGCCCGGGTGCTGATCATGATCGATCGCTCGCGGTCCTACACCAACGAGTGGAGCGCCGCGAAGGAGCTGGCCAAGCAGATCGTCGGCTACATGGACCCGAACCGCGATCAGATAGCCGTGGCCTCGTTCCCGGCCATCGGAGGCTTCAGCGAGTCCCGGCTCAACCTGCCGTTCACCAGCAACCGGGCCCAGGCCACCGCGGCCATCGATGCCGTCGAGCTGCCCCCCAAGGACGACAAGACCGGAGCCCGGATCTGCAACGCCCTGACCGAGGGGCTCAAGTACTTCCCGGAAACGATCCACGACAAGTACAGGGTGATCGTCGTCATCTCGGGCGGCGCCGACAAGGGCGAGGGCAAGGGCGACTGCGTGCAGGAGTCCTACGCCGCGGGCAAGGTGCCGTTCTTCACCATCATGTACAAATTGGACAAAAAGTATGACGATCCGCGCAACTCCCACAAGATCGAGAATAGCGCCCACGACCTCTCGATGAACACCGGCGGCCGCTCGATCTTCCGGCGCTCCTCTTCCGAGAACAAGCAGTTCGTCGGCCTGATGTGGAACCGCATACGCAGCCAGTTCTACCTGCAGGTGCTGTTCCCCTGCTACAAGCCCGAGCCCTATTTCGATCACATCTCGATGTTGAAGGTCGAGGGCAAGGACACCGAGGGGCTGAAGTACAACGCCACCTCACAGCCCGCGCCGGTGCCCGAGATCACGGCGCTCTACCCTCCCCAGGCCACGCGCACGCAGATCGACGATCAGAATCTCAAGCTCACGATCGACGGCAAGGGCTTCTGCGGCGGCCCCGGCCAGGTCAAGACCTATGTCGGTGACATCCCGGTGAGCCTCGACTCGCAGAGCCCCTTCCGCCTCGTGGCCTCGCTCAACTCCAAGGTCGAGACCGCCGTGGTCAAGGTGGTCAACCGCTTCGGCCAGACCGGGGAGAGCCCCGTGAAGTTCGACGTGATCAAGCCCCCCAAGGGCGCCGAGGCGGGCGCGACCCTGATCGTGCTCGTCTTCGTCCTGGTGGGGCTGTCCCTGGTCACGGTACTGGCGATGGTGCTGCGCCGCCGCAAGGCAAAGGTGCAGCCCAAGTCGGCGAACGCCCCGCTGCCGGCGCCGGCGCCCGGCCCGGCGGCCCCCGCGACCCCCGCGGCCCCCGCGGGTCCGGCCCCCCGCACGGTGGCGATGTCCCCCTCTGCCCCAGCAGTCGGGCTTCGGCTGCTGCTGCCCGAGGGCAAGGAGATCGATCTCGTCGAGGGCGCCAACCTGGTCGGGCGCGAGCCCCATTGCAAGGTGATCCTCGAGGTCCAGGGCATCTCCCGCGAGCACGCACGGATCGACGTACAGCTCGCCGCGGGCGGCGGCGTGTGGGTCGAGGATCTCGGCTCCACCAACGGCACCTACTGGGGCCCGGCCGGGACCGAATCCGCCGCGGCCCAGAAGCTCGCCGAGCGACACCAGCTCTCGAACGGCGAGCACATCTGGGTCGGGGGACAGAAGCTGACAGTGCTCTTCCCGGGTGAGGCCGGCGGAGGGCCGACGGCATGACCCAGCTGATTCGCGCGACCAAGGGGCAGATCGCGGTCGGCCGCGCCCCGGACAATGACCACGTCATCGATCACCCGATGGTCTCGAGCCACCACGCGCGGCTCACCCTGAAGAAGGAAGGCTGGCTGCTCGAGGACCTGAAATCGGCAAACGGCACCTTCCTGAACGGCGAGCGCGTCGGCGCGCCGGTGCTGGTACGGCCCGAGGACCGGATCCAGGTCGGCCCGACCCGCCTCCGGCTGGCCGCGGACGGCCAGGTGGAGAGCGACGATCTCCGGCTCGCCACACGCGTCGACGTCCAGGGCATCGTCTACGACGTCAAGCCGGGCATCCGGCTGATCAGGGACGTCTCGTTCACCATCCAGCCCGGCGAGTTCGTGGCTCTGATGGGACCAGCCGGCGCGGGCAAGACGACCCTGATGGAGAACATGAACGGGAACATGCGTCCGACGGAGGGGCGCGTCCTGGTCAACGGCATCGACCTCCACGCCCACTTCGACGCCATGCGCGGGCACATCGGCTACGTGCCCCAGGACGACATCGTTCACCGCAACCTCACGGTGTACG
>CAYZAI010000229.1:0-7866 GCA_964476305.1 uncultured Myxococcales bacterium
GAAAGCAATCCAAGACGATACCGAAACCGGTCTGTTGGATGAGGAAAGAGGTTTCATAACAAGATGTTGCCTTTTTTGTTACCCGGTTGAAGGACTCTGGCACAGCTCTTGTTAGAGCATTGGCAAGACTATCCATGGAAAACGCGACCGAAAGGCTTGTGAAGTATCCCTGCGTACTTCTGGTGGACGAGGAACCGGGTCTGCACCGGAACCTGAACGAGTGGCTGGCCGGCGAACCGGTGGACCTCGTCCAGGTCGCCCGCTTTGCCGAGGCGGTCCGTGTCGTTCGCGAACGGAAGGTCCTGCTCTGCGTCCTGGACGCCGACGGCTGTCCGCTGCCCATCACGGAAGCGATATCCATCCTCCGCGGGCTCGATCCGGCCATCGCGATCGTCGTCAGCGCCGCCCGCAACACCGCGGAACTGGAAAAGGAAATTCGAGCACAAAAGGTTTTTTACTACCATGTCAAGGGCTTCGGGCCGTCCGACCTGGCGTTGGCGGTCAAGAGCGCCATCGGTCGCTCGCCCGGCAGCTCGCCGCAGCACAAGGAGGCCGAATGAACGCGCAGCGGTTCTGGAACGAAAACGGGTTCGCGATCGCCGTGGCGTTGAACCCGCCCAAGGGTTCGGACGTCTCGGTCCTGGTCGCCCAGACCGAGCTGCTCCGAGGCCGGATCGACGCGGTCCTCGTCGGCGACGCCACCGATGCGATCATGCGCATGACTCCATTGGCGGCCTGCGCGGCACTCTCGGCGAAGGGGATGCGCACCATCCTCGGGATGAACGGTCGCGATCGGAACCGGCTGGCGGTCCAGGGCGACCTGCTGGGCGCGTGGTCGCTGGGCGTGCGGGACGTGCTGTTCGAGAACGGCAAGGACCCGTCTTTCGGCGACCATCCGCTGACCCGGCCGGTCCACGACGTGGATGGGATGGCCCTGGTCGAGCTGGCCACCGCGCTGAACCGTGGCCGGGACGGCGCGGGTCTGGAGTTGGCCGGCGGGACGGACTTCAACATCGCCGCCGCGGTGGAATGGCTGGACGACGACACCGAGATCGAACGCGAATTCGTCCGGATGGGCGAGCTCGCGCGAAAGGGCTGTTCCACTTTCGTGGTGTCGCCGCAGTTCGACGCCGCGCGGACGCGCGCGCTTGTCGAGCGGGCCAGGCCGCTGGGCGCGGCGGTGCTGGTCGGGGTGATCATGCTCAAGTCCGTCGGGATGGCCCGATACCTGAACGAGGTTCCGGGGATCTCCCGGGTTCCGGACCACGTCATCGAGCGCCTGGCGAACGCCGAAACCAAGGCCCGGGCCGGTGTCCTGGCGGCGGCCGAATTCATCGACGCGATGAAGGGCGTCGCCGACGGGGTGGTGATCGAGCCGGTGGGGTGGGTGCACAAGATCCCGGAGATCCTGGACGCCATCGTTCGGTAAAGGGAAGTGATGGACAAGATCCCAAAGAACGGCACGGAGACCGCCTTGAAAGAGGCAGCCGACGATCTACAGGCGGTCCTGGATACCAGCCTGTGTGGCCTTCTGGTCCTGGCCGACGACGGGACGGTGCTGTTCGCCAACAAGGCCGCGGGCGACTTGCTGGGGACCGAGCACCAGGAGATGGCCGGTCGACCGTTTGATGATTTCATCCTCGCCAGCGAACGGGAGATGTTCGGGGGCCTCCGCCGGCGAGCGATCGACGGGCCAGCGGGTGAGATGCACATCGAGGTCGTTGAACGGCCGCACAGGCAGCAGTGGATCGAGATCTGCTACCGGCGGTCCGGCGGAGCCGATCGGCCGATCTACTGCTCAATCCGCGACGTCTCTGCCCGCGCCCGCGTGGAGCGCGAGCTGCGCGAGCGAAACGCCTTCCTGAACGGGCTGATTGAGAGCTCTCCGGACGGGATCATCGCCGCGGATATGAAAGGGAACATCATCCTCTTCAACCGCAGCGCGCAGGAGCTGCTGGGCTACACCGAGCGCGAGGCGATCGCGAGCCTGCATGCCTTGGGCCTCTACGTGGAGGGCACGGCCCGCGCCATCCTGCACAAGATGCGCAGCGACGGCTACGGCGGCAAGGGCAAGTGCTTCAAGCACCGGGTCATCTCCCTGACCAAGGACGGCCGCGAGATCCCCGTGAGCCTGTCGGGCGGCATCATCTACGACAAGGACGGAAACGAGACGGCCACCTTCGGCACCTTCACCGACCTGCGCGAGCGCGAGCGGATGGAGCGCCAGCTCCAGGGAAAGCAACTGGAGCTGGTCCACTCCGAGAAGATGGCGGCGGTTGGCAAGCTGGCCGCCGGTGTGGCCCACGAGATCAACAACCCGCTCTCGGGCGTGCTGATCTTCGCCAGCATGATCCTGGAGGAGATCGCCCAGGACAGCCCCCACCGCGCCGACCTGGAGCGGATCGTCTCGGAGACCACCCGTTGCAAGACGATCGTCCGCGAGCTGCTGGACTTCGCGCGGCAGGACGAATCGACCAGCGACACGACCGACATCAATCGCATCATCCGGGAGGGGATCGGACTGATCCGCAACCAGGCGATCTTCCACAACGTCAACGTCGTGTTCGACCTGGCGCCGGACCTCCCGCCGGCCATTGCGTCGGCCTCGCGGCTGAACCAGGTGCTGCTCAACCTGGTGATCAATGCGGCGGAGGCGATGGACGGCAGCGGCACGCTGACCATCGCCTCGCGGTACGTGCCCGAGACCCAGAAGGTGCGGGTCACCGTGTCGGACACCGGCTGCGGCATCACGCCGGACAACCGGATGCGGATCTTCGATCCGTTCTTCACCACCAAGGAAGTCGGCAAGGGGACGGGGCTGGGCCTGTCGGTCAGCTATCGCATCCTCCAGGATTGCGGCGCCACCATCGACTGCCAGTCGGCACCGGGCGAGGGGACCACTTTCATCATCGACTTCGTCGCACCCCTGCTCGGGGCAGCCACGGAGCAAACGGAGGCGAAATGACCGAGTCGGTGGTCGAATTCGTACCCCAGGAAGACGGACTGGCCGGGAAGCTGGTGGCGCGGAGGGTGCCCGTGAACGCCTGCTACCAGTGCATGCGCTGTTCGGCGGGGTGCCCGATGCTGTCGTTCATGGACCTCCCCCCTCACCGCGTCATCCGCATGCTCCAATGGGGTCTCGACCGCGAGGTGCTCGAGAGCCGCTCGATCTGGATGTGCGCCTCCTGCCAGACCTGCACGACCCGCTGCCCCAACGAGATCGAGATCGCGCACCTGATGGACGTGCTCCGGCAGGAGTCGCGCGAGCGCGGTGTCACATGTCCCGAGCGGGCTGTGGAGAAGTTCCACAACGCTTTCGTCAAGGAGATCCGCCGCGGGCGCGTCCACGAGCTGTCGTTGATCATGCGCTACAAGTTCGCCACCGGCCGCTTCTTCGCCGACGCGAAACTGGGCGGCGCGATGTTCCGGCGTGGACGGCTCAGGATCCTTCCCCCGCGGCTGGGCAGGGACCGGGCGGTGAGGCGGCTGTTCGACCTCGCCGCGAAAGGAGACTGACCTTGGACCTGAGCTACTACCCCGGCTGCTCGCTTTGCGGGACGAGTGCGGAGTACGACCAGAGCATCCGCGCCGTCTGCGGCCACCTGGGAGTGGGCCTGACGGAGTTGCCGGACTGGACCTGCTGCGGCGCGTCCAGCGCGCACATGCTGGACGACCGCCTGGCCCGGCTGCTCTCCTCGGTGAACCTGGTCCTGGCCGATCGCGAGGGTCACGATCTCGTCGTCCCCTGCGCGGCCTGCTACTCGCGCCTGAAATTCGCCGAGAAGGACTTCTCCCGAGAGCTGGGAGAGTCCCGCTGCGATCATCCGGTGCGGGTCATCCACCTGCACGACATCCTGGCCGAGAACCACCTGCTGGACACGATCCGCGCACTGACGACCCGACCGCTCACGGGCCTGAAAGCCGTTCCCTACTATGGCTGCCTGTCCGCGCGTCCGCCGAAAATCGTCGACGCGGATCGCCCCGAGGACCCGACGACGCTGGACGTGGTCCTGGAGACCCTGGGCGCCGATGTCGTGCGCTGGTCGCACAAGACCGAGTGCTGCGGCGGAAGCTTCGCGGTGTCGCGGCCGGATGTGGTGCACAAGCTCTCGGGCAACCTGATGGCCGCGGCCAAGCATGCCGGCGGAGACTGTTTCGTCACCGACTGTCCGATGTGCCAGTCCAATCTGGATACGCGCCAGAAGGAGATCGAGAAGGAGCGCGGCGAGGTGTTCAACCTGCCGGTCTTCTTCATCACCGAGTTGGTCGCCCTGGCCCTGGGTGTGCCGGGGCTGGACAAGTGGCTGCGCAAGCACCTGGTCGATCCGCGGCCGTTGCTGCGCGAGCGGGGGTTGTCATGAGCGCTGCGGGGGGGCCGCCGATGATCGCACGCGACAAGGGCGCCGGCGGGCCGGTCGGCGCGGTGGCGGTGGTCGGGGCGGGGATCGGCGGCATGCAAGCCGCCCTGGACCTGGCCAACGCGGGCTTCAAGGTCTACCTGGTCGAGCAAGCGTCGGCCATCGGCGGGCGGATGGCGCAGCTGGACAAGACGTTCCCGACCAACGACTGCTCGATGTGCATCATGTCGCCCAAGCTGGTCGAGGTCGGCCGGCACCCAAACATCGAACTGCTGACCCACACCGAGGTGGCCGCCCTGCACGGCTCGGTCGGCCGTTTCACGCTCGATTTGGCCACCCGCGCGAAATACGTCGACCCGGCCAAGTGTACCGGCTGCGGCGAGTGCACGAACAGCTGCCCCGTGGTCCTGCCCAACGAGTTCGACGAGGGCCTGTCCGAACGCAAGGCGATCTGGAAGCGCTTCCCCCAGGCGATCCCCAATGCCTACTCCATCGACAAGCGCGGCACGGCGCCCTGCAAGGTCGAGTGTCCCGCGCACGTCTCCGCGCAAGGGTACGTCGCGCTGACGGCGGCCGGGAAGTTCAAGGAGGCGCTGGCGCTGATCAAGAGGGACAACCCGTTGCCGGCGGTCTGCGGGCGCGTCTGTCATCATCCGTGCGAAGGCGGGTGCACGCGTGGCCAGTACGACCAGCCGGTCGCGATCAGGGCGATCAAGCGCTTCCTGGCCGACCTCGAACCGCAACTGGATCTGCAACCGCCGAAACCGGTGACCAAGCGAATGGAAAAAGTGGCGATCGTCGGCTCCGGGCCGGCGGGTCTTTCTGCCGCGTACTACCTGGCGATCAACGGCTACCGGCCGACCATTTTCGAGGCGGGCCCGGAAACCGGCGGCATGCTGCGCACCGGCATCCCACCCTATCGCCTGCCGCGCCACGTGCTGGACGCTGAGATCGACTACATCCGCCGCGCCGGCGTGGAGATCCGCACCGGGCAGCCGATCGGCAAGAGTCTGACGCTGGACGACCTGCGCAGGCTGGGCTTCAAGACCGTGTTCATCGGTACCGGCGCCCACGCCGAGCGGGGCCTGATGGTCCCCGGCGAGACGCTGGACGGCGTCTTGTCCGGTTACGGCTTCCTCTGTGCGCGGCACCTGGGCCAGCCGGTCGAGATCGGCCGCAAGGTCGTCGTGATCGGTGGCGGCAACGTGGCCATGGACGCCGCGCGCACGGCCCTGCGCCTGGGCGCCGAAGTGACCGTGCTTTACCGCCGCACGCGCGAGGAGATGCCCGCTCTGCCCGAGGAGATCCGCGAGGCCGAGGAAGAGGGCATCCGCTTCGAGTTCCTGGCCGCGCCGATCGAAATTCCTGGATCGGGTGCGGTCCAATGCGTGCGCTGCCAGCGCATGGAGTTGGGCGAGCCCGACGCCAGCGGCCGGCGCCGGCCGGTGCCGATCGAGGGGGAGCTGTACGAAATCGAGTGCGACACAGTCATCTCCGCGATCGGCCAGTACCCGGACCTGTCGTTCCTCTCCGAAGACCAGCAGCAGGCCGCGACGAAGAAAGGCCTCCTGGTCGCCGATCCGGGGACCAGGGCCACCGCGATTCCGGGAGTCTTCGCCGGCGGCGACAACGTCCTGGGTCCGGCGACGGTGATCGAGGCCATCGCGGCGGGCAAGGAGGCGGCTGAATCGATCCATCGCTACCTGCGCGGCCGGGATCTGCGCGAGGGCCGCGATCTGGCGGCGGTCGCCGCGGTCCCGCCGCTGAAGGTGAAACGGGTCGGGCGGCTGTCCGAGAGCCACCGCGAGGCGGACCAGCGCGCGCGCGACTTCGACGAGGTCTGCCGGCCGTTCGACGAGGCGCAAATCGTCGCCGAGGCCAAGCGCTGCCTGTCCTGCGGGATCTGTTCCGAGTGCTACCTCTGCGTCGATGCCTGCCAGGCCGGCGCCATCACCCACCTGGACCGGCCCCACGCGCGGGCCGTCGAGGTGGGTTCGGTGATCCTCGCGCCGGGCTTCGACACCTTCGACCCGCGCATCCGCGGCGAGTTCGGCTACGGCGTCTACCCCAACGTCGTCACCAGCCTGGAGTTCGAGCGCATCCTCTCCGCGTCCGGTCCGTACCAGGGGCACGTCAAGTGCCCCGCCGACGGGAAGGTGCCCCGGCGGATCGCCTGGATCCAGTGCGTCGGCAGCCGGGATACGAGCTGCGGCAACGGCTACTGCTCGTCGGTCTGCTGCATGTACGCGACGAAGCAGGCCGTGATCGCGGCCGAGCACCTCGGCGAGGTCGAGACCACGATCTTCTACCTGGACCTGCGCGCCTTCGGCAAGGGTTTCGACGAGTACGTGGACCGCGCCAAGGCCGCGGGCGTGCGCTACGAACGCAGCATGGTCAGCCGCGTCTTCGAGGACCCGCTCACGAAGGACCTGGAGCTGCGCTTCGTCTCGGAGTCCGGCGAACTCGACACCGAGACGTTCGATCTGGTCGTCCTGTCGGTCGGGATGCGGATTGCCGATGAAACCCGCGATCTGGCCGCGCGACTCAACATCGACCTGGCCGAGGGCGGCTTCGCCGCCACGGACGTGATCTCGCCGCTTGCGACGAGCGTGCCCGGCGTGTTCGTTGCCGGTGCGTTCTCCGGCCCCAAGGACATCCCGGAGACGGTCGCCGAGGCGTCCGCCGCGGCGGCCTGCGCCAGCGGCGAGCTCACCGCCGCGCGCCACACCGGCACGTCCGTGAAAGCCGAGGTCCCGGAAATCGACGTCTCGGGTCAGGAGCCGCGGATCGGGGTCTTCGTCTGCCACTGCGGGACCAACATCGGCTCGATCGTCGACGTGCCGGGGGTGACCGAATATGCGCGGACGCTTCCCGGCGTGGTTTTTTCCGACGAGAACCTCTACACCTGCTCGCAGGACGCGCAGGAGAAGATCAAGGGACTGATCCACGAGCACGGCCTGAACCGCGTCGTGGTCGCCTCCTGCTCGCCGCGGACGCACGAGCCGCTGTTCCAGCAGACCATCGGTGAAGCCGGGTTGAACCCCTTCCTGTTCGAGATGGCCAACATCCGCGACCAGTGTTCCTGGGTCCACCGGTCGGACCACGCGCGGGCCACGCGCAAGGCCAAGGACCTGACGCGCATGGCGGTGGCCAAGGTCGCGCTGGCGCGGCCGCTGCACGACGTGACCGTCTCGGTCAACCCGGGCTGCCTGATCGTGGGCGGCGGTCTGGCCGGCATGACGGCGGCGCGGGAGCTGTCCCGGCAGGGATTCAGGTCCGTGATTGTCGAACGCGCCGACCGCCTCGGCGGCAACCTATGGAACCTGCGCCGCACAACCGACGGACGCGAGGTGCGGCGATTCATGCGGTCGTTGATCGCTTCCGTGCAGGATGATCCGAACATCCGCGTGCTGACCAACGCGCTGGTCGTGGAATTCACCGGCTACGTGGGCAACTACCAGACGGAGGTCCTGCTCGTCGCGACTCGCAGCGAACGGATCGAGCATGG
>CAYZAI010000230.1:0-7817 GCA_964476305.1 uncultured Myxococcales bacterium
CACGTAGCCGCAGCTCGCGCTCGTCGTCAGACCCAGCTTCCTCGAGTAGTTGAAGTCCCAGTACTCGACGATCAGCACGGGCTTGGCCGACGCCTTGATGTTGTCGATGCCCGCCGTCCCGACGCTCGGCGCGAACTCGGTGAGCACGATCAGGTCGTACGGCGCGAGGCTCGTGGTCCCCTTGATTTGGTAGTCCTTGAGCTTCGTCACCGCGTACCCCAGGTCGAGGAAGTGATCCTCGATGTGCGTCTCCTGGACGTAGTACCCGTTTGCCACGAAAAGGACGTTCAGGGGAGCGGGCGGATCCAGAGCGAGCGACGTCGCGGGCAGGAACAGCACCGCCATGAAAGACGCCGCGATCCCCGCGAGGATCGGTACATTCGCCCCCCTATACTTCGATCTTTTCACGTGGCGCATGGCATCCCCTCCTGGTTGGCCTGGTTGGTCGATGCCCGTTAGTTGCGGATGGCTCGACGGTTTTCCGATTCGCTGCGCTTCAGCCCTTGATCGAGCGCGGCAGGATCATCTGGTGCAGGGGGCAGAAGCCCTTGGGGTTCTGGTGGCAGCCCGAGGCGAAGGCCACGAGGTAGCGGCGCAGGTCGGGGAGCTTCACGGTCTCGTCGACGAAGCCGCGCTTGGCGCAGTACTCGGGCCGCGAGCGGTCGTGGTAGCGCTGGGCCAGCGCGTTCATCTTGTCGATGGTCGGCTGCAGGTCCTTGCCCTCGTCCTTGTCCTTGACCAGCCGGCGCGAGTACGAGGCCACCGCCGCCGTCTCGCCGTGCATCACGTAGATCTCGGTGGCCGGCGTGCCCAGGGTGAAGGCGTTGTTGTCGTTCGCCTGGGGCCCGCCCATGATGTAGTGGGCCGCGGCGGTGCCCTTGCGCAGCACCACCAGCATCATCGGGATGTCGGTGTTCTGGATCGAGTAGATCAGCGACTGGCCGAGGCCGAGCAGCTCGGCCTTCTCGGCCTGGTCGCCGACGTCGATGCCCGAGGTGTCCTGGAGCCAGATCAGCGGGATGCGGTCGCGGCCGCAGAGCGTGACGAACTCGTTCATCTTGATCAGGCCCTGGCGGTAGAGCTTGCCGCCGATGCCCGGGTAGTCGGCGTATTCGGGGTAGCCCGCGCCGAGGAAGCCCTGGCGGTTGGCGATCAGGCCGCACAGGAACCCGTCGACCTTGACCAGCCCGGTGTAGACCTCGGGGCCGTAGCCCGGGCGGTACTCGCGGTGCTCGGAGCCGTCCACCATCCGGGCGATGAGCTCCTCGACCTTGTAGGTCTGCTTCTGGTCGAAGGGCAGCAGCGAGTAGAGATCCTCGGCCGGGTACTTCGGCTCGGCCGGCTCTGCCACGCGGAAGAAGCGCGGGGCGTATGCCGGCATCTCGGCCATGTAGCTCTTCAGGCCGTCCAGGACCTCCTGCTCGGTCTCGTAGACATAGCGGAAGAAGCCGGTCGCGTCGTGGTGGATCTCGACCCGGCCCGGAGGCTTGGCCTTCAGCTTGCGCTGGGCGTCGATGATCTGCTCGGCTCCGGCGATGTCGAAGCCGCCCTTGGGCGCCATGCCGCCGACGATGCCGGCCCCGCCCACTGCGATGTTGGCGTTCTTGTGGGCGAACAGCACCGTCGGGCTGATCCCGTGGTAGCCGCCTCCCGCCGGGTTCGTGCCGAAGATCGCCACCAGCACGGGCAGGCCCATCTGTTCGAGCTCGTTGTGGCGGAAGAACGGCGCGCCGTGGCCGCGGCGGTCCGGGTAGACCTCCTCCTGCTGGGGCAGCTTCACCCCCGAGCAGTTGAGCACCCAGACCAGGGGCAGGTGCATGCGCTTGGCCAGGTCCGTGACCCGCAGGATGTTGTCCGCCTGCCCTGGGATCCACGCGCCGGCCAGGGTCTGGTTGTTCGAGGCGACGACAACCGCCCACTTGCCGGCGATCCTGCCCAGGCCGTCGATGACACCGGTGGTCCCTTCCTCGTTGCCCGTGGGGTCGTAGATCGTGTGCAGCGGGCACCAGGTCCCCTCGTCGACGAGGTAGGCCAAGCGATCCCAGCCCGTGAGCTCACCGCGGGAGCGGACCTTCTCGGCGGGGATGCCCGCCACCTTCACGCGCTCCACCTCGGCGTCGAGCCTCGATTCGACCTCGCGCAGCCGCGCCGCGCTCTCGGCCATCCGCTCGGCGGCCGCCGGCTTGAGCGGCTTGCCGATGTCGTCCATCTTTTCGAAGTAGTGTCTCATCTGGACCTCCCTGAAACGACGTGTTGTGCGGCTGGCCGCAGGGTTCTCGAAGGCCGAAGGCTACATACTCCAGGGGCCTGGCGGGTTCAAGGCTTTCGGGACACGCGTCCGAGGGCGAGGAAATCCCGCGCGCAGCGGGCCGCCACGGCCACCGCGCCCACACCGACCAGGCCGCCGAACCCGAGCAACAGTCGTTCGCTGGCGGAGGGGGCGCCATCGCCGAGCACCTCGAGGCGGCCGAGCAGGGCGAACCCCGAGAGCAGCAGCGCGAGCAGCGCCATCAGCACGTGGCTCACCGCCCGCTGGCGCAGGTCCTCGAGGGAGCGGACCACCCGGGCGCGAATCCCCTCGGGCAGCCGGCGCCACTGCAACCAGCGGCGTACCAGGAACGACCAGCTCAGGGCCACCACCACGGCCAGCGCCGCCATCATCCAGGTGTGGAAGGAGGCCTCGGTGCCCTGCCGCGCGAACGGGTTGGTCACGCCGAGCAGGATGAAGGCCGCGGCCAGCAGCGTGTGGCTGAAGGACTGTCGCAGGTCGGGCTGCGGGGGCACCTCCGTGGTCGGGACGTCGGCTCGGGGTGGCTGGTCCGGGGCGGTCATGCAGCGGCGAGTTTGGTTCAGCGAAAGCGCAGTGTCAATCCGCGGCGGGCTGGCCGAAGTTTTCACCGGGTGCGCCGGGAAATGGGGTAGAATGGAAGGCGGCCGGACCGCCTTCGCGAGGCGATGCCGCGCGGAAACGATGGGAGGGGACCGATGTCGATACGCTGTCAGCTCACCATGAGTTCACTCGCCTTGCTCCTCGCCGCCGGTCTCCCCGCGTGCGAGGGCAAGGAGCATGCGGGGCAGGGCGACGCGGATTCGGACGGGGATTCCGACGGCGATACGGATGGCGACTCGGACGGGGACGCGGACGGGGACGGGGACTCGGATCCCGGCGCCCTGGGGACGATCCGGGGCACGGTGCTCGCGCCCAACGGCACGACCCCCATCTCCGGCGCCCTGGTCTACCTCGCGGCGGGGGACGTCGAGGAGATCCCGGAGCAGATCTACTGCTACGAGTGCGACGACATGACCGGCAAGAAGTGGACGCTCTCCGGCCCGGACGGGAGCTGGACCATCGCGGACGCGCTCGCCGGGACGCACAACCTGGTCACGCGCAAGGGGTTCTTCCGGCGCCAGCGGCAGATCGAGGTCGTGGCGGGCACCGTGACCGACATCCCGGCGGAGACGACGACGCTGCCCGCCGAGAAGAGCGGCGACGGCCTCGACGTCATCCCGCGATACGGCGTGCTGATCGAGTCCTGGGACCGGTCCCACGACCTGCTGGCCAAGCTGGGCCTGGGCGTGCTCGACGGCTCGGGCCACCTCGTTTTCGGAACCGAGAAGTTCGATCTCTACAACGACAGCGCGACGCAGGCCGGATACCCGGATTCGTCCCAGCTGTTCGCGAGCCAGGCCGACCTGGACAAGTACCACATGCTGTTCTTCCCGTGCTTCGCGACCCACCTCGGCGTCGCCTTCGCGAACCAGCACGCCGAGATGCTGCGCGAGTACGTCTACGGCGGCGGCAAGCAGTACACTTCCTGCTGCGTGGCGCTCTGGAACGTGGCGCCGTTCCCCGGCTACATCGACTACTACGGCAACGACTCGCCCTCGCTGTTCGACATCGGCCGCATAAGCAGCAGCGCCTACTCGACCACTGGCGAGACACTGGATCCCGACATGGCCGCCTGGCTCGAGGTCGTGGGCGTCGCCGACGCCGCGCACGTGCCGTTCACCGACGGCTACGTGAAGATCGACTCGCTGAATGACGTGAACGACGGCTACGGGCTCGAGGAGGACGACTACTGGGTCCTGCCCAAGATGTGGGTCGTCGACAACGGCTCCTACCCGGGTTCCCCGCTGATCGCCACCTACAACTGGGGTTGCGGCAAGGTCTTCTACTCGGTGTACGAGACCTCCCACGTGGCCCAGTCCGCGATCACGCCGCAGGAGCACGTGCTGCTGTACGTGATCCTCGAGGTCGGCGTCTGCGAGGGCGAGTACGAGCCGCCGGTGTAGGGGCGACCCGCCTCGTCCCGCGCGAAAGAGAAGAGGGAGAAAGACGATGGGACCAGCGGTTTTTCGGACTCTGTCGGTCCGGGTCGGAGCTCTCGGCCTGTTTCTGGCAGTCTGCACGTGCGTCGTTCTCGGCCTCGCAGCCTGCGAGAGCGCGGGGGGAGGGACCCATGCGGGCGACGGCGACGCGGACACGGACTCGGACGCGGACGGGGACAGCGACGGCGACGCGGACTCGGACGCCGACACCGATTCCGACGGCGACACGGACAGCTGCGACGTGCCCGAGGACGAGTTCGGATCCGTCGCCGAGTGCACCGAGACCGCGCCGCCGGACAGCTTCGAGCCCGACGTGCAGTGGATCTGGGAAGGGAACGGAGCAGAAGTCTACAGCATCGTCACGCCGCTCGTCGCGAACCTCACCGACGACGACGACAGCGGGGATATCGATCTCTGCGACACCCCGGACGTGGTCGTCGTGGCGTCGTCGAGCTACGGCTGGGCGGGCATGCCCGGCCACATCTACGTGCTCGACGGCGCGACCGGTGCCCTGCTCCTGCAGTTCGCCGCTGCCGTGGACCACACGGTGACCCCGGCCATAGGCGACATCGACGGCGACAAGATCCCCGAGATCGTCAGCGCGGGCACGGACGGTCACCTCATGGCGTTCGAGCACGACGGGACGCTCAAGTGGCAGGGGAACGCCGCGTGGACCGGCACGGACGTGAACAACGGCACCTACTCGGGAGCGATCGCGCTGGCGGACCTGGACGAGGACGGCGACGTCGAGATCATCGCCGGCAACATGGTCTCGGACCACGACGGCAACCTGCTGTGGACCGCGCCGCAGCCGTCGGGGAACTGGTCCGCGACGACCGCCGCGGACCTGGACGGCGAGCCCGGGCTCGAGGTCGTGCTCGGCCACGCGGCCTATCACCACGACGGCACGCAGTACTATCTGAACCCCGCGATCGCGCCCGGCTACCCGCAGGTCGCGGATCTGGACGGCGACGGGCTGCCCGAGGTGCTCGTCACGAACGCGAACGGCATCTCGGTGCTCGAGCACGACGGCACGACCAAGTACGCCGACCAGCGGCCGACCGGCGTCGCGGTCGGATTCACCGCCTGGCTGAGACCCGCGACGATCCACGACTTCGACGGCGACGGCGAGGCCGAGTTCGCCTCGAGCTCCGCCTCCTGGTACACGTTGTACGAGGCCGATGCGTCCATCGTCTGGTCCTCGCCGGTCGACGACTCGAGCGGGATCGCCGCGGGCACGGCGTTCGACTTCCTGGGCGACGGAACGGCCGAGGCGATGTACGCGGATCAGTACGACATGTTCATCTTCGACGGGAACGGCGGCGTCCTGCTCCAGACCCCGCGGGCGAGCGGCACGCTCTCGGAGTACCCGGTGGTGGCGGACATCGACAACGACGGCTCGGCCGAGATCGTCGTCGTCTCCAACACGGTGTACGACGAGACCTCGCCGACGGTGCAGGTGATCCGCGACGTCGAGGACCGCTGGATCCAGGCGCGCCGGATCTGGAACCAGCACACCTACCACGTGACAAACGTCCGCGAGGACGGGACCATCCCTCAGCACGAGAAGCCGAGCTGGGAGCTGTTCAACACGTTCCGCACGAACATCCAGATCGAGGACGGCGCCCTGTGCGGCCCGAACGTCGAGTAAGGAGGAGACCCATGTCGACACAATCCAGATCGTTCGTCTGTTCGCTGGCGCTGCTCGTCGCCGCGGGCGTCCCGGCCTGCGAGGGCGGGGAGGCAGACCCGGGCGCGGGATCCGACTCGGACGGCGACTCGGACGGAGACACGGACGCCGACACCGATGGCGACGCCGATTCGGATTCGGATTCGGATTCCGACTCGGATTCGGGCACCGGCACGATCTGCGACGAGGACGATTTCATCATCGAGCCGGTGCCGGTGTCGCTGATGATCCTGCTCGACCGGTCGAGCTCGATGGTCACCAACGCCGACGCGCCGCCGACGCGCTGGGACCAGGCGCTGGGCGCCATCGACACGGTGCTCACGAGCTGGACCAGCCCCTACCTGCGCTTCGGCTTCGACTACTTCCCGGACGGCTCGCAGTGGGGCGACGTCGGCCTCATCGCCGACTGCGGCGTGAGTTTCGACGTGCAGGTCGACTGCGCCGACGGCAACAACACCGCCGTGGCGAGCTACCTCGCCGCGACGGACCCGCCGCCGGACGCGGGCAACATGACGCCGATGTGGTGCGGGATGGACAACTTCAACGATCCGACCTACGCGACGGGCTTCGCGGATCCGGACGCCCAGCCGTACCTGCTGCTGATCTCGGACGGCTCGGACACCTGCGGGCTCGACTGCAACTGCCTGGACACGCCCGAGACCTGCGGCGATCCGGCCTACGGCGCGACGGCGGTCGAGCTCGGCGACCTGTCGGCCGAGCTGCTCTCGAACGGGGTCAAGACGTTCGTGATCGGGTTCGGCGGGGGCGTGGACTGGACCAAGCTCAACCCGATCGCGGCCAACGGCGGCACCGGGATCAACACGTACATCGACGCCCTGAACGAGGAGGAGCTGCTGGACGCCTTCGACATGATCGGCGAGGCCATCGTCAGCTGCAGCTACGAGCTGGACATCAACTGGGACGAGGTGGATCCCGACGAGGTCAACTTCTACTTCGACGGCGAGGTCGTGCCGTACATCGGCGACGACGGCGACTGCGACCAGCTCGACGGCTGGCACTGGGCCAACGCGGAGCACACCGCGATGGAGTTCTGCGGGGACTACTGCGACGAGCTGAAGACCGGCGACGTCGACCTCGTCTCGGCCAAGTTCGGCTGCCCCACCGTCGAGATCGAATAGGAGCTCAGCGCAGCAGGAGGGCCAGGCCGCGGATGGCGGCGACGATCACGATCGCGCAGCCGGCGGCGGCGACGAGCCACTGCGGGGCGTCGAGAGCGGCCGGGCCGCCGGACCACAGGACCAGGGCGGGCGCGCGGACCACGGACGCTCCGAGAAACGCGGCCAGGGCCAGCCAGACCGCGGTCATCTTGCGAAGCCGTGAGGCCACTTCCCGGTCGTCGGCACCAGGCCCCCTGGCCGCACCCCTGAGCCGCCGCGCCGCGACGACGAAGATCATCACCGCGGCCAGCGCCACCAGGAGCATGGTGGTCCGGCCCCCGGGCACCGGCTCCCCGTCCGGAGGGGGCGCGGCCACGCCGAGCACGGCCGCCACCAGGGCCAGCCCGCAGGCGAAGAGGTAGTCGCGGCGAGCGACGGTCGTGACGGGGGTCTCATCCATGGCGCGCGAGTCTGGGCGGGTCCCGCCAGCCTGTCAACCGAATGAGGCTCGAAGCGGAGCCGTTCGCGCTGTCTCCTCGTACCAACTCCCAACCGGGGTCTCCCAACCGGGGTCAGGACCGGTCACTTGTCACTTGGACTCCCAACCTCCCAACCGGGGTCAGGACCGGACACTTCTCACTTGGACGGGTCACCGAACCGGGAACCGGGGTCAGGACCGG
>CAYZAI010000231.1:0-7812 GCA_964476305.1 uncultured Myxococcales bacterium
GTCGTCCACCACGGCGGCCTTTTCCTCGGTGGTGTCCGAGTGCATCCACGGGTCTTCGCTGACGAGCACGAGGTAGGGGGCGTCGCAGATGCCGGTTCCCGTGCTCGGGATGATGTCCACGCCCAGGGTGAACTCCCCGTCGTTCTCCATCCCCTGGACCACCAGGTAGACCATCTGCCATTGGTCGAGTTGCTGCGTCAGTGAAATCGAAGCACCGTAGCCGCTGGCCCCGGAGGTATCCGCGAGGCAGGAGGTGTTGTCCACGCACATCTCGAGCATGGACAGCGCCACCTGGCCGGAGATGCCCTCGTTGGTCAGGGTGAACTCGTAGAACGCCGTCGATGGAGACGTGAACAGGAAGACGAAATCCCCCCCACCGCAGCAGCTCGAACCGCAAATCTCCGTGAAGAAATTCCCCTGCTCGACGGTGCTCTCCCCCACCAAAATGGGAAGCTCGTCCAGTATTTCATAGGGATACTCGCAGGTGCCCACCAGCCATGTGTCGGTATCGGTATCGGCGTCCGTGTCGGCGTCGGCGTCGGTGTCGGTATCGGTATCGGCGTCCGTGTCGGCGTCGGCGTCCGCGTCGGCATCGGTGTCGCTGTCGGCGTCCGTGTCGGTATCCGTGTCGGCGTCCGTGTCGGTGTCGGCGTCGGTCCCGGTGTCGTCATCGCCCGAGAAATCCAGGTCCGAGACGTCGCTGAGCAAGCTGCAACCCGCCGCCAGGGCGGACAGGATCAGGCAGTACGGGATCTTCATGGTCAAAACCTCCCGGTCACGGACAGCCCGAGGCCGTCGCCGGTCGCGGGCACCACGGCGACCTCGGCCTCCGCCTCGCCCGTGGGCTCGACGAAGAACAGCACGATGCCCGCGATGACCGCCGCGGCGCCCACACCGTAGAGGATGTCCGCGGTGAGGTTCATGGTCTGAATGGTGTCCGCCTCGCCCTTCAGGGAGGCCGGGCAGTGGTTGTCCGGGCAGTCGGCCAGCAGGTCCTTCTCGCGGCCCATGGCCACCCCGCCGGTGACGCCGCCACCGACGAGCGCCGCCGCGCCGACTCCGAGGGCGACCCAGGTCCAGACCCGGCCGCCGCCGCCAGCTTCCGGCTCTCCGGCCTCTGGCACGGGCTCCCCGGCCGGCTGCTTCGTCTTGTTGCCGGGTGGCGCGGCGGTCGCCTCGGACCCGGCCCCGGCCGTCAGTGTCGTGGTCATTCCGCCCGCGATGCCGAGCTTCTTCTCCAGCAGCACTTCGTCGCCAAGACGCAGCACGGCTTCGTGCTCCCCCGCGGCCACCCGCACCGGTCCGGCGAACGGCGTCTTGCCGTACGAGTAGCCGTCCACCAGCAACTCGGTGCCGTCCGGGGCCTGGACCTCGACCACGCCCACGAGGACCCTCAACCGCTGGATCTCGGCCAGGACCTCCTCCCGGCGATCGCCCTGGATCTCGTCGCCACCGCCTACCAGGTACTGCTCGAAGGCGTCGAGGGCCAGGCCGTAGCGCCGCGCCGCGGCCTCGCTCTGGCCCATGTTGTACAGGAGCTTCCACGAGGGCCTGAGCTCGTTGGCCCTGCGGAAGGCCCGCGCCGCCTCGTCGAAGCGCCCCTCCTCGAAGGCATCGACGCCCTGTTGGTAGACCTGCTTGGCCTCGGCGTCCGTCGTGTCCTCGGCCGCCGCCGCCCGGGGCAGCCCGAGCCCGGCCAGCCCCAGGGCCATCGCCATCGCGCCTGTGAATCTCGTCTTCATCGCTCTCCCTCTGGGCTACGGTCGGGCCGCCCCCTTCAGGAACGGCATTCTAACATGTTCACATCAAAGGAACCCCGGGATTTCGGAATCCGGCATCACCGGGAAATCGGACGATCTCCGGCGTCGCCACGGATTCATTCTACCCGGGCGCAACTGATAAATGGTATGAATCGAGGGTCGGCACGAGAAGAAAACGAGGAGGCACCTGATGCCCAAGATGGCCATTCTTCTGCTGTTCACGTCGATGACGATACTGGGTGGCTGGGGGTGCGACGGCGGGGGCGGCGGGTCCGACGCGGACACGGACGCCGATACCGACGCGGACACGGACACGGACGCCGACACCGATGCGGACGCGGACACCGACTCAGACACCGACTCGGACACCGATGCGGACACGGACGCCGACACCGACGCCGATACCGACTCGGACACCGATACGGACGCCGACTCGGACACCGACTCGGACACCGATGCGGACACGGACAGCGGCACGGAACCACAGGACGCCTGCATCTTCTTCGTGGACTGGAGAACCCCGGACGACGCGGACGGCCTTTCCTGGGCGACGGCGTTCCGAGTCCTCCAGGACGGAGTGGACGCCGCAAAAGAGGCGGCTCTCCTCTCGGGCACGTGCGAGGTCTGGGTCGCCGAGGGGACCTACCTCTCCAACTCCAGTGGCGGGCCCGTGCTCCTGTACGACGGGGTGGAGATCTACGGCGGCTTCGAGGGCTGGGAGACCGATCTCGAGCAGCGGGACTGGCAGGACAACCCCACGGTCCTCAGCGGGAAGGCATCGGACGTTCCCGCTTCCAGCGACGGCCGGCACGTGATGGAGGCCGTGGACGGCGGCACCCTGGACGGCGTCGTGATCGCGGACGGCAATCCGGGGCTGACGGTCGCTTCCGGCTGCGTCGTCGTACGAAACTGCGTCTTCGAGAACAACACGTGCGAGGAGACGGGCGCGGCCATCGGCGCGGAGAGCGGCACGCAGGTCGTCGTGCTGAACAGCGCGTTCTTCGCGAACACCGCGGACAGCGACGGCGGGGCCATCTACGGTCCGGACGTCGCGGTCGAGGATTCGACGTTCGTCTGGAACAGATCGAACGGGTACTACGGCGGCGGGGCGATCCGGGCGTCCAGCCTGAACGCCGCGCGCTGCGGCTTTTTCATGAACTACACCGATGGCTGGGGCGCGGTCCTTTTCGGCAGCGGCGAGGTGGTGGACTCGCTCTTCGAGGGGAACTCCTGCGAATACGAGGAAGACTACGGCGCGGGGGTCTCCACCTCCACCGGGCTCATCCGGGGCTGTTTCATCCGGGAAAACGGCGGCTGGGACGTGCGCCTGTCGGGAACGGGTGCCAGCGTCGTGGACTGCGTGATCGAGTCCGGAAGCGTGCTCGTCGACAGCGGCAACTCGAGCAGCATCGCCAACGAGATTTCTGGAAGCCTGATCGGTCCCGGCAGGATCATGGGCAGCGGCCCCGAGGTGAGCCTCGAGGTGTCGGACTGCGAATTCCACGACAACGGCGGCGTCGTCGCCGATCACGGGGCGCAGGTGGACGTGGATCGCTCGTGGTTCGCCGAGAACAGCTACGTGAGGACCAGCTGCGACATCTATGACGAAACGGCGTCCCTGACCGTGAACGCCAGCGTCTTCAGCCATTCCTACGTGGATGCCGATTGCGCGAGCGTGGTGATCGGGAACTGCCTGTTCGGGGGCCGGCAGGCCGCGCGGGCCGACGAAGGGACCCTGACCTTCGTGAACAACGTGGTCGTCGGGAGCCTCGACGCGGGAGGCAGCCTGGTCGCCAACGAGGACGCCGACGTCGATATCGTCAACTGCATCATCCGGGACAACGCCGATCCGCTGACGGCGCTGACCGGGACGGGCACCATCGACATAAGCTACAGCGACGTGTCCGGCGGGTACGTCGGACCGGGGAACATCGCCGGGGATCCCGAGTTCGTCGGCTATCCCTCGCACGAGGGGACGTGGGACGCCGTCGAGTACGAGCCCTCGGGCTGCCGCACCCGCCTGACGGATCTCGACGCGACCTGGGCCGCCGGCGTGCACCGATCCTCGCTCGCGGAAGCGAGCGTGGAGTCGGGCAAATGGGGGGCGGTGCTGGGGAACGACGAGACGACGTTGTACGTGCTGGGGGACCTGACGGGGTCCGTGGCGGCGGGAATGACGTACCGCCTCCACGACTTCCACCTGCAGGGAACGTCGCCCTGCATCGACCGGGCCAACGACGGCGCGGCCCCGGCGCTGGACAAGGACGGGCTGCCGCGGGTGGACGTTCCGGAGATCGGTACCATCGAGACCCTGGCGGACATGGGCGCCTACGAGTGGGGCTCGTCGGCCGACGCGGACGCCGACACCGATGCCGACGCGGACGCGGATGCCGACGCGGACGCCGACACCGATGCCGACGCGGACGGCGACGCGGATGGCGACGCGGACGCGGACGGCTCCTGCTGGGTCGAGCTGAACGGAGAGCTCCGGGACGGGTTCTTCTCGTCCGCGGACGACGCCATCGTGGTCGGTGACAGAGGCGCCGTCTATGTCTACGATTCCGTTTCGGACGCCTGGTCGAGGACGGACGTCGGCCTTCGCACGGATCTGAACGCGGTCTGGGGATCGTCCCCGAGCGACCTGTTCGTCGTCGGCGACGGGGGGACCGTGCTGCACTGGGACGGCGAGGCCTGGGCGTCCATGGAGAGCGGCACGGGCCGGGACCTGTTCGACGTCTGGGGCCGATCGGGCAGCGAAGTGTACGCGGTCGGCGAGGGCGGGCGCGTGCTGGCCTACGACGGGAGCGGCTGGTCCCAGATGGAGAGCGGCACGGGAGCCGCGCTGAGGGGACTGTGGGGGGACGGCGCCACGCTGTACGCCGTCGGGGACTACGGGACGATCCTGGAGAACGGCGGCGCAGGGTGGATCGCCCACGACAGCGGCGTCACCAGCCGGCTCCGGGACATCATCCGGGCGGAAACGGGCGAGATGGTCGCGGTCGGCGATCACGCGACGATCCTCATCCACCGGGACGGGGCCTGGTCCCGGGTGCTGGGACAGGAATGGTACGGGAGGGTCGACTTCCTGGGCGCCTGGCCGTCTTCTTCCACGTCGGTCCGGGCCTCGGGCCGGAATGCCGCCATGTGTGGGTTCTCGACGAGCACGCTGAACTTGATTTGCTGGCAAGACGGGGAGTTCAATTATCCGTTGGAAACCATCGCCTCGGTACACTATGACGAGGCGAGCGAGGCCTACCTCCTGGTCGGCGCGGGAGGTCGGATCTTCTGGCGTTGGCCCTCCGTGTTCGACCGGAGCGCCCGTCTCCAGCCCCCGTTCCTGAACGACGCCTGGCAGACCGGACCGGACTCCTTCGTCGCGGTCGGGGGAGAGGGCACGGTCATGCGGTTCGAGAACGGGGCCGTGGAGTTCCTGCGCGACGTCTCGGACGACGGAGGGGCGGCGGTCTACGCCCCGTCGGACGACGAGATCTTCACGAGCTCCGTACGTTGGGATGGCGCCAGCTGGACAGCCCACGTGATCCCTGGCAGCGACGAGGTGTTCAGCCATCTGTGGGGAACGGGTCCCTACGACATCTTCGGCTCCGGCCCCGGCTCCTGGGACATCTACCACTGGGACGGCGCCGCCTGGACCATGATCTGCGACATCACCCACAACACTACGGACATCTGGGGGATATCGGGGACCAAGGTCTGGGTGACAGACGGATGGGGTGAGATCAACTACTACGACGGTTCGACGTGGACGACCCAGATCGAGGGGAACTGGGACGAGAAGAAGCCGTTCCGCGCGCTCTGGGGGAGCGGGAGCAGCAACGTTTTCGCGTTGGGTGCCGCCGGACGCATGGCGCGGTTCGACGGGACGGCCTGGGCGGACCTCGAGCCCGTCACCGGGCACATGCTGGACACGGCGTTCGGTTTCTCGTCCACGGAAGGATATGCGGCCGGAACCCAGGGCGTCCTCCTGGGCTATGACGGCATCCAGTGGAGCGAGATCGAGCCCCCGACCCGGGAGTTCACGGTGACGAAGATGTTCGGCTCTTCGGGGGGACCCTTCTACGCGGTCGGCGGCACCGACCCCGGCGTGGGGACGATCGCCGTCTGGGACTGCTCCTTGAAGTAGCTCTTCGAGCCGTGCCAAGTGGCCGTGAACGCCTCGGGACAGGGGAGGCCGTTCAGCCCTCAGACGGGCCGAAGCGGTAGGTCAGGCCCAGCGAGATCATCGGCCCGAGGATGAAGACGTTGTTGGTTCCGTATTCGCCCTCCGTGCTCTCGAGGTTGCCCCAGATCCCGGCGAACCCGCCCGCGGCGGTGACCCCGATCGAGCCCGCGTCGCCGTTGCCCCGCGCCCAGACGAACACGCCGACCTCGCTGAAGAAGTAGCCCACCAGCCCGCCGCCGCCGCCCAGGAACATGTCCACGCGCGAGGCCAGGGGGATGGTGATCCGGCCGGTGGTGCCGCCGTAGTAGAACCCGGCGTTCTTCTCCTCGTAGTCCGAGCCGGCGCTCGCGGGCGGGTCGTAGTAAAGCAGCAGGTTCTGCAGGGTGATGTTGAAGCCGCCGCGGGCGCCCAGGCGCACGACCTGTGACAGGGCAAAGGCCGCTCGGGTTCGATCCGACCACTTCGCCTCGCCGGCGCCGCCCTCGCTGTCTACCGCCCGGTAGACGTTCTCGTGCAGGAGGTTCTCGCCGAGATCCCCGTTGACCACCGCCGCGCCGCCGCCCAGGCCGATGGCGAAGGCCCGGCCGTCGAATCCGACCTCGGCCAGCAGGCTGGTCGAGAAGACGTCCCCGCCGTCGGTCCAGCCGAAGCCCAGGGGCTGCATCCGGAAGTCGACGAACCAGCCCCGGCCCCACCAGGCCGCGGTCAGGTCGCAGAGCATGCCGAAGCCCTTCTCGTTGCCCACGTTGAACAGGGGCCGCACCGTGAGGGCCAGCTCGCCCACGCGAGCCATGTGGCGGGGATAGGCCCGGCTCGGCGAGCGGTCCGCCTCGGCCAGGCGGACCTCGTCAGCGGCCCGCACCCGGTCGCCGCGCCAGAGCGTCGCCAGCGCCGTCTCCGGTCCCACGGCCCGTACCTCGAGGTCGGCCACCTCGGCCTGGCCAGCGAAGGCGCTCTTCTTCCCGGCGTCGCTTTCCAGCTCGCGGTAGGCCACGAAGCGGTCGCCGATCTCGACGCCGTCCCGGGCGCCGACGTCGAGCACGACCTCGCCGCGCTCGCGGCGAACCTCGACGATCCGCACCGGCCGACCAAGGTCCCGCGGCTTTGGTCCTTCCGCCTGCGCGGCCCGCGCCTCGCCGGTCCCGGGCGCGGGGATCACGACCACGCCCTCGCCGCCCGGGGCGCCGCCCTCCAGCAGCACCGCGGCCGTGGACTCGATGCGCATCCAGATCGCCCCATCGATCTCGAGGAAGCCCACGACCCGGCCGTGGGCCACGGGGAAACGCTTCTCCAGAACGGGAGTGGCGGGATCCTCGCCGATCTCGAGCACGGCGGCGCCGTGCTCGCCGAGGGCGACGTAGAGCCGCTGGCCGGCCCTGAGCGCTGCCAGGGCCGGGGCGGCCAGGTCCACGGGGACGCGCTCCTCGCCGCGGACCGCCAGCAGCCGGCCGCCGTCCACGACGTACTCCACCGCGACCGGTGCGCCGTCGCCGTCACCGTCGCCGCCGGATCCCTCCTCCTGGGCCGCGAGGTTGGCAGGGATCAGAACCGAGGCACCAAGCAGACACACCGCGAGCGTTCTCATTTTCCCCTCCTTCTCGTCCGCAGGAAACTACTCGAGGTAGCAGTCCGGATCGCAACCGTCCCCGGGATCGTTGTTGCCGTCGTCGCACTCCTCGACGAAAAAAGTGTCTATCTCGATATCATCGACATAAAACGCGTCCTCGCCGGTGTTTCCCGATCCGTCCTTCGAGTAGTCGAAGCGCAGCAGCCGCGAGCCGGCCAGGATCGGATAGCAGCTCTGGGTCCAGTCGGCGTAGGTGCCCGAGACCGAGAGCTGCTGCGCGCCGTCGAGATAGAAGCGGAAAAAGT
>CAYZAI010000232.1:0-7754 GCA_964476305.1 uncultured Myxococcales bacterium
AAAAACTCGTCGAGGACCTGGGCCACGGTATACTTGTGATACTTGAACAGCGTCGGCTGCTTGATCGGCACGGTGAGCTTGAGCAGGGCCGCGGTGATCGCCGAGCGCCGGTAGTGGTCGCGAAGGGCGATCAGGTCGTCGTGGATCTGGTGCATCAGCACGTGGTAGGCGCGGATGTCGTCGCACTCGTCCGGCCAGCGGGCGCAGAGGTCCTCCTGCATCTTCAGGAAGTCGTTTTCCACGGTGAACTCGAAGCCCGGGAAGATCGCCCTGTAGAGCTTGGGCACCCGGATGAGCTCCACCTTGTCGGCCATGCCCGCCTGCTCGAGGGTCTTGACCAGCGAGCCGTCGCCCGAACCCAGGGACATCTCGTGCAGCGCCACATCGAAGGTGAAGTCGCCGCGGGTGAACGACGTGGCCAGCCCGCCCACCTTGGATTGCTGCTCGAGGACGAGGACCTTCATGCCGCCCACGGCCAGGTGCGTGGCCGCGGCCAGCCCGCCCATGCCCGCACCCACGACCACGACGTCGTACTCGCTGTTGTCGGATCGGGAGAGGCGCTGGCCCGGGGCGCACGAGAGCGCGGACATCAGCAGCGCGACGACGATTGTCGATTCGAGGAGGAGGTTTCGGCTTCGCAAATGTGTCTCCCGTCGATTTCCCCACGATTTCCGTACCCGGAACGCGTTCATGAAAGCTGAAAAAATGCCGTGCCTAGCGAAGCCCTATTGACGGGCATTATGCGACAGCTGTCGATGGCGTCAACCGGGAGTTCACTTCGTTTCTTCGTTTCTTTTTCCCCGAAACCGGCTTCGTGCTATGTTCCCCGGTCTTCGCGGGCCAAGATTCCCGCGGCTGAGGTTGTCTCGATGATCGACTACAAGAACACCATCTGCCTGCCCCGCACGGACTTCCCGATGAAGGCCAATCTGGCGAAGCGCGAGCCCGCGCTCATCGACTTCTGGAGGGACGAGCGGATCTACGAGCGCCTGCTCGAGCACACCGCCGAGGGTCCGGGGTTCGTGTTTCACGACGGCCCGCCTTACGCCAACGGCGGCATCCACCACGGCCACGTGCTGAACAAGGTGCTCAAGGACATCGTCGTCAAGTACCGCTCGCTGAAGGGTGATCACGTGCGCTACATCCCCGGCTGGGACTGCCACGGATTGCCTATCGAGCTGAACGCCGAGCGCGAGCTGGGCAAGCCCGCCGACCAGGCCGACAAGCTCTCGATCCGCAGGCGATGCGAGGAGTTCGCAGTCGACTGGTCCCTGCGCCAGATGGCCGAGATGAAGCGGCTGGGGATCTTCTCGCTGTGGGACGAGGCCTACCGCACCATCGACCGCGACTACGAGCGGACCGTCGCCGAGGAGCTGGCGACCATCGTCGAGCGCGGCATGGTCTATCGCGGGCACAAGCCGGTGTACTGGTGCGCCAGCTGCCGCACGGCCCTGGCCGAGGCCGAGGTCGAGTACCAAGAGCACTCATCGCCATCGGTCTACGTCAAGTACCCCGTCATCGACCGCGAGGCGTTGCTTCGCACCCTGGGGCTGGAAGAGGACGGGTCGCCACTGTCGGTGATGATCTGGACCACCACGCCCTGGACCCTGCCGGCGTCCCTGGTCATCGCCGTGCACCCGGACTACCAGTACCGGGCCTTCCGCGTCGGCGACGAGCGCGTCGTGATCGCGGATCGCATGGCCGAGACCACCTTCCGCGACTGCGAGGTGGCGGCGGCGCCCGAGGGTGAGGCGGTGGCCGGCGCCAGACTGGAAAAGCTCCGCGCCCGGCACCCCTTCATCGACCGCGAGATCCCGATCCTGCTGGCGGACTACGTGACCCTCGAGGCCGGCACGGGCTGCGTGCACACCGCTCCGGGGCACGGCCAGGAGGACTACGTGCTGTGCGCCCAGCACGGCATCGGCGTCTACGCTCCGGTGGACGAGAACGGCCGCTTCGAGGCCGACGTGGAGCGCTGGGCCGGGGTGCACGTGTTCGAGGCCAATCCACTCATCGTCGCCTTCCTGCACGAGAGCGGATCGCTGCAAAACCCGCCGGGACAGACCCTGGCACACCAGTATCCGGCGTGCTGGCGCTGCAAGCAGCCGATCATCTTCCGCGCCACGCCACAGTGGTTCATCTCGATGGACCGCACGGGCCTGCGGGAGCTCGCGCTGTCCGAAATCGACCGCACGCGGTGGATCCCGCCCTGGGGCCACGATCGGATCCGCGGGATGGTCGAGAACCGGCCCGATTGGTGCATCTCGCGCCAGCGGGTCTGGGGCGTGCCCCTGCCGTTCTTCTTCTGCCTCGGCTGCAGCGAGCCGCTGCTGGACGCCGCCGTGATCCGCCACGTGGCCGGGATCTTCGGCGAGGCCGGCAGTGACGAATGGTGGCGGCGGGAAGCGGCGGCGCTGCTGCCACCGGGGACGAAGTGCGCCTCCTGCGGCGGCACCGCGTTCGCCAAGGACGAGAACATCATCGACGTCTGGTTCGAGTCCGGGGTCAGCTGGGCCGCGGTGGCGGGCCGGCGCCCGGGCCTGGGGCTGCCCGTGGACCTGTACCTCGAGGGCTCGGATCAGCACCGCGGCTGGTTCCACACTTCGCTGCTCGCCTCCTGCGCGACCCGCGACCACGCCCCGTACCGGGCGGTGCTGACCCACGGCTTCATCACCAACGAGAAGGGCGAGATCCTCTCGAAGAGCCAGCGCAACTTCGTGCCGCCGATGAAGACCATCGAGGAGCACGGCGCCGAGATCCTGCGGCTGTGGGTGGCCTACGAGGACTACCGCTCGGACATCGCGTTCTCGCCGGGGATCATCAAGAGCCTGGTGGAGTCCTACCGCAAGATCCGCAACACGCTGCGCTTCATGCTGGGCAACCTCGACGGCTTCGATCCGGAACGGGACGCGGTGCCCGCCGCTGAGATGGAGGAGCTCGACCGCTGGATGCTCGCCCGCTTCGGCCGCTGGCTCGAGCGCGTGGATCGCGCCTACGCCGACTACAACTTCCACCAGGTGTTCCACGGGACCATCGAGCTCGCCACCGTGGAGCTGTCGTCGTTCTACCTCGACATCATCAAGGACAGGCTCTACTGCGAGCAGCCCGGCGGCCACGGGCGACGCTCGGCGCAGACCGCGCTGCACGCGATGGCCCGCGACATGGCCCGTGCGCTGGCGCCGATCCTCGGCTTCACCGCCGAGGACGTCTGGCGCAGCCTCCCCGGTGGCGCGGACAAGACCGCCTCGGTCTTCCTCGCCGGCTTCCCGCAGGCAAAGGCCGAGTGGGCCGATGACCAGCTGCTCGAGCGGTGGACCGCGCTGCGCGAGATCCGCCGGGCGGTGACGCGGGTGCTCGAGGAGATGCGCGCGGCCAAGACCATCGGCAACGCCCTCGAGGCCGAGGTCCGCGTCGCCGCCTCGGGCGAGGCGCTCGCCCTGTTGCGCGGAATGGGAGAGGAGGTCCTCGCCGACCTGTTCCTCGTCTCCGGCGTGACCATCGAGGAGCGGCCCGACGGTGACCCCGAGATCTTCGCCACCCGCAGCTTGCAGGCCAAGTGCCCGCGATGCTGGCGGCTCGGGCACGGGATCGGGACCGACGCGGCCCGGCCCGAGTTGTGCTCGCGCTGCGCCAAGGTGGTCGCCGGGCTCGCCGCGCAAGGCGCGCTCGACGCCGGAGGGGGTGCCCCGTGAGCGCCGCAGGGAAGAAGCCGCTGGTCGGGCTGATCGTGGTGTTCGTCCTCGCGATCGCCTCGGACGTGGGCACCAAGCAGTGGGCCTACCACACGCTGCTCGCCGACGGTTTCCACGCCGGCGAGGCCGAGTACCCGGTCTGCGGATCGGACGACGAGGAGCGGGCGCGGGAGCGCTTCATCCGCCGCCACCGCAGGGAGATCACGGTCATCGAGGGGTTCTGGGACTTCCGCTACGTCGAGAACTGCGCGAGCGCCTTCGGCCTGATGGGCCGGGTGCCCGAGTCGTTCCGCTTCCCGTTTTTCATCGTGGTCTCGCTGCTGGCCGCGGCGTTCATCCCGTACCTCTACCGCAAGACCCCGGCCGAGCATAGGCTGATGCTGTGGGCGCTGCCCTTCGTGCTCGGCGGCGCCGTGGGCAACCTGATCGATCGGATGGCCTACCGCTATGTCATCGATTTCGTCGAATGGTACGTCACCATAGACGGCGTCGAGCGCCACTGGCCGACGTTCAACGTGGCCGATGCGGCCATCGTCGTCGGCATCGGCCTGATGATCCTGCAGATGCTCCCCCGCCGTGCGTCGAAGGCCAGGCCCAAGCCCGACCCCGCCGCCTGAGCCTCCCCTGATCCGGATGCCCTGATTCCGGCACACCGCGGCACATTAATTACGCCACACGATATTTAGAATAAACAGCGAAAACGCCCTTTTCCGGCCACCGCGGGCTGCACCGAGGCGTTCGGCACGCGACGTGCAGAAGCCCCTGCCACAACCGATCGCAGCAGCCGGCCGGGCCGGGGAGGGAAGCCATGACAAGGAAACACTGGACGATGATTCTGTGCTCGTGCCTGGTCGCGTGGGGCTTGGCCGCGTGCGAGTCGATATCCGCTTCGAGCGGCGACGACGACGACGGCGCCAGCGCAGATTCCGACGCGGACACCGACGCGGACACCGACGCGGACACCGACGCGGATGCCGACTCCGACGCGGATTCGGACGGCGACGGCGACACGGACGGCGACACGGACGGCGACACGGATGGCGACACGGACTCCGACTCGGATGCGGACACGGACTCCGACTCGGATGCGGACACGGACTCCGACTCGGATGCGGACACGGACGCGGATGCGGACACAGACACGGACGCGGACACCGACTCCGACGGCGACACGGACTCCGAGAGCGACAGCGAGACCGAGGACCTCGACTGCGATCCCGACGCCCAATACACCTACTGGCTGTCCGCCGACGACTCCAACTCGATGGCCTCGCCGGCCATCGTGCGCTGGCAGATCGAAGCCGGTACCTTGGTCACCACCAAGATCCGGACCTGGGAGTTCCTCAACTATTACGACTTCGCCTACGACGCGGCCGAGCCCGACCACGTCAACGTGGTGCCCGGTATGCGCGTGGCCGACGAGTCCGAAGAGGGTTCGTACGTCATGCAGATCGGCGTCCGCTCCAGAAACCTGTCCAACGACGAACGGCGCCCCATGAACCTCACGCTCTCCCTCGACACTTCCGGTTCGATGGGCGGCTCGCCGATCAACCGCCTGAAGCAGGTCTGCCTGGCCATCGCCTCCAACCTGCGGGATGGCGACGTCGTCTCGATTGTCAGATGGTCCTCGAACGCGTCGGTGCTGCTCGACTCGCACGCGGTGACCGGCCCGGACGACGCGACCCTGGTTTCCACGATAAACGGCCTCGTCGCCGGCGGCTCCACCAACTTTTCCGGTGGGCTCCAGACCGCCTACCAGAAGGCCGAGATCAACAAGGCCCCGGGCCGCATGAGCCGCGTGGTGATGATCAGCGACGGCCAGGCCAACGCCGGCATCACCGACCTGGAGCTGATCGCGGACATGGCCGAGGATTCGGAAGAGGAGGGCATCTACCTCGCCGGTGTGGGCACGGGCAACGGCTACGACGACACGCTGATGGACGCGGTGACCGACGCAGGCAAGGGTGCCTACGTCTTCATCGACACCCTCGAGGAGGCCGATCGCCTCTTCGGCGATCCCGTCCGCTTCGTCTCGATCCTCGACATCGCAGCCCGCAACGTTCGTGTCGCGCTGACCCTGCCCGTGGGGTGGTACATCGAGAAGTTCCACGGCGAGCAGATCTCGACCAACCCCGCCGAGGTCGATCCCCAGCACCTCGCGCCCAACGACGTGATGATCTTCCATCAGGTGCTGGCGACGTGCGGCGATCCCGAGGTCACGGGCGGCGAGGAGATCTCGTGCACGGCCGAGCACCGGGATCCCCAGACCTACGAGCAGCGCTCAGACTCCGTCATCGTCACTGTCGATGACCTGCTCGTCGGCACCAGCCCCGAGATGAAGAAGGGAGACGCCATCGTCTTCTACGCAGAGACCCTCAAGGTGATTCAGACCCTGCATTTCTACACCGCCAACTACCAGGCGATCCTGGACCTGATCGACGACGCCAGGGACGAGGTCCAGACAGCCTCGTCCGCCCTCGGCGGCGATCCGGACCTGCAGCAGATCGACTCGCTGCTGCTCGCGCTCCGCGCCAAGTTCGGCTGAAGGAGGAGAAAGCCATGAGACGCGCCATTCCCATCGCTCTGCTCGGATGCCTGGCCCTCGGTTCCTTCCAGAGCTGCAACTGCGACGACGAGCTCGATCGCTGCCTCGTGCTGACCGAGATCCAGACCGATGAGGTCTCCCCGGCGGGGGTCCGCACCGTGTTCCAGGCCACGGACTGTGCCGGGGATCCGATCCCCGACCTGACCGACGCGGACATCACGATCCTGCTCGACGACCAGGAGATGCAGACCGAAGGCGACGTGGCCCCGGTGCTGAGCCAGGCCGTCGAGTTCGAGATGTACACCCTGCTGCTGCTCGACATGTCCGACTCCATCGTCGAGAGCGGCAACCTGCTGGCGATGCTGGGCGCCGCCCGGACCCTTGTGAATGGCCTCGTCCAGCAGGGGCAGAAGGTGGCGATCTACCGCTTCGCTGGTCCCGCCTACTTCGCCCAGGTCCAGGACTTCACCTCGGACGAGACCGGCCTCGACGCGGCCCTCAACCAGCTGGCCGAGAGCCAGGGGCTCGGCACCACCGACCTCTACGGCTCAATCGTCAAGGCGCTGCAGGTCCTGGACGCCGTCTCCAGCCCGGACGTGTTGCACACCAAGACGCTGGTGCTGTTCACCGACGGCACGGACGAGGCGATGGCCTCGAGCGCCGAGCACGCCCAGCAGGCGGTGGACTCCACCGACTCGAACGTCTTCGCCGTCGGCCTCGGCGGCGACGTGAACCAGGACGAGCTCGTCGCCCTGGGCAAGGACGGCTTCGAGTGGGCCGAGGACTCGGACGATCTGCAGGACGCCTTCGCCAGCATCACCGACTACATCAGCGCGATCGCGCACTCCTACTACCTGATCGCCGTCTGCTCGCCGCGGGTCGGGGGCTGGCGCTCGATGACCATCGAGGCCGAGAAGCGCGGGGAGATCGGCGCACTCGAGGTGTTCTACCAGTCCGACGGCTTCGACATCGTCGGCTGCGACCCCGGCCTGGTCGCCGATCCCTGCCAGGACAAGGAGTGCGGGCACGTGGACGGCTTCACCTGCGGTGAGTGCGAGGGGACCGAGTTCTGCAACGAGCAGCAGCAGTGCGAGGACGCCTGCGCCGAGATCGAGTGCGGCGAGTCACAGGGGATCGACTGCGGCGACTGCTCGGGGTTCGGGGAGACCTGGCTCTGTGAGCAGCACGCCTGCGTGGACGCGTGCGACGGGAGGGAGTGCGGCGAGAACCTCGGCATCGAGTGCGGCGATTGCGCCGAGCTGTACGACGCGGACTGGGGCTGCGACGAGGACGGCATCTGCGTCGAGGCCTGCGCCGAGGTCGAGTGTGGCGAGGTGCTGGGCGTGGACTGCGGCGACTGCTCGGGTCTCGGCGAGAACTGGGCCTGCGACGAGGGGACGTGCGTCGACGCCTGCGACCAGGTTGAGTGCGGGCCGGTCGGTTCGTTCGATTGCGGCGACTGTTCCGGGCTCGGATGGGGCTGGGCCTGCGACGGCAACACCTGCGTCGAGCCCTGC
>CAYZAI010000233.1:0-7706 GCA_964476305.1 uncultured Myxococcales bacterium
CTCCCGTCGCCGCCGCCATCTGATCACCGCCCGCGAACGGATTGCAGGTACGATTCGAACAAGTGGTCAATAGTAGATATTGACAATACCACTGGCAAGACGACTTGGCACTGTGCTCCGGAAATAATGGATTTCGGGTGCGCCTATTCCAATCGGACGACCTACTGGGACTGGCAGAACGAGCTGTGGTGGGGCCAAATCAATATAAACAACGCACATTATCCGTTTAAAGAAGCACCCGGAAGCGGTTTCATTTGGCTTAGACCAGGCGCTAATGGCCAGATGCCTCCCCTTCTAGACTGTGTTCGTGCTTCGACAAACTATTTCAGCTATTTCGAACTGACAACCCCGAAATCGAAACCGAACCCACTGCTGACGGCCGTCTTGCCCGGGGTTTTGCCCGATGTGCCGTTCGAAGACGTGGTGACACCGGTCGCCGACGTCGGTCATATGTCGGCCGGGGAACAGTCGATGGAAGGGTTCGGCGAGAGCCGAGTCGTGCTGTACCCGCTGAGCCGCGCCGCGGCGGGCGTGCTCGGCGGGATGGCCTATCCGGAGACCGAGGTGCCGGGAAACGCGTCGGTAGGCGGCATGGCAGTGGCCTTTGTCGGTAGATACGACCTAGGAGTATCGGACATCGGCTACTCGGTTGGCGCGGGAGATGGCGCGGGCCCGGTGACGACGGGTTTCGCCGCGGCACGGGTCGCTTTCGAGAACGCTCCGTCCGTGTCGGCCATGGCCGCTTCTCCTGGAAGTGACGCGGTGTTGTCCGTGGATGGCATCGCCCTGTTCGGCGGAGAGCTGGCGGACGGAACGAAGGACGGACGCCTCTGGCTCGGTGAGCACGGCGGCCTCGACGACAACGGACTGCCGGTCGTTCACTGGACGGAGATCGAGCCCACCGGGGAGGCGGCTCCGGCGCCGCGGAGCGGCTCGGGCATGTTGTTCGACCGGCGCTCCGGAAGCCTGCTGCTTTTCGGAGGCGAGACAGAGGAAGGGATCCAGGGCGACCTGTGGGCCTTCGATCTCACCGCGCATCGGTGGAACCAGGTATCCGCTCCGGAAGGCCTGCCGGCCCTGGCGGACTTCTCGCTGGCGAGCTGCGGGGGCCGCGTGTACCTGGCCGGCGGGATCGGTGCGGAAGGCTCGGTCAACACGATGGTCTACCGCGTGGACGAGCGGGCTGTCGTGCCCGTGGGCGATCTCCTCGCCGGGCCAGGCCCGCGGCGGAGCCCGGAGATCGGTTGTTTCCTCGAGGCGGAGTGCGACGAGGCCGTGGATGTAATCGTCGTGTTCGGCGGCGAGGACGGAGGCGGCGTGGAGCGCAGCGACGTCTGGGAGCTGGACACGGCCACGGGCGGCTGGCTGCCGAGGCTGGAGGACGGCGGGAGCCCGCGGCGTTCGGACCGGCGGGCGCTGCTGGTCTCGGACGACGGGAAGGTCCTGTCGCTGTTCACGGACGCGACGGATGGCTCCAGCCTGTTCCACCGGGCCGGCCCGAGCGACACGGCCTGGAGATCGACGGGCGGCGAGGACGAGCGGGCACGGTCCGTGGACTGCGACGGCGACGGGGCTCTTGAGGCCGAGACCTCGAAGCGGTGCCGGGGCCTTAGCGAGTGGTACTCGGATCTGGGGACCTTCGCCTGCCCGCCCACGCCGGGCGGGGAGATGCCGTGCACCGCGCCCCTTGCCGAGCCCAGGCAGCTCGCCGCGTCGTGGCAGCCGGAGGGGTGGGAGTGGATCTTGGACCTAGCTGCGGGCCCGGACGGCCACACCTACGTGCTGACGGACGGCTCGCTGTACACGTTCCGTCCGGCGGATGCCGCGAGCGGCGCCATCGCGCCACTGGATGCCGATGATCTCGAGGTTCCGGACGACTGCGGCTGGAAGTGGTGCGGCGGCCCGGACTGGAGCTTCGCGCTGGAGGTGCGGGGCGCGAGTCTGTACGTGGGCTCGGCCAGCGGCCTGCACGTGTTCTCGCTGGCCGATCCGGCCAATCCGGTGGAGGTCGGCTACTTGGCGAGCCATGGGGTCGTCCTGGGCGTGGCCGCGCTGGGCGGCGCGGTCTACCTGGCGGATGGCAAGGGAGTGACCCTGGTGGATGCGCGGAATCCGGCCGCGCCCGTCGAGGCGGGCCGGGTTTCCCTCGGACCTCCGGTCCTGGACATCGGGTTGGACGAGACCGGGCGCCGCGTGGTGGCGCTGACGCCGCCGCGCCTTCGGATCTTCGCCCTGGCCGGCCCGTGGAGCATGGACGAGGTCGGCGCGGTGAACCTGCCTGGGATGCTCTACGATGCGATGCGGGTGGACGGGGACTGGACGTACCTTTCCGGCCCGCTGCACGGCGGTTCGCCCCTCGGATCGCAGAGCGTCCACGTCGACGCCGACGGGAACGCGACGAAGCACGGCGGACACGACGTGCGCGAGTGGGTGGAGGGCCGCATCCTGCGCGGGACCGTGACGGACCGCGTGGAGCGCCGGGGGAATGCCTACGAGGTCTGGATGGAGGCGATGCCGTGAGCCGCACGACGACATGGGTACCTCTGGGTCTCGCGGTCTTCGTCTGCGCGTGCTCCAGCTGCACGGAAGGCAGCGCGGCGAACCCCGACGGAGGCACGGACACGGAGAGCGACGACACGGACACGGGCACGGGCCCGTACACAACGGACGCGGGCCCGTGGGACTGGGAGGACCTGCCCCCGGGCGAGGATTGTGGGCCGGGGTGCACGCAATTAGCAGCAACGGATTGCGTTCGTTACGGCGACTGGGACGTATGGGATGAGAAGCTCACTTACATGCAAGACAAAGTGAGCCCATTTGTGATAGCGATTGTTGATTTCCAGGCAATGAAGAGAATGGTGATTCCCGATGTCCTGCGGGACCATCCCTACGCCGAGCGGTCTACTGCCAGAGGCCCCTCTATTTCCGAAGGGCAACTATTTTATAATCAATTCGGAAAATACCAATGGCCCTACAATGAAAAGATGCCACTTTTTCTAGTTCACGCTGATCTAGAGAACAAGCAACAGACCGTGATCTGGCAGACCGAACAAGAAAGCGACATACCTGCTTGGTCCCCGACCTTAGACTCGTACGGCCAGCGGGTGGTTTCCGAGAACAGCTACGACTGTCCCGGCGGCGGCTGGACGTGCCTGCGGGAGCCGCCCTGGCCGTCCGATGGCGTCAACCTGGACGGCTGCTTTTTCGGCCTGTCGATTTGGGGCGATCAGTTGGTGTGCATGACCTGGAACAACCAGCCGGACGATATTCTGGCCTACGACCTGACCACCATGCAGCCCTTCCCCGTCACGGACGACGACGAGTACCAGATCTGGCCTCGCATCCACGAGGATCGGGTCGTCTGGCAGGACTTCCGCCTGGGCTCGGGGGAACCCACGGGAAGTTGGGATCACAGCGCAATCTTCACGAAGAACCTCTCCACGGGCGACGTGAAGCAGATCACGGACGGCTCCGCCATCGCCTCGTTCCCGGATGTCCACGGCGACAGGATCGTCTGGACCGATTACCGTCACTGCAACGATCCTCAAAATGTGAACGAGTTCAGCAACGTGGAGGTCTACGGCTACAACCTCTCCACGCAGGCCGAGTTCCGCGTGACGAACCTCCCGGGACGCGACAAGTCCCTGCCGCGTATCTGGGGCGAGCGCGTGTTCGTGACCATGATGACCCTCGACGGCGACAGCGGCATCTACATGTTCGACCTGCCAACGGAAGCGTACTAACGGATCCCATCCGGCCGCCGTCGAGAACTTGGGTGGCGGGATTTTCCCAGATTGCTCGCGCCAAGCGGCCCGTTCGGGGGTATGGTGCGCCGTGCCGATCACCGGGGACAGGGCGCGCCGGATGGGAGAGGGCTCGATCCCGAGGCTGCTCCTCGCCTTCTCGCTGCCGGTGATGACCGGGATGGTCGTCCAGGCGATCTACAACGTCGTCAGCCGGATCTTCGTCGGCAACGCGCCCGAGGCGGCCACCCTGGGCATCGCGGCCATCACCCTCGGCATGCCGATCATGCTCGTCTGCATGGCCTTCGGCGGCCTGGTCGCCTTCGGCGGTGCCGCGGCGCTCTCCATCTATCTCGGCGAGGGGGACGCGGCGAGGAGCGAGCGGGCACTGGGCAACGGGCTCGCCCTGGCGATCATCGTCGGCCTGGGCCTGATGGCCTCGGGCCTCGCGTTCCTCGAACCGCTGCTGCGGCTGTTCGGCGCCACCGCCGAGGTGTTCCCGTTCGCCCTCGAGTACAACCGGCTGTTCCTGCTGGGCGCGGTGCCGATGACCGTGGGCTTCACGCTCACCAACTTCATCCGCGCCGAGGGCAACCCGGGCCGCTCGATGCGCATCATGATCGCCAGCGCCGCCAGCAACGTGGCCCTCGACGCGCTGTTCATCCCCGTGCTGCACCTGGGCGTGTTCGGCGCGGCCCTGGGCACGGTCCTCGCGCAGAGCCTTGCCGCGGTCCTCGCGCTGCGCCACTACCTGTCCGGGGCGAGCCAGGTCCGGCTGCGCCTGTCCAACCTGAGGCTCGACGCCCGGATCACGCGGCGCTGCCTGAGCCTGGGCTCGTCCATGTTCCTGCTGCACATCGGCAACAGCTTCCTGCAGTTCGTGCTCAACAACCAGCTGGCGCGCTACGGCGGCGACGTGGCCCTGGCCGCCTGGGGCATCATCCAGAGCGTCGGCCTGTTCTTCATGTTCCCCATCTTCGGCATCAACGGTGGCGCGCAACCGCTGATCGGCTACAACTTCGGCGCGCGGCGGTTCGCGCGGGTCAGGAGCGCGGCGAGATGGGCGATCCTGGCGGCCTCCGCGGTCTCGCTCGCGGCGTTCGCCGTTGTCCAGTCCCTTCCCCGGGGCATCACCGGGTTGTTCTCCGGCGACGACGCGGCGCTCCTCGACCTCAGCTCCTTCGGGCTGAGGATCGTCTACCTGCTCCTGCCGATGATCGGGTTCCAGATCTGCGCCTCGGGGTACTTCACGTCCGTGGGCAAGCCCTTGAAGGCCGTGTTCCTCACCCTGAGCCGGCAGCTCCTGTTCCTCGTGCCGCTGGCCTTCCTCCTGCCGCGCTTCCTGGGGCTCAACGGCCTGTTCCTGGCGGTCCCGATCTCCGATGGCCTCGCGATCCTGGTCACCGCGGGCTTCTTCCTGTCCGAGATGCGCGGCCTCGGCCGCGGCGAGAAAGCTCCGGAGCCGGATCGAGGGGTGCTCAGCGGAGGGGGCGGCCGATGACCAGGTCGGCGGGGACCACCCATTCCGGCCTGGTCCGGCTGCCGAACCAGCCGTAGCCGGTGGGCTGGAGGGCCTCGTCGGTCGGGACGAGGAGCACGCCTGTCCCGAAACCGGTGGTCGCCTCGTCGCGGGAGTCGTCCTCGTGCTTGAACTTGCTGGCATCGGCGACGCGCACCAGGATGCCGGGCACCGGTCCCCAGTTGATCGTCGGCCCCTCGACGACGAAGGCCACGTGGCCGGTGCTGGTCGAGTTGAACCACTTCGGTCGCACCCACGCGATGACGTCGCCGGGCCGGACGTGGGCTGCGGTTCTCACCCTCATCCAGGGACCGCGCCTCTCGCCGGGGCGGATCCGCGCGATCTTGCGGTAGAAGTGCACGGCAAGCGGGCGGCGCCCGTCGGGCCTGCCGATCGCCTTCATGGCCCGGGGCGCGCCGCGGCGGAGGACCCAGTCGGCCATTCCGGAGCAGTCGAAGAAGTACTTGCCCTCGCGCGCTTTGACCCGGGTGACGTGCTGGTATCTCGTCTCCACCATGTTGGTCTCGATCTCCTCGATGATCCGCACCACCCGATCGGCGGCCGATGGCGCGGTGGGTGGCGCGGCGATCGCTGGAGACGAGCAGAGCAGAAGCGCCGCCAGCGAGGGCAATCGGAGGGAAATGGTGCGGTTCCAACGGACGGGTCCTGTTTCGAACATCTCTCCATGGCAGACGTCCGAGGCGCCTCGAAGGTTCCTCGCACGAGGTAAAAGGGTTGTAAAAAATCGCGTCAGCGGCCCGGCCCGGCGGACGTGTCCATCCCCGCGATTTTCTGCTACCAGGGTCGACTGGGAAGCGAGGTGAACGCATGACCCTGCCCGCCTGGCCCCGGCTGCTCGACGTACCCGCCCTGCCGGCGGCGATAAAGGAACGCCACGAGGACTTCGTCGTCGAGGAAATCCCCGCCTACGAGCCCTGCGGCGAGGGCGATCACGTCTACCTGCGCGTCGAGAAGCGTGGCCTGACCACCGGCGCGGCCTTGCGCTCGCTTGCCCGGGCCTTCGGCGTGCGGCCCCGGGACATCGGTGTCGCGGGTCAGAAGGACGCCCGCGGCGTCACGGTGCAGACCTTCAGCGTCGAGCACGTGGACCCGGACCGGGCCGCGGCCCTGGATCTGCCCAACCTGCGGGTGCTGGAGGTGGCGCGACACCGCAACAAGCTGCGCACGGGCCACCTGCGCGGCAACCGCTTCATCCTGCGGCTGCGCGAGGTCGACACCGCCCGCATCGACGACGTGCGGGCCGCGTTGGCAGGACTGGAACGGACCGGGGCGCCCAACTACTTCGGCCCGCAGCGGTTCGGCGCTCGCGGGGACAACTGGGAGGTCGGCCGCGCGGCCATGTCCGGGGACTTCACCGCGGCGGCCCGGATCGTGTTCGGCCTTGTCCGATCCGGCGACCCGCGCCGGGCCTTGCTGTCTCAGGATCGCCGGATGCTGAGCCTCTACGCATCGGCTTTCCAGTCGTACCTGTTCAACAACGTGGTCGCCCGGCGCATCGGCTGCCTCGGCCGGGTGGGGGAGGGTGATCTGGCCTGGAAACACGCGAACGGCGCCGTGTTCCGCGTGACGGACGCCGCGGCGGAGCAACCCCGGGCCGATGCCTTCGAGATCTCGGCCACGGGGCCGATGTTCGGTCGGCGGATGACCGAGCCGGGCGGCGAGCAGGCCGCCCTCGAGGCCGAGATCCTGGCCGCGGCCGAAGTCACGGCCGATTCCTTTCCGTCGAGCGGCCCGTTCCAGTGCGCGGGCGGCCGCCGTCCCTTGCGCTTCCGCCCCGAGGCCGCCGTCGCCGAGGCGGGCGAGGACGAGCACGGGCCGTTCATCGAGGTGCGCTTCGCCCTGGATCCCGGCTGCTACGCCACGGTGGTCCTGGCCGAGATCTGCGGCGGGGCTCCGATCGGGGCATGAGCCTCAGGTCGGGCTTTCCGGGGCCGGCGCGACGTCCACGACCCGCTTCTCGATGGCCAGTTCGTGGGACGGAGGGACGAGCAACTGCCCGACCCGCGCCCGGAAAAAGTCCTTGACCGCCTTCCAGTCGCCGCGGCCTTCGCCGGGCAGGGCAGCCTCGCGCTCGGCGTCGTCGAAATACGCGAGCGCCCGCAGAAGCAGCGCGTCGTCGACCTCGGGCCCATAGACCCGGCGCATGGCGGCGAGGCATTCGGCGATCCCGAGGGAGTGGCGGTGCAGGGTGACGTAGAGATCGAAGAAGTCGCGGCGCGTGCCGCGGTCCAGGATCGCGTGCAGCTTGGTCGCCAGCAGTCCGGTCGTCGTCAGGCGCCGGTTCTCGACGAAAGGAGCGAGGCGGTTCAGCACGAAGACAGAAACGTCGATGCCCTCGAAGCGCAGGTGGGTCGTGCCCGGCGAGCGTTCGATGATCTCCACTCGGCCTCGGTTTTCGAGTCGGCGCACGATCTCCTCGAGGT
>CAYZAI010000234.1:0-7703 GCA_964476305.1 uncultured Myxococcales bacterium
GATACCGACACCGACACCGACACCGATACCGATACCGACACCGATACCGACACCGATACCGACACCGGGACGAACTGAGCCCGCCGCGGGCCTCTGCCTCAGCGCAACTCGACCCGACTGATGCCGTCAATGCCCCGCAGGTCGTCCAGCAGCTCGTCGCTGGGCGCGAGCCGCAGGCTCTCGGGGAGGGCGATGATGGTCACGAAACGGCCCGGTGAGACGACCTCCACGTAGGCATCGCAGCGCCCCGGGTGGCGTTCGAGCAGCTGGCGGAGCGGGCCGTAGGCATCCCTGGGGAATGTCGTGGCGTCCAGGTGAAGCCGGATCTCGCGGGTGCGCTTGGAGCGGACCTCGCGCAGCAGAAACGCCTCGTCCAGAATCAGCGACCGGCTCTCCTCCTGGTCGCGTTCGTCGACCCGCACCGTGCCGCTCACGAGCAGCGGCTCGTCCCCGGCCAGCAGCTCGCCGTAGAGCGCGAGCCTCTCGGAATAGACGACGACCTCGATCCTCCCTTCGAGGTCCTCGAGGGAGAACAACCCGAGCCTCTTGCCCGCCTGGGTCTGGCGCTGGGTGAGGTCCATCACCATCCCGGCCAGGGTCGCCTTGTCGCCCCGCTTGCAGCGGCGGATCGTCTCGGTGTTGCACGTGCAGAGGCGGGCGACCTCCCCGGCGTGCCGCTCCATCGGGTGCCCCGACATGTAGAACCCCACCGCGGCCTTCTCGTGACCGAGCAGCGTGCGTTCGTCCCACGGCGGGAACTCGCGATAGCTCGCCGTGTCGAGGCCGCTCTGGATGCCGGCGGCCGCGCCCCCCGCCAGCAGATCCCCGAAGAGGCTGGTCTGCCCGCTCTGCCGGTCACGCTGGGCGCCACGCCCCTGCTCGAGGGCCCGGTCGAGGGCGCCGAAGACCTGGCCGCGGTTGACGCCGATGTCGAGGGTCAGCGAGTCGAAGGCGCCGGCCCTGATCAGCGACTCGATCACCGCCTTGTTGACCTTGGCCAGATCGACCCGGCCGCAGAATTCGAAGATGTCGGTGAACGGCCCCTCCTCGCGGGCGTCGAGGATCACCTGCAGCGCGACGGTGCCGACGCCCTTGATCGCCCCCAGCCCGAAGCGGATCGAAGCCCGGTCGGGATCCTGGTCCTCGTAGTCGACGCTGAAGGCGAGCTGCGACCGGTTGATGTCCGGCGGGCGGACAGCGATGCCGGCCTCCTTCGCGACCCGGATGTAGCGGGCGACCTTGTCCGTGTCCTCGCGATCATTGGTCAGGATCGCGGCGACGAACTCCACCGGGTAGTGGGCCTTGAGCCAGGCGGTCTGGTAGGCCAGCAGGGCGTAGGCCGCCGAGTGGCTCTTGTTGAAGCCGTAGTCGGCGAACTTGTCGATCAGGTCGAAGATCTCGGCGGCGACCTTGGGGTCGATCCCCTGTTCCTGGCAACCCGCGAGGAACTGGTGGCGAACCTTCGCCATCTCCGCCGGCTTCTTCTTGCCCATCGCCCGGCGCATCAGGTCCGCGGTGCCGAGCGAGAAGCCCGCCAGGATCCGAGCCGCCTGCATCACCTGTTCCTGGTAGACGATCACGCCGTAGGTCTCGCGCAGGACCTGTTCGAGCCGGGGGTGGGGATAGGCGATGGCCTTCCTCCCGTGCTTGCACTCGATGAACTGGTCCACCATCCCGCCCTCGAGGGGGCCGGGCCGGTAGAGCGCCACCGCGGCGACGATGTCCTCGAAGCAGTCGGGCTGGAGCCGGCGCAGAAGCTCCTGGAAGCCCTTGGACTCGAGCTGGAACACGCCCCACGTGTTGCCGCTCGATATCAGGCGGTAGACCCCGGGGTCGTCGAGGGGGAGGCCGGCAAGGTCCGGCGGGCCGCCCAACCCCGGGCGACGACCGAGGAGCTTCACCGCCGTGTCGATCACGGTCAGGGTCTTGAGGCCCAGGAAATCGAACTTCACCAGCCCCGCCTGCTCGACGTACTTCATGTCGAACTGGCTGACGAGCTTGGTGACCTGGTCCTTGTCGTTGCCGTGGAAGACCGGCACGTACTCCCACAGCGGGCGGTTGCCGATTACCACGCCGGCGGCGTGCATGCCCGCGTGGCGGTTCAACCCCTCGAGGCGCGAGGCGAAGTCCAGGAGCTCGGCGACCCGCGGATCCGATCGCCGAGCCGCCGAAAGCCGGTCGTCGCTCCCGAGCGCCTGGGAGAGAGGCGTCTTCCCGTCGTCTGGCACGAGCTTGGCGATCTTGTCGACCTCACCGTAGGTCATGCCCATCACGCGGCCGACGTCCCGGACCGCGGAGCGGGCCTTCAGCATGTGGAAGGTCGCGATCTGGCCGACGTTGTCCTCTCCGTACTTGCCCACCACGTACTCGATGACCTCGCCGCGTCGGTCCCTGCAGAAGTCGATGTCGAAGTCCGGCATCGACGTCCGTTCAGGGTTCAGGAAGCGCTCGAACAGGAGCCCGAGGGGGATCGGGTCGAGATCGGTGATGCGCAGGGCCCAGGCCACGAGCGAGCCGGCGCCGGAGCCGCGTCCCGGGCCCACCGGAATGCCGCGCTCCTTGGCGTGGTTGATGAAGTCCTGGACGATGAGGAAGTACCCCGGATACTTCATCCGGCAGATGACATCCACCTCGTCGTCGAGCCGTCCCCGGTAGGCGGCCCGATCGACCGTCCGCCCCGCCCGTTCGACCTCCTCGAAGCGCCGGTTGAGCCCGGCGTGGGCCTTGTTTCGCAGGTGCGCCTCCAGCGTCTCGCCCTCGGGTACCGCGTAGTCGGGGAGCTCGAGGGGGCCGGAGGGGTTGACCGCGCCGCACATCCCGGCCACGCGCACCGTGTTCTCCACGGCGTCCGGGAAGTGCTGCATCACCTGGCGCATCTCCTCGGCAGAGCGGAGGTAGAGCTCGTCCGAGTACTTGCGCTCCAGGTTCCTGGGATCGTCGAGGGTGATCCCCTTCTGGATGCACATCAGCACGTTGTGGGCCCGGGCGTCGTCGGCGCAAAGGTAGTGCACGTCGTTGGTCGCCAGCAGCGGCAGGGCCAGCTCCTGGCCGATGCGGCGCAGGGCCTCGTTGTAGGCGGGCTGCTCCGGGTAGCCGTTGCTCTGGACCTCGAGGAAGAAGCAGCCCGGTTCGAACAGGCGGGCCAGACCCGCGGCGGCATCCCGGGCGCGATCAAAGCCGCCGGACAGGAAGGCCTGGGCGACTTCCCCGCCGAGGCAGGCCGTGGCGCCGACGAGCCCCTTCGCGTGGGCGCCGAGCAGCTCGTGGTCGATCCGCGGCCTGTAGTAGAAGCCATCGATGTAGGCCCGGGAGACCAAGTACTTCAGGTTGCGGTAGCCCTCGTCGTCGCGGGCCAGCAGCACCAGGTGCCAGGATCCGCGTACGCTCCTGTCCTTGAGGCCCTTCGGGGCCACGTAGACCTCGGAACCCAGGATCGGCTTGACGCCCTCGGCGATGGCGCGGGTGTAGAAGTCGATGGCGCCGAACATGTTGCCGTGGTCGGTGATCGCCACCGCTGGCATGCCGAGCTCCTTGACCCGCTTCAGCAGATCCGGGATCCGCACCGCACCGTCGAGCAGCGAGTACGAGCTGTGGAGGTGGAGATGGACGAAGTCGGCGCCACTGGACATCCGGTCATCTTCATCGGCCGCCGCCACGCTGTCAACGCGATGTTTCCGGTTCTCTGGAAAGCGGTTGAGCCGGGCCCTCCCCTGGTTTAAAGCTGCGGGCATGAGACCCTCCCCCTGGCACGGGCGCCTCGTCGCCCTCTCCGAGCAGAGCCTCGAGCGCCGGTTGCGCACCATCGAATCGGCGCCGGGACCGGTGGTCGAGACCCCGGACGGGCCGAAGCTCTGCTTCAGCTCCAACGACTACCTCGGCCTGGCCGCGGATCCACGGGTGGCGGAGGCGGTGAAGCGCGGCGTCGATCGCTGGGGCGCGGGCTCGGCGTCGTCGCGGCTGGTCGCCGGCAACACCTCGGTCCATGCCGAGCTCGAGGAATGCCTCGCCGCCTTCGCCGGCACCGAGGCCGCGGTGCTGTTCCCATCCGGCTACCAGGCCAACATCGGCGCGCTCACGGCACTGACCACCGAAGGCGACACGATCTTCTCCGACGAGCTGGTCCACGCCAGCCTGGTGGACGGCTGCCGCCTGTCCCGCGCCCGGATTCGGGTCTTCCGCCACCGCGACACGGCCCACCTCGAACAGCTGCTCAGGGAAGCCGCCGGTCCGGGCCTCAAGCTGATCGTGACGGACGCGGTGTTTTCGATGGACGGGGACATCGCCCCTCTCGAGGGATTCTGCCGACTCGCGGATCGCCACGACGCCCGCGTCTTCGTGGACGAAGCCCATGCCCTGGGCGTGATGGGCCCGGGCGGCCGCGGTCTGGGTGCGGCGCTCGGGATCGGCGATCGCGTCGCGATCTCGACTTTCACGTTCGGCAAGGCGCTCGGCGTCTGCGGCGCGGCCGTAGCCTGCGACGCCACGGCGGCCCGCCTGCTGGTCAGCAGCGCCCGCAGCCTGCTGTACACCACCGCACCCCCGGCCCACCTGTGCGAGGCGCTGCTCACGTCTCTCAGCCTGACCGAGGCCGCGGACGCCCGCCGGGAGCGGCTCGCGGCCAACGTGACCCTGTTTCGCGAGCTGGCCGGCCGGGCCGGCATCCCGCTCGTCGGTTCCTCGACCCCGATCCAGCCCGTTCACGTGGGTGACGCGCACCGCGTGATGCGGGTCTCCCGGCACCTGTGGGAGGCCGGCGTCTTCGTCCAGGGTATCCGCCCGCCCACCGTTCCCGAAGGCACCTCGCGGCTGCGGGTGACCCTGACCGCGGCCCACGAGCCGGCCCACGTCGAACGACTGGTGGAGGCCCTGGCCCACGCTCTTTCGGCCGCGGAGGGGGCATGACCGCGCGCCTCTTCGTCACGGGCACCGGCACCGGCGTGGGCAAGACCGTCATGACCCGGGCCGTGGCCGCGGCCTGGTGCCGGCGGAGCCTGCGGGTGACCGCGCTCAAGCCCGTGGAGACCGGTGTGCCCTTCACGGACGGGCTCCCCGCCCCGGCCGACGCCCTGGCCCTGGCCCGGGCGGCCGGCTCCGCGGCCGCCGTTCGCGAACTGTGCCGCGTCGCGCTGCCCGACCCGGTCTCGCCGCATCTCGCCGCGGCCCGGGCCGGCGTCCGCATCGACTTGGACGACCTCGAGACCTTCGTCCTCGAGCGGGTCGCTGGTGCCGACGCGGTTGTGGTCGAGGGCGCCGGGGGGCTTCTGGTCCCCCTCTCCGACGACGCGCTCCAGGTCGACTTCGCGGCGCGGCTGGGCTGGCCGCTGCTGGTGGTGGTGCCGAATGTCCTGGGGGCCATCAACCACGCGCTGCTGACGATCGAAGCCGCATCCCGACGCGGCATCCCGGTGGCCGGGGTCGTGCTCAGCCGCACGCCAAAGACCGAGCTCGACAACGCGGCGGCCATCGCCCGCCACAGCGGCGTGCCCGTTCTCGGCTCGCTCCCGGACGCGCCGGACGACGACGCGGCCCTGGCCGTCCTGGCCGAGGCGCACCTCGACCTGGACGCGCTTCTGGAACGGGCGCGGAAGGGCTGAAGCGCGGGCTCAGGCCAGGACCGACACCAGGGCTTCGGCGTAGGCGTCGAGGGTCGCGCGGGGCACGCACTCGGTGACGGCCACCAGCATCGTGTCGTCCATGGCGGAATCGAAACGACCGAGGTCGACACCGGCCAGCAGGCGCCTGTCCAGCAGGGCAGCGATCACGTCCTTCGCCTTGCGTCCGCCCGCGAATCGCACGGCAAACTCGTTGAAGGTCGGCCCGGTGTAGCGCAGCTCGCAGCCCGGGATCCTGGCCACCAGCGCCTTCAGGTACTCGGCGCGGGCCAGGCAAGCGCGCGAGACCTCGGCAAAGCCGTCCCTGCCGAGCAGGCAGAGGTGGACCGTCGCCGCCAGGGCGCACAGCCCGTGGTTCGTGCAGATGTTCGAGGTGGCCTTCTCGCGCCGGATGTGCTGCTCCCGGGTGGCCAGCGTCAGCACGTAGCCGGTCTTGCCCGCGGTGTCCGTGGTCTGCCCCACCAGCCGGCCCGGCATCTGGCGCAGCAGCTTCCTGTCGTCGCGGATGGCGAACAGCCCCAGGCCCGGCCCGCCGAAGCTCACCGGCACGCCCAGGGGCTGGCCCTCGCCCGTGGCGATGTCCACTCCCAGCGCTCCTGGCGGCGCGAGCACGCCCAGGGCGTAGGGCTCGGCGGTGCAGCTCACCAGAAGGGCCCCGGCCCGGGCCGCGATGGTCGCGGCCTCGTCCAGGCGTTCGACCACGCCGAAGAAGTTGGGGTAGCCCAGCACCGCGCAGGCCGTGCCGTCACCCACGACGCGGGCCAGGACGCCAAGGTCCGTGGCTCCGGTCCCGGGATCGACGGGCACGAGGTCGATCCTCGGCTCGCCGCCGTCGAGGCTGTGCAGATAGGTGGCCAGCACCTCGCGGTACTCGGGGTGCACTCCCGCCGAGACGGCCACGCGCTCGCGGCCCGTGACGCGCCTGGCCATCAGCGCGGCCTCGGTCATCGCCGTTGCGGCGTCGTACATCGAGGCGTTGGCCACGCCCATCCCGAAGAGCCGGCAGATCATCGTCTGGAACTCGAAGATCGCCTGCAGCGTGCCCTGGCTGACCTCGGGCTGGTACGGGGTGTAGGCGGTGTAGAACTCCGAGCGCAGCAGGATCTGGTCCACAGCCGGCGAGGCGTGGTGGCAGTAGGCCCCCGCGCCGAGGAACGAGACCCTGCCCTCCGCGGGCAGCGCACCGGCCATGTTCTGGAGGTGGGCCATCAGCTCCGGCTCCGACATCGCCGCGGGCAGGTCGAGCTCGCGGCCGAATCTGAGCCCGGCCGGGATCTGCTCGAACAGCTCGTCGACGCTGGCCGCGCCGATGCGCTCGAGCATCATCTTCACGTCGCCTTCCGAGTGGGGGATGTAGCGCACGGTTCCCTCCTTGGGCGGCTACGACTTCGCGATGTGGGCCTCGTAGGCCGTCGCGTCCATCAGGCTCTTCAGCTCGGCCTCTTCCGCGACGGCTATCTTCAGCATCCAGCCTTCACCGTAGCAGTCCTCGTTCACCTTCTCGGGGGCGTCCTCGAGGGCCGCGTTGATCTCGACCACCTCGCCCGTCAGCGGCGAGAAGAGGTCCGACACGGCCTTGACCGACTCGATGGTGCCGATCACCTTTTCCGCGGCCACCGCGGTGCCCGCCTCGGGCAGCTCCACGAGCGTGATGTCGCCGAGCTGCTCGACCGCGAACTCGGTGACGCCGACGACGGCCACGCCGCCCTCGACCCTGGCCCACTCGTGATCGCCGGTGTAACGCAGATCCTTCGGAATGTTCATCTCGCACCTCCTCGTTCCCGACGGCGTTTCCGGCGGAGACAATAGTCGCCGGACCGCCGGGAAACAAGGAGATCTTGATCAAAACCGACCCGCTTGGTACACAGCCTCGCCGAGCGGGACGAGCCCGTTTCGGCGACACGGGAAGCTCGGGCCGTTAGCTCAGTTGGTAGAGCAACGGACTTTTAATCCGTAGGTCGAAGGTTCGATTCCTTCACGGCTCACCGCCGCGCGCGCGGCACCCGAAAGCGAGAAGGCCCCATCGTCTAGCGGTTAGGACACCGGCCTTTCACGCCGGTAACACGGGTTCGAGTCCCGTTGGGGTCACAA
>CAYZAI010000235.1:0-7682 GCA_964476305.1 uncultured Myxococcales bacterium
CGTGTCCGCATCGGCATCCGCGTCGGTATCGGTGTCCGTGTCGGTATCCGAATCCGAATCGCTGTCGGTATCCGTGTCCCCGTCGGTGTCCGTATCCGTATCAGTGTCCGTGTCGGTATCCGTGTCGGTGTCCGCGTCGCTGTCCGAATCCGTATCGCTGTCGGCGTCGGTATCGGCGTCCGTGTCGGAGTCGCTGTCGGCGTCCGTGTCCGTATCGGTGTCGGCATCCGTGTCGGCATCCGTGTCGGCATCCGTGTCGGCGTCGATCGTGCCCGCGCACACCCCACCGGTCCCGCACTGGTCGTCGTGGGTCAGCGAATCGCCGTCGTCGCAGTCCTCGCCATCCTCGAGCACGGTCTCGGTGCACGCGTCCGTCCCGTTGCACTCCCGAGCCAGGCAGTTGCCGTCCTCGCAGGCGATGGGCGTGCCCTCGCAGCCCTCGCCGCCGCACGCGTCGTCGTAGGTGCAGAGGTCGCCGTCGTCGCACCCGTCCGCGTCCCGCCACTCCCAGGCGTCCTCCAGGTACGTGCAGTAGTAGGTGGTGCCGTCGCACGAGGCGGTCTGGCACTCGTCGTGGACCGCGTCGCTGCAGGTGTAGGTCGCCCCGGAACCGCAAGTCCCGGTCGCGCCCTCGGCGCCGCAGTCCTGGCACACGCTGGCCATGGTCAGGACGTTTGCGTCGCACGTGTCCGATCCTCCGCACGAGCCGGTCACCGTGTAGCACCCGGTGGCGCCGGCGCATGCCGGCTCGCAGCACCCCCCGGCCGTGCACGTCGTGGTCGTCTCGACCGTGCAGCCGCATGACGACTCGCACGAACCGGCACCGTCGCAGTGCAGCGCGCAGGTGGCCGGGTACTGGTTCCAGGTCGCGCCGTCGCACCAGTCGGCCGGGCAAGCCGCGGTCCCGCACTCGGTGGTGTCCGGAAGCGGCGCAGACGTGCACGTCGCGGTCCCGTTGCACGAGAGGTCCGCGCAGACCGTGTCCGTGCAGTCGACGGGCGTACCCTGGCAGGTGCCGAACAGGCACGCGTCGCCGTAGGTGCAAGGATCACCGTCGTCGCAGGCGCCGTTCGAGCGCCACTGCCACACGCCGGCCGCATAGGTGCAGGAGTACGTCGTGCCGTTGCACACGACCTGCGCGCATTCGGTGTGGTCGCCGCTCGTGCAGGAGTAGATCGTGTCCACGCACGTCCCCACCGCGCCGTTCGCCCCGCAGCCCGCGCAGTCCGAGATGGCCATCTGGGATGCGCCGCACGTGTCCGTGCAGGCGCCGGCCGCGGTCGAGCACCCCGCGACCGGGTCGCACGCCGCGGCGCAGCACTCGTTCCCGGCGCCGACCGCGCAGGTAGTGTCGTCGGGCACGCACGTGCAGGTCGCGTTGCAGGCCCCGGCGCCGTTGCACGTCCTGTCGCAGGTCGCCGCGTAGTCGTGCCAGACCAGGCCCGCGCAGGAGTCCGCCTGCGCGCAGGCCTGGGTGCCGCAGCCGTCCGGGTAGTCGCCCGGCCGCGGCGTCCACGCCGTCGTGCTCGTCGGCGGGTCGCAGAACTGGCAGCCGTTCACCGGGTTCGGGTCCCCGGCCGCGTACGTCGTCGAGTTGATCGTGCACACGGCGACGCACGACCCGTTCTGGCACTGGCCGCCCGTGCACGGCGTCCCGTTGGTGTCCTGGATGTAGACGCACATGGCCCCGCCCGGGCAGGTGGCCGGCACGTGGTAGCACACCGGCGGCGTGGCGCACGCGTCGAAGCAGCAGACCCCGCCCACGCAGTTGCCGCTGTCGCACTGGAAGCCGTAGGTGCACGGCTCGCTGTCCGCGAGCAGGACCCGGAAGTCCGGCGTCATGCCGCCCGTGCGGTCGTAGCGCAGCCAGCGGGAGTGGCCGCCGCCGAAGAGCCCGGCCGGGTGGAAGACGAGCCGGGCCCGCCAGTTGTAGTTGCCCTGGGTCAGGCCGGTGAGCGTCTCCTGGAGCGTGGCCAGCCCGAGCGAGCCGCTTGTCTCGACCCAGCTCGCGGAGCGCTGGAGGCCCGTGCCGTCGAACGGCGTGTCGTGGTCCTTGCGCTCCCACTCGAGCTTGACCTTGGCGCGCCCCTCGACGCTGCGGCCCGGCAGCCGGAGCTGCGCCTCGCCGTCCCTCGCGACCGCGAAGGCCTGCATCTCGTGCGACCCGTCGCCCGCGAACTGCCGCGGGCGCATCGAGAGCTGCGCCCCCCCGTTGCCGTAGAACAGTTGAGCATGGCCGTTGTAGGTGCCGGTCTGGTACCAATGAGGAGTACCGATGACGACGTCCGAATACCCGTCACCGTTCACGTCTCCGGCGTTGGAAAGTGAGAATCCGAAGTACGCGTCGTCCCGGTTGCTCTCTCCGGTCCAGACCGGGGTTGGAGACAGGCCGGAGGCCGAGCCGAGGAAGAGCCAGGCCCGTCCCTCGTTGTCGTTGCCGCCGTCGTAGGCGTGGGCTCCGACGATGACCTCGTCGTACCCGTCACCGTTCACATCGCCGGCGGTTGAAACCTGTAAATTCGAGTAATTACTGATAGCAGCATCGGCCTGGTTGGTTTCCCAGATCCAAGAGGCGGTCGACGAGAGCCCCGAAGCCGAGCCGAGGAAGACCCAAACTCTCCCTTCGTCGGTCTGGCCATTGTCATACCGTATTGCTCCAACGATGACGTCGCTGTACCCGTCTCCGTTCACATCACCGGCAGTACCGACCGCGCCATACCCAAGTCTGGCACTCGCCTGGTTGGCCTCGAAGCTCCATGCCGAAGAGCTGGAGAGACCCGTGACGGAACCTTGATACACGAGGACCCGCCCCCTGTTGCCGTAACTGTATTGGCTCACTATCACGTCGCTGAATCCGTCCCCGTTGACATCGCCCGCGTTCCGCACGTCGTTTCCGAAGCCGTAGTCCGAGCTCACGTGCCACGCAGGCGCGCTCGCCAGGCCGGCAGCCGAACCGTGGTAGGCCCACGCCTCGTCGTCGACGCTTCCTACGATGACGTCCGCATAGCCGTCCCCGTTGACGTCCCCGGCCGTGGAAACAGAATCCCCATAGCGCTCCAGGCCGATGTTGCTCTCCTTGATCCAGCCCGCCGTCGTCGAGAGGCCTGCGGCGGATCCGAAATACACGAGGGCGCGTCCCTCGCTCGTCTGACCGTTAGTGAAATCCTTTTCGCCAACGATAACATCATCGTATCCATCGCCGTTCACGTCCCCGGCGGGCGACAGATCCCATCCGAACTCAGTCGAAGCCGAACCGATGATCGTGCATGCCGCGGAGGTGGAGAGGCCGGAGGCGGACCCGTGATAGATGTAAAGCTTCACGTTCGTCGATTCCGGACTTTCTACAATCACGTCATCGTAGCCATCGCCGTTCACGTCCCCGGCATCCGAGACGATCCATCCCATTTCGGCGCCCGATACAGATCCCGTGACCGTCCAGCCGGCCGAGGACGCGGTCGCCGACGTCGAGCCCAGGTAGACGTAGGCCCGGCCGGAGTCGGTGTTGGTGCTGTCGTCGTAGCCCGGAGCGCCGACGATCACGTCCGCCAGGCCGTCGCCGTTGACGTCCCCGGCCGCGGCCACGGACGCGCCGTAGCCCGCCCCGGCCTGGTTGCTCTCCTGGTTCCAGCTCGACGAGCTCGCGAGCCCCCCGGAGCCGCCGTGGAACACCCACGCCCGCCCCTCGTCCACCTGCCCGTTGTCGTACGCGTCCGCGCCGATCGCCACGTCCGGCCACCCGTCGCCGCCCACGTCCCCCACCGCGGCCACCGCCATCCCGAGGTGCGCGTTCGCCTGGTTGGATTGGACCGTCCGCTGCGGGTTCGTCGGCGTGCCGGACACGCCGCCGTTCAGGCCCGCGGCCGCGCCGAGCCACGTGTACGCCGTGCCCTCGTCGGTCTCGCCGTTGTCGTACAGCGGCGCGCCCACCACGATGTCCGCGTACCCGTCCATGTTCAGGTCGCCCGCGCCCGAGACCGCCGTGCCGAGCGCCGCCCCGGTCTGGTTGGCCTGCGCCATCCAGCTCTGGCCCGGGTACAGGCCGCTTCCGTACCCGTGGTAGACGTAGACCCTCCCGGAGTCCGCGTACGTCGTCTCGTCGTACCCCGGCGCGCCCACTGCCACGTCGTCGTACCCGTCCCCGTTCACGTCGCCCAGCGCGGCCACGTCCCAGCCGTGGTGCGCGTCTGCCTGGTTGATCTCGATGGACCAGCTCGCCGTGGCCGCCGGGCCCGTCGCCGACCCGAACCACGCCAGCGCCGCGCCCTCCCCGCTCTGGCCGTTCGTCCAGTGCGGGGCTCCAGCCAGCACCTCCGCGACGTCGTCGCCGTTGACGTCCCCGGCGGTCGAGACCGACCAGCCCAGGTGCGCCCCGGCCTGGTTCGACTCTGCGCTCCACCCGGCGGTCGCCCCGAGGCCCGAGGCCGAGCCGTAGAACACGAAGACCGCGCCCTCCTCGCTCTCGCCATTGGTGTAGTGCGGCGCGCCGACAACGACGTCCGCGATGCCGTCGCCGTTCACGTCGCCCGCGGTCGATACCGCGTACCCGAACCACGCCCAGTCCTGGTCCGGCTCGGCCGTCCAGCTCGCCGTCGTCGCGAGGCCCGTCGGCGATCCGTGGTAGACGAACGCCCGCCCCTCGTCGCTCGAGCCGTTGTCATAGAGGTAGGCGCCCACGACCACGTCCGAGAACCCGTCGTCGTTTACGTCGCCCGCCGTCGAGACCGAGAACCCGAACGCCGCCCCGATCTGGGCCGGGGACACGGCCCACGAAGCCGACGTCAGCAGCGGATCCACGATCACCGGGTAGGTCGCGTCCGTGTCGTCCACGAGGAGCAGGAGCCCGTCCTCGCCGACCTCCATCCGCGCGGGCAGGCGCTCGCCCCGCGAGTCGACGGCCGCGAGCCCCGCGTACGAGAGGACGGCTCGGCCCTCGTCCGAGAACAGCGCGCCGGTCTCACCGTCCGGAGCCGCCTCCAGGCCCGCCGTCTCCACGCGGATCGCCAGCTCGCCCACGCCCACGGGCGCCTCGGCCACGTCGAACCCCTGCTCCAGCCCGGTCACCGTGTTCGAGTACCATTCGACGAGCTCGCCGCGATCGGTCTCGAGCCGCTTCAGGCACTCGTCCGTCGCGCCCTTCGCGGCGCTGCCGTCGCACGGCCCGAGCGCATAGGCCACCCTCGGCAGATCCGATACCGACCCCGACCTCCCGAGCCCGGTCACGGCCAGTGTCACGGACCACTCCTCGTCCGGCTGCTGCGACCCGACCACCACGCTCCCGTCCTCGAACCGGGCGCGAAGGCCGTGCGCCCGGTTGACCGCGGCGAAGCTCTCGCCGTCGGAAACGATCCGGTACTCTTCGGTCTGTATCCGCCGCTGCACCTCGGCCCACCACGACGAGGCGACCGCATCGTCGTCCGCCAGCGCGGTGTCGGTTCCGACACTTTCCGCCAGGGAACTTCCGCCCGCGGCGTTGTCCACGGGCTCGCCGTCCTCGCAGCCCGGGCAGACCAGGACCAGGAAGCCCGACGCCAGCATCAACGCGGATGCCCATCTCCACGTGCTCGAAAAAAACGACTTCATGATTCGCCTCCCCTTGCGTTTCGGACGTTCAACTCGTTTTTCAGAAGTTGCGATTATAGTTCCTGCGAGCCATTTTGGGGATCATTACTTTCGGACCGATCCGCCGGAACCAAGCTATCTCGCGCAGCGGAAGCCGCGCTGGGGCGCGTCCGGTCCAGGGATGCCCGGGATCTGTACTTTCCCCCGGGAATGGGCCACGCTTCCTTTGCGATGATGACTGCCGATTTCTCGAAACTGTGGTGGAGCGTCCCGTTCCTGTGCGCCGCCCTGGCCGGGTGCGGGGCGGCGACCGCCGACGAGCGACCGGCGGGACCGGCCGCTCTCGCCGCGGGAGAGCCGGCCCCGGTTGCCGGAACGGCCCCGGCGCGGCTGGCCGTTGGCCCTCTCGAGGAGCCGCCGGCGCCCGGGCCCCCGCCACCCGAGCCCGAGCCGCTGCGCCTCGTGCTCCCCCAGGCCGAGGACTTCCTGTCCGCGCCCTTCCCGCCGGCGGATCCCTCCCGATACCGGGGATGGAAGGAGCAGGGCCGGATCCAGGTCGGCCAGAGCCACCTGCAACACGCGGAGCTCGTGGACGGCGAGCAGACCGTGCTGGTGATGAGCGGCATGGAGAACGCGGTCCGCGTCTATGACCGCAGGACCCGCGCCCTGAAGAGCACCATCCCCGTGGACCCGGTGGACGACTGCGGCCGCAGCGGCCTGGCCCCGTGGCCGGACGGCGGCGTCGAGCCCGGTTTCCTGGTCGGCCGCAAGGACGGCCTGTGGCTGTTCGCAACGACCTCGGGCGACGCCCTGCGCCGCTTCGACGACGCGTTCCTGTGGGGCCTGCGCTGGTCCCCGGACCGGCGGATCCTGGTGGGGGTCGCCTCGGACACCGGTACCCAGACGTCGGTCCTCCACTTCTACCACCGCACCGGCCCGAACACTCTCGAGAAACTGGCTGCGATCCCCCTCGCCGAGCGCGTGGACGGTTTCGACCTGAGCCGGGACAACCGCTACCTGGCGGTGCTGTACTACCCCTCGGACACGCTGGAGCTGATCGACCTGCACACCGGCAGGGCGCTGTGGCGGGTGCCGACCCCGGACTACTGCGCGGACGTCAGCCTCTCGCCCGACGGCCGGGCCGTGGCGGCCGGCGGCGCGGGCCTGCTGCTGGTGGACGCGGCGCACCCGGAGCGCCGCACGGTCTACACGCGGTTCCAGAACAATGCGGGCGAGGTGCGGTTCTCGCCCAGCGGCGACGCGGTGGTCACCTCCTCGTACGACGGCAAGGTGCGCGTCTTCGGCTGGAGCCTGGACCCGGTGTCCCTGAATCTCCTGAAGACGCTGTCCCACGGCGGCACGGCCAACGTCTACGCGCTGCGGTTCTTGGGCGGCGGGCGCGGGCTGATGTCGTCCTCCGGGGATCGCACGGTGCGGTTCTGGGGCGGTCCGGCAAGGAGGTCGGCCGCGGCCGGGAAGGTCTGGAAGCCCTTCGTCTACCCCAGGCCTTCCGGACAAGAGGCGGACGCGACCGCTCCCCTCGACTGGAACGCGCTCCTGCCGGAGGCGCGACGGGAACTCCTCGCCGAGCTCCGCGCCACGCCGCGCCACCGGCCGGCCCGGCTCGACGGCCCGCCGTCACCGTCGAAAATCCGCCCGGGGAGGTACGCCTGCAGGGTGGGCACGGGGTACAAGTTGCGCGACTGCGTCGTGGAAACGGATCCGAACGGCCACGTCATGCTCGAGGTGAAGGAGGGCAATCTCATCCCCATGCGGGGCGTGCTCTACGACGACGGCAACGTGGTGCGGTTCGAGGGGGCCTCCACCACGACCCAGCCGTTCTCGTGCTTCGGCTGCCAGGACCGGTGCTACCTGGAGCCCGGGACCTGCGGCTGCCAGCCGGACCCGCCCTACCGCATCCGGGCGTGCCTCTCGCAGCCGCTGCACGCGGTGCTCCGGAAGGCGGGCGCGAAGTGGCGCGGCGTGGTGGCCTACGCGGGCTATGCCGACGAGCGGATCCCCCTCCGGCCGCCGCCCGCGGACGCCCCCTTCGAGGACGGCATCGCGCAGTACACCATCGAGCTCGTCCCGCGGTGACAATCGCCCGGAATCATTCTGCACGC
>CAYZAI010000236.1:0-7675 GCA_964476305.1 uncultured Myxococcales bacterium
ACGCCGGCTCCACCGGGCTCAACCTGCAGGCGGCGAACACGGTCATCAACGTGGATCTCCCATGGAATCCCGCGGTGCTCGAGCAGCGGATCGGCCGCGCGCACCGCATGGGGCAGGAGCGCAGCGTGCAGGTGTTCGTGCTCGTCACCGAGGGGACAATCGAGGAGAACCTCCTGGCCACGCTCGCGGCCAAGCGCGATTTGTCGCTTGCCGCCCTGGACACGGAGTCGCAGATCGACTCGGTGAGCCTAGTCAGCAACATCGAGGAGCTGCGCGGCCGGCTCGAGATCCTGCTCGGCGCCAAGCCCGAGGCGCCGATCGACGAGAGCGTGAAGCGCGAGGAAGAGAGCATCCTGAAGGAACGCAGGGTGCGCGTTGCGGCGGCAGGGGGCCAGCTCCTCTCCGCGGCGTTCGCGTTCCTCGGCGAGGTGCTGCCGAAACCCGCGACGGTCGACGAGAAGAAGACGTCCGCGCTCGCAGGCTCCATCCGCGCGAGCCTCGGCGACTGCCTCGAAACGGGAGAGGACGGTCGGCTGCGATTCTCGGTCACGCTGCCCGACGCGGGAGCGGTCGACGCGCTCGCCGCATCGCTCGCCGCGCTGCTCTCCTCGACCGGTCGAACTGCGATCTCGGCGTAACCGTTGAGACGCCTAGAACGACCGTGTTCCGGAACGTACTACTTCCACATCCGTGGATCGAACGAGAACGGATCCGGCAGGGAGATCTTCAGCGCCTTGGCATCGGCGTGGGCCGGGTTCATCACGTAGTTGTGCTCGCTCGGCACGATGACTGACGGCACGCGCAGGAGGAGCGCGCTCCCGCCCTTCACCCAACCGCTGCCGAGCTTCTGCGTCTCTTCGGGGACGGGCTCCTCGCGCCACGCACCGGGCAGGCGCGTTTCGTCGAGCGCGTCGATCCTCACGTCGTCCGGGACGCGCACTTCGAAGGAGACGAGCTCGATGCGCCGGGCCGCGCCCGGCAGGTGCACGAAGAGCTCGAGCGCGGCCAGGGAGAGGCTCTCGGAGAGGTAGACGACTGACGTGCCGGCGAGGTTCCAGCGACCGCCCGCGGCGCTTGCACCCTCGCCGCTGAAGGCGTCGGCCTGGCGCGCCTTCTTGATGAGCCGCCAGAGGGATCTCATGACAGGACGCTGTGCTCGATCCGCATCAGCAGATCCTCGACGGCCCGCGCGCCGGCCTCGGTCATGAGCAGCTCGAGCGGCGTTCGCTCCTTGAGGCCGATCTGCGGTGAGTGGAGCCACTCCCGCGCTGCCGCCGCTTCGTCGAACACCTCGATGGCGCGCGCGTACACCTTGGCGATGCGATACAGCCTGTCGCTCACTAGCGGGGAGAGGCGGGCGCGCGCCTCGCGCATGCGTCCGATCGTCTTGGGCGTCTTGCCGACGAGCGCCGAGATGAACCGGTCGGTGACGCCGAGATCCTCCTTCAGGCGATCGATGGTCGATGCTGGGAACCCCTCTTCGATCGACCGCGCGAGGGCGAATACAAGCGGCCCCGATTCCTTCCGCTTCTTCAGCCCGAGTATCGTCTCGACCTCTTGGTACATGGGCGTTCCCTCCCACAGGGTCCGATTTTCTGGACCGGAAATATTACATACTTATAATAGACATATTACACGGCGAGGTCAACTGCACCGAGAGAGCATGGGGACCTCGCGGTCGACGTAGTCGTAGATGCGCACCTCGCGCTTGTCCGGGTGGCCGCGGTGCTGCGCATCGCGCTCGGGCTCTCGCAACGGGAGCTTGCCGAGCGTCTCGGCGCGCACGAATCGCAGGTGTCGCGCGACGAGCGGAACGAGTACCACGGCGTCACGGTGGAGCGCGCGAGCCGCATCCTGGACGCGCTCGGAGTGCGTTTCCGCAGCGAGATCGAGCAGCCCATCGCACGCGGCCGCAATGGAACCAGGAAGGCGTCCGCGCACCCGTAATCTTCCTCCGTCGAGACGGGGCCACGCGCGACACAGCCACTAACGCGCGTTCTAGAGACCGTGCCAGTGAAGACACCTATTATTTATGATTGTGCATGGTTACAGCCATAAGCGCCGTGCGGCTCGTATTGACCACCAGGTCTCGGGTTGAAGTGTCATGAAGAGAGCAAGGCGAATCTGAGATTCGCCGCAGCCCTCCGAAGCCTTGGCGAAGGAGGGCCACCAACCCTCCATCTTGTCGGGGCTTTTTCCTATGCGGGGGGCGCGATCGCGGTATTATCGACCGGCCGATCGGGTGGCCGCGCCCCTCTCGGAAATCTTCGCGAAACGGCAGGAGGCGAACAGATGACCATCGACATCCACGCCAGCCTAGACGGCAAGTGGGAGGACGGGACTAGGCCGAAAGACCTGTTCGCCGAGCACATCCGCAAGCGGCCGGAGAAGCACGTCGCCGCGATCGTCTCGGGGCTGGGCTCCGGGAATCGGCGCGTCGAGAACGGCTGCGCCGAGCTGGCGTCGCTGCTCTCCGAGGAGCGGCCGGAGCTGCTCTACCCGCACGTGGAGCTGTTCATCGCGGGCCTCGGTTCCAGGGAGAAGGTCATCCGCTGGGAGGCGGTCTGCACCCTGGGCAACCTGGCCGCGGTCGACGACGCCAAACGAGTGCCGCCGCAGATCCCGATCCTGGGCGGCTTCCTGCGGGACAAGAGCGTCGTGCTGCAAGGCCACGCGGTTCGTGCGCTCGCCAAGATCGCGCTCGCCCATCCGGCAGGAGCGGATCGCATTTTCAGGGTGCTCATCGGCGCCGTCGATGCGTTTCCCGGCAACAAGGTAGGATTCGTGATCGAGGCCGCTGAGCGCTTTCTGGAGCTGGGCGGGTTCGAGGACCGCGTCCGCCGCTTCGTCGAGCCGTACGTCGAAAGTGACGTCGCCGTCGTCGCGCGCAAGGCCGGGAAGGTGCTGCGGGCCCTCGCGAAGGCCGGGAAGCGCAGATGATCCGGGACTTCGGGAGGCCGGCGGCGCGGTACTGAACGGCTCGCCGGCGAAGGGGACATCACCGTGCACGAGCTGTCCGCCCTGGGCTTCGGCCCCTTCTTCGAACGACAGCTGCAGCCGCAGGACGCGGACGACCTCGTTCCCGCCCGCGTCGCCGCCGAGCACCGCGGCGCCTACGAGATCTGGTCCGCGGCCGGATCGGGACGGGCCCGGCTCGCCGGACGGCTCCGCCTCGGGTTCGAGGGCGCCGGCCTCCCCGGGGTCGGCGACTGGGTCCTCGTCAGGGGCACCCCCGGTCCGGATCACGCGGGCGTCATCGAGCGCGTGCTCGAGAGGCTCACGGTCTTCACCCGCGGCGCGGCGGGCCGGGAGGCGCAGGCGCAGGTCATCGCCGCGAATGTCGATCTGGTGCTCGCCGTGTGCGGCCTCGACGCCGACTTCAACGTGCGCCGGATCGAGCGCACCCTCGCCCGCATCTGGGCGAGCGGCGCGCAGCCTGCGGTCGTCCTGAACAAGGCCGACCTGTGCGACGATGTCGACGGTCGCGTCGCCGAGGTGGAGGGCCGGTGTGCGGGCGTTGCGGTGCACGTGACGAGCGCCCTCCACACCCGTGGCGTCGACGCGGTGCGCGCCTGCGTGGGGCACGGCAAGACCGTGGCGCTGGTGGGCTCTTCCGGGGCCGGGAAGTCGACCCTGGTCAACGCCCTGCTCGGCGAGGAGCGGATGCGGACCGGCGAGGTGCGGGCCGGCGACGGCCGCGGCCGGCACGTCACCACCAGCCGCCAGCTCGTCCTCCTGCCCGGAGGCGGCCTGCTGCTCGACACGCCCGGCATGCGGGAGCTGCGGCTGGTCGACGAGGACGGCCTCGACGCGGTTTTCGGGGACATCGCGGCGCTCGCCGAGCGCTGCCGCTTTCGCGACTGCCGTCACGATTCCGAGCCGGGCTGCGCCGTGAGGGCGGCGGTCGAGGCGGGCGAGCTGGGCGCCGATCGCCTCGAGCACTGCCGCAAGCTCGAGCGCGAGGCGCAGGCGAACGAACTGCGTCATGACGAGCACCGGCGGCGGCAGGCCGAGCGGGTGTGGGGGCAGCTCTCGGACGAGGCGGCACTGCTGCGGAAGTGGAAGGGAGGCAAGCCCTGACCGCGCTTACGCGGGCCGCGAGCGCTATCGATTGGTTCCCGGCGTGTGGTGGTTCCCGCCAGGGCCGTGAAGGCCCACGCTCTGGGCCATGATCACGCGGTCGTCGGCGAGGCGCCCGTCGACGCCGGGCCGGGATCCGTCGGCGACGGCGGGCTCGAACATCCCAGCCACGCCAGGGTCAGGGCGGCTGCCAGCGGCTTGAGCATGGGCTCTCCTACTCGGTGGGCTTCCAGACCTTCCAGACGTTGCCCACGAGGTCGGGGCCGACCTTGAGGGTCGGCTGGCCGGGCTCCCAGCCCGCCGGGCAGACCTCGGCGCCCTTGGTCTCGCGCACGAGCTGGAACGCCTGGAGCTGGCGGATGGACTCGGTCACCTTGCGCCCCACCGGGGGCGTCAGGATCTCGATGGCCTGGACCACGCCGTCCGGGTCGATGATGAAGCGGCCGCGCATGTTGACGCCGCCCGCCTCGTCGTAGATGCCGTAGACTTGTCCGATCTTCCCTCCGGCGTCCGAGAGCATGGGGAAGGGGAAGCCGCCGTCCACCATCTTGGACAGCTCCTGCTCCTGCCAGATCTTGTGCACGAACCGGCTGTCCGTGCTGCACGCCAGGACCTGCACGCCGAGCTTCTCGAACTCCTTGGCCTTGCCGGCGACCGCCGACAGCTCGGTGGGTCACACGAAGGTGAAGTCACCGGGGTAGAAGCACAAGAAGACCCACTTCCCCTTGAACTCGGACAGCCTGAAGTTCTTGAAGCCGCCCGCGTGGAACGCCGCGGCCTCGAAATCCGGTGCTTCCTTGCCGACCATCACCTGCATCTTGGCCTCCTCTTTCGCCTCTCTTGCCTGTTCCGACCCGCCGCCCGCCTTGGGGACGACCGGGCCCGCCGCCGCGGCGACGCATCCTTCCGCCTTCTTCGCCTCTCTCATGTCACCGCCCCTTTCGCGTCTTCTTTTCGGACCTAATTGTGTGGCAGAAACGCCCGTTGTCAAAGCCGCCTCGGGGTCGGCGGCCACCGACCCTCGGCGACCGCTAGCCGGGCGCCGATCCCGGGCGAGGGCGCCGGTTTACGCCGCCCCTGCCCTGGTGTAGATCCTTCGGCACACCCGGTGCGTCGGTAACGGACATTGGCCGCGGTTGCGGCGTGATCTCGGTGACAGGAGGCTTTCGATGCGTAAGCTGCGCTTGGATCTTCGCAAGACCTGGGCTCTCTTGGCCGCGGGACTGCTCTTCGGCTGCGGCGCCGCGCTCCAGGGCGGCGATGGCGAGACCGGTGGGGGAGAAGAGGGTGGCCGGATCGCCGGCGGCCAGAAGCCGGCGCCCTACGACGCTCCGCCCCACCGCTTCACTCCCCGCGTGGCTCCGGCGCGACCCGCCCGCCCGGCGCCTCTGGCCCCGGACTTCGCGAGCCTGCCGCCGCTGCGGATGAACCTCGGCTGCTTCGGCGTGCACGAAAAAGAGCCGGCCCAGATCGCCAAGGGCGGGGGCGGCGGCACGACCACCGGGACCGGCGCCGGATACGGCGGGACCATGCATGGCGGCGGCAAGGCCGGCGGCGGCGCCCCGCCCAAGAAGGACAAGACCAAGAGCCCGGCGGCGAAGAAGCCCAGCGCCAAGCCCCCCGCCGGCGGCGGAGCGGCCGCGGTGGACATGCTCGGTGGCGGCGCGTCGTTCTCCGCGCCCCCCGCGACCCAGCCCAGCGCGCCCGCTCCGGCGGCCACGCCGGCCCCGGACATCGCAACGTCGGCGGACAGGAAGGCGGCCAAGGCCGAGGCCGCTCCCGCGGCCGAATCAGCCGCTCCCGCGGGCGAGTACTGGCGGGACGAGCTCGGCGCCTACCGCCAGGCCGAGGAGCAGGAGGCGCGGGCGCGGATCGCCGCGGACGACGACACCGAGATCGCGGCCGAGCCCGAGGAGGACTACTACGACCGCTTCGACGACTGGGGCCAGGCGATCTATCTCAGCAACGACGACTCCATGAGCCTGTCCTCGGCCCAGCGTGTGATGTTCGCCATCGACCGCTTCCTGCCACTGCCGGCGGAGCACATCCGGCCCCACGAGCTGCTCAACTACTTCTCGTTCGAGACCGCCCGGGTGGACGATGGCCGCGACTTCTCGGTGCTGGCCGACCTCGCGCCCGACCCGCGGGAGGAGGCGATCCACACCCTGGCCCTGTCCGTTCGCGGCCGCCCGGTCACCCGCGAGAGCCGCCGCAACGCCGTGATCACCTGGGTCATCGATCGCTCCGGCTCGATGTGGGACGAGGGCCGGATGGACTACCTGAAGCGGGGCCTCCGGCGCTCCCTCGACGAGCTGAAGGACGGCGACCTTTTGCACCTGGTGCTCTTCGACCACGAGGTCTGCGTGCCGGTGGAGAGCTTCGCCGTGGGTCGTGACGACCGCGCGCGGCTCGAGCGCGCCATCGACCTCTTGCAGCCCAAGGGCGCGACGGACATCCACCGCGGCCTCGACCGCGGCTACGAGCTGGCGGATCGCACGTACCAGGCCGAGTACGAGAACCGCGTGCTGCTGGTGACCGACGCCCTGACCAACACCGGCGTCACGGACGAGCGCTCGATCGCGATGATCTCGAAGTACTTCGACAAGCGGCGGATCCGCCTCTCCGGCGTGGGCGTGGGCCGCGAGTTCAACGACGCGCTGCTCGACCGCCTGACCGAGAAGGGCAAGGGGGCCTACGTCTTCCTCGGCTCCGAGGCCGAGGTGGACGCGGTGTTCGGGCCGCGCTTCGTCTCGCTGATCGAGACCATCGCCGTGGACGTGCACTTCCGGCTGCACCTGCCCCCGAGCCTGCGGATGAACGTGTTCTACGGCGAGGAGAGCTCGACGGTGAAGGAGGACGTGCAGGCGATCCACTACTTCGCCGGCACGAGCCAGCTGTTCCTCTCGGACCTGATGGCCCGCGGCGGCGAGCTTCGGCCCCAGGACGACGTGATGCTCAGCGTCGAGTACGAGGACCCCGAGACCGGCGACGAGCTGTTCGACGAGGTCGCCTTCAACCTCGGCGAGATCCAGGGCGCGGCGTTCAACGTGCACAAGGGCCGGCTGATCATGGCCTGGATCGACATGCTGTCCGCGATGGCCGCGCGGCCGATGCCGCCGGTCTACCGCGAGGCGGCCGGGATGTGGGAGGACGAGGAGGGCTACAACCTGTGCGAGGACGGCGCGGCCGAGCTCTCCCGGCTGGCCGAGCCCCTGGGCGATCGCGCGGGGGATCCCGAGATCCAGCGCGTGTTCGAGCTGTGGGACCGCTACTGCTCGCGCTACGAGCGCCCCCGCCACCCGACCAGGCGCGAGGTCGCCCCGCCCGAGGGCTGGCCCGGCGCCCAGCCCGCCGTCGAGCCGCGCTGAGATCCGCGGGGGCGCTGACAAGGGAACGGAAGAACGAATCGTAACCCCATCTCGGCCTTCCCCTGGGAGAAATAGAGAAACAGGGGTCGGAACCCGCCACATGACACTTGGCCTCACCTTGCGGTCCACCAGACGCCCATATGTCAAGTGGCGGGTTTTGACCCCTGAGCCGCTCACCTTGCGGTCCACCAGACGCCCATATGTCAAGTGGCGGGTTTTGACCCCTG
>CAYZAI010000237.1:0-7654 GCA_964476305.1 uncultured Myxococcales bacterium
TCGGTCCTGGCCGCGGGGGTGTTTCGCTTCGGGGCGGTGGCCGGCGCGGGAACGGCCACGGAGACCATCCTCCTGCAGCATCCCGCGGTCGAGGCGACCGCTCACAACCGCTACCTGGCGAAGTACGACCCCGACGGCGAGCTGATCTGGGCCAGGCGCGAGGGCGGCCCGGGCGCCACCCGCCACATCGCCCTGACCGCGGAGGCGGACGGGTCCTTCTTCCTGTCCGGGGCCTTCCCCGGGACCACGGTGCTCGGAGAGGGCCAGGCCAACGAGACCGCCCTCGTTTCGGCCGGCGAAAGCAGCGTCTTCCTGGCGCGCTACAATTCCCAGGCCGACCTCGACTGGGCCATCGACTTGGGTATCGAGGGGAACGCGCCTTCCTCGACTCCGACGTCCAAGCCGCTGGCGCTCGACGGCGGCGATGTCGCGATCTACGACAAGTTCCGTGGCTCGATGCCGGCGGGCGACGGAGACGCTCTTTCGCCGGTGACCTCGGAAGAGAGCGGAGGGGTGTTCCTGTCGCGCTACACCGGGGCCGGAGAGCACGTCTGGACCAGGGTAGCCACCAGCGCCGAGGGCAGCAGCACGATCTCGGACGTGACCGAGCTTCACGACGGTGCGCTGGTGATCTCGGGGCACTTCCGCGGGTCCTTGACTTTCGTCGCGGGGGAATCGACCCAGACGGTGCTAGACGCGATGGGGTGGTCGAGTACCGACCAGTTCCTGGCCTCGTACTCGTCCGAGGGCGACTTCCTGTGGGCCCTGCAACAGAAGGGCATCAAGGATGCTGGCTTCAAGAGTGTCCTCCGCCTGCCCCTGGGCACTCCCGAGAGCGACCTGCTCGTCGTCGGCGGCGGGTTTTACGGTGCTGTAACCTTCGGCACCGGTCCCGATGACGAGGTGACCCTGACGAACAGCTACGACATGTCCAACTCGATACTCCTCCGCTTCGACCGCGAGGCGGAGTAGCGATGCGGCGTTCTTGAAGCTCGCTCGCCTCCGATACGTGCATCGACAGGATTGAACGAAAAAATGGAACCGGATTCCGGCCTCAACGGCCCCTACCTGGTCGTCGTGACCGATCCCGGATTGCAGTAGCGCGGCCGAAGTCCCGCGGTCGATCCTCATTCCACCATACGGACTACACGGATCAAGCGGAAATCACTCGGGAAACCGGCCCGGCGGGCGGTTCTGGGGCGGACGGGCAAGGGACGTAAGGAACGTCAAAGACCAAAGCGACCGCCCTTCGGAGTGTTCGGCCCGTCCGATGCCTCCGGCCGGGCTTCCGGCGGCGCGGAGCCCCCTTCCGATGGGCGGGACGGGCCGTCCGATGGGGTCGACCACCCGTCCGCTGGCGGGCAGCCCCATCCCGATGTGCCGGATGGCTCTTCCGATGGGCTCGACCACCCGTCCGATGGGGTAACCCCCTGTCCTGGAGCGGGTTGGCGGGCTTTTCTATCGGATTTACGATGCGAAACGAAGGCTCTGGCGAGAGTCATTTTCCTTTCCTTTCCGTTATGCTGTCGTTGGAACGGCCGTGCATAGCGCAGCCGTTTCCGGGCGGTCAAGAAAAAAATCGGGCGGGGAGGGGCGAACGGCGAAAGGCGGGGAGCAGATCAGATCCAGCCGCGCTGGCGGCAGGCCTGCTCGACCCGGCTGATCGAGATGGTATAGGCCGCGTCGCGCATGTAGAGCTTCTTCTTGCGCGCCAGCTCGCTCACCGCGAGGTAGGCGTCGGTCATCTTGCGGTCGAGCTTGCCGAGCACCTCGTCCTTGGGCCAGAAGTAGTTGCTGTTGCACTGGACCTGCTCGAAGTAGCTGCACGTCACCCCGCCAGCGTTGGCCAGGAAGTCCGGGACGACGAAGATCCCGCGCCTGACGAGGACCGCGTCGGCCTCGGGTGTCGTCGGCCCGTTGGCGCCCTCGGCGATGATCTTCACGCGCTTGCTGATCGACTCCACGGTCTTGGCGTTCACCTGGTTCTCGAGGGCCGCGGGGATCAGGATGTCCACGTCCTGCTCGATCCATGCATCCCCGGGCAGCAGCTTGTAGCCCAGGTCCTGGGCCCGGGCCTTGTCGATGCCGCCGAAGCGGTCCGTGATCGAGCGCAGCTCCTCGAGGACGACCCCGTCCGGCTTGGCGTAGGAATAGGAGGTCTGGTCGTGCTGGTCCCAGCACGAGACGCAGGTCACCTTGCCGCCGAGCTGTTGGAACAGGTCGATGGCGTACTGCGAGACGTTGCCGAAGCCCTGGACCGACGCCAGGGTGTCCTGGGGGCGCAGGTCGAGCTCCCTGAGGGCCTCGCGCACGGTGTAGATCACGCCGTAGCCCGTGGCCTCGGTGCGGCCCAGGGAGCCGCCCATGCCCACGGGCTTGCCGGTGATGAAGCCCGGATACTTGGCCCCGTGGATCGTCTCGTACTCGTCGAGCATCCACAGCATGTGCTGGGGGTTGGTCATCACGTCCGGCGCCGGCACGTCCTCGAGGGGGCCGACGTGCTTGGCCATCTGGCGCACCCAGCCGCGGCAGAGGCGCTCCTGCTCGGGCTGGCTCAGGTCATGGGGATCGCAGACCACGCCACCCTTGCCGCCGCCGAGGGGAATGTCCACCACGGCGCACTTCCAGGTCATCCACATCGCCAGGGCGCGCACCGTGTCCGCGGTCTCCTGCGGGTGGAAGCGGATCCCGCCCTTGCACGGCCCGCGAGCGTCGTTGTGCTGGACCCGGAAGCCGCGGAACAGGCGCACCGAGCCGTCGTCCATCCTGACCGGGATGCCGAAGTGGAACTCGCGCAGGGGCTCTCGGAGCAGCGCGCGGGCGCCGGAATCGAGATCGAGCCTGTCGGCGATCTTGTCGAACTGGGCCTGGGCCATCTGGAAGGGGTTGAATGATCCCGTGGACATTTTTTTGTTCTCCTTGGTTGGAGTTCTGGTGTCGGGGAGGGCTAGAGGCCGAGGATGTTGTCGATTTGCTCCGCGTCGAGTTGCATCACGTACGGGATTCCGGTGATCCCGGCCGCCTCAGGCGTCAGGGAGACTAAGTCGTCCCGCGAGACGTGGTCAAGGGAAAACTTCCGGCAGCCGGCCATCAACTGGCGCAGTCCCTGGGCCAGCCGTTCGTACGCTCGACTCACGCTGTCCCGTCGATCACCCGCCTCGGCACATTCCCTCAGAACCCGTACTTCGCCGCCAGGCCGAAGTGCACGAGGAATGGCAGATCGTCCTTGTTCAGGCCCGAAAGATCGAGATCATCATAGCTTCCCGCTTCGCCGCACTCGTCCAGCCCGCCGATGCCCTTCAAGCACTGGGTCACCCAGATCGGGAAGCCGAGCCTGAAGTACGGGCCGATGCCCAGGGTGGGCGCGGATGAGAACAGGTAGACGTCGGTGCCGAAACGGAGCTCGATGTCGAATCCGTTCAGGCTCGTTTCGGCTTCGCTGTCGTCGTCGAGGGTTGCGTGGGCCCGCAGGTGGGCGAAGCCCAGGCCCAGGCCGAGGTAGGCGTCGAGCCAGCCGGTGATCGGGGCGTGAAACTCCCCGCCGGCGATCACCTGGATCAGCATCCCGCCGTCGTCCTCCCCCCAGCTCGTGTCGGTGTTGATGTAGCCCATGTGGAAGTCGGCGAACACCGAGAGGTTGGGGATCAGCCGGTAGAAAGCGCCGACGAACCCGCCGATGGAGCCGAAGAACCGGGTGTCCCAGAACTCGGTGCAGTGGTCGTTGGTGCAGTCGTTGCCGCCCACACCGATCGTCAGGCCCAGCCCGGTGCGGTTCTCCCAGGCCTCGCCGCCGGTGATTTCCCAGCCGATTTCGGCGTTCTGGGCCGCTGCCGGCTGTGGGCTCCCGAGGGCCGCGATGGCGATGATCGCCGCCGCAATGCGAGTGCACATCTCGAACACCTCCGTTCCCCGTCATCGACCTGCCGACATCCGGCTCGGGACGCATTGTGCAACGAGTGGCGGGATTTGACAACGCGGGTCGTGCGGGAATACTCCGGCCCGATGCGCCCCCAGATCAGAGCCGCGCTGTTTCTCGGCGGGGCCATGCTCTCGTTCTCGACGATGGGGATGCTGGTCAAGTGGGCCGGGCAGGAGATCCCGGCGGTGGAGCAGGTCTTCTTCCGCGGCGTGGTCGGGATGGCGATCCTCGGGACCATGGCGTGGCGGCGGGGGGTCGATCTGCGGGGGGGGAACCGCCGGCTGCTGCTGCTGCGGGGGGTCGCCGGCACCACCGCGCTGCTGCTGTTCTTCTTTGCCACGACCCGCCTGCCCCTGGCCGAGGCGATCCTGCTCAACCAGGCCACGCCGATCTTCGTGCTGCCGATGGCGGCCTGGCTGCTCAAGGAGCGGATCGGCTGGCGCCACGGGTTGTGGGCGGCGGTGGCCCTGGCCGGCGTCTTCCTCGTCCTGCGCCCCGGGTTCGTGGACTTCAATCTCCCCGGGGTGCTGGCGCTGGTGTCCGCCCTGTTCGCGGCGGTGGCCTACGTCACGGTCCGGCGGCTGGCCGGCACGGAGAGCCCGCTCACCATCGTCTTCTGGTTCACCGCGATCTCCACCCTGGTCTCGGGGCCGGCAATGCTCCCGTGGTTCGTCTGGCCGTCCCCGAGGGTGCTTTCCGCGCTGGTGGCCATGGGCGTGCTGGCCACCGCCGGCCAGCTGCTGCTCACCGTGGCCTACCGGCACGGGGAGGCCGGGCGGCTCTCGGTCCTCGGCAGCCTCGGGGCGGTTTTCGGAGCGGGCTGGGATCTCGTGATCTGGGGGCACCTGCCCGACCGCTGGACAGCCCTCGGCGGGGCGATCACGATCATCGCCTGCGCCGCCCTGCAGCGCCGCGGCCCTGTGCGCCCGCAGCCGCGTGTCGCTTGAACGGAGTGTGACACCCTATCGGTTGATATTCGTTTGTGAACTTGATATGCAATCGCTATCACTGGACCGGGAATTTCCAGGGAGAGGTGAAGAATGCGCTGTGTTCTAGCTTTCCTGTTGGGCGGGATGATCGCGCTGGCATCGTTCGGGGCCGCGGCTCAGGGCGGCAAGATCGATCGCAAGGCGGTGCGCGACGCGATCCACAAGCTGAAGAGCCCCAACCCCGAGGAGGTGCTGATGAGCATCCAGCTCCTGGCCGCCTCGGGCTCCGCGGACGCGGTGGGGCCGCTCACGGATCTGCTCCGCTCGGGGCCCCGCAACGACATCACCAACGCTTCGATCCAGGCGCTGGGCTCCATCGGCCACCGCACCTCGGTGGCCGTCTTGCTCGAATACCTCGAGCACCGGCGCCCCGACGCCCGGGTCGCGGCGCTCTACGCCATCGAGGCCATGAGCGACTCGCGCGTCACCGCCGCTATCGAGAACCGGCTTCGGGATTCGGACGGCCAGGTGCGCTCCACCGCGGCCCTGGCCCTGGGCAAGCGCAACTCGAAGATCTCGGTAAACATCCTGTTCCAGGCCTTCGACCGGGGCGTCCACGACGCGGCCATCGCCATCGGCCAGATCGGCGGTGAGACCGACGCCGCGCGCCTGGCCCAGTACCTCGGCAAGGCCGACATGAAGGTGCTGCTGCCCGGCTTCGACGAGTTCCTTCGCCGCAAGGACTTCCCCGAAAAGGGAAAGCTCAAGATCCTGGAGCAGCTGTTCGAACTGGCCGGCCCGGACGTGAGGCGCTTCGCCGTGGCCTACAAGGCATCGTTCCCGCCGGGCACGGAAGAGGACACCAACACGCTGTTCAAGATGGTCAGCCGGATGGTTCGCCAGATCGCGGAGGAGAAGTGACGATGTCGTGGAAGAACGCGATGACCGTGCTGAAATCCGGCGCCTTCGCGCTGCTGCTGGTGTTCTCCCTGGGCGCCGCCGGCGAGATCTGCGGTTTCTTCTTCGATACGACGGCCGCGGCCTTCGACTCCAAGTTCCCGGACAACCGGGAGGAGGATGTCGTGGCGATGCTCCGGGAGTTGGGCGCCCCGCAGCCCGACGTCCGCCCGGGCAACAGCTCGGGGAAGCCCATCGCCGTGCTGCTCACCGAGGGCAATCCCCGCACGCTCAGGGCCTACGACCTGGCCGCCGGCCAGCCGCTATGGAGCGCCTCCCCGCCGATCCAGTCCGAGCTCACGGTCCAGGGCGACCTGCTGGTGTTCCAGTCGGGGCAGTCGGTCATGGGTTTGGGCCTCCTGGACGGCCAGGAGCGCTGGAGCATGGACATCGAGACCGGCTGGGACTACCTCGGCGCGGCGGTCGAGGGCGACACCGCGGTGGTCGCGGTGGGCGTCGGCGGTCAGGAAGCCGGGGCTTACGGCTTCGGGCAGCTCATCGGCCTGCGGGCGACGTCGGGCGGCAAGAAGTGGTCCATCCCCTCGGGCGGTGGGCTGCTCGGCACGCCGGCGATTTGCGGCGGTCTGGTCTTCGTCCCCTGGGATCGGCAGAAAATCGCCGTGCTCAGGGCGGATGACGGTGCCGAGATCGCCCGAATCCGCGCCGAGGATTTCACGATTGACTACGTGGAAGGGGGACCGGCCGGGGTCTACTACGGATCCAACGCAGTGCCGGGCGCCCTGGCCACGGTGGCCCGTTTCGATGTCAAGGCCGTCGCCGGTTCCAAGGCGGGAAACGGCGCATGGGAGCCGACCCTCGAACCGGTTCCTGGCGATCCCGGCTTCCAACGCGACGGCTTCTCCCGCCCCATTGGTGCTCGGTCCGCGATTGAGAAGATCCGCTTCCATTGGGAACCCGCAGTGGATCCGGCCCATCCCATAGCCATGGCGGACGGCGCCTTCTACCTGCACTACTGGAAGTTCCTGATAGCGTTCGACGCGGCTACGAGCCGCGTGCGCTGGACCTACAATTCGCCCAAGGACATCGAAAGCGTCGACCCGGTGGCGGGCGGTATCGTCGGAGTCGACACCGATGGCCGGATGTTCTTCGTGGATGCCGCCTCGGGTCAGGAAACCTGGAACCTGGAGACCGGCTTCAAGGTCCTGACCGGGGTATTCGACGCGAACGGCATGCGGCCTCCCGGGGGCGGCGGCGCGGCCGCGGACCCGCTGATCGGCCTCAAGGAGCTGCTCTGGGACAAGGATAACCGGATGCTGCCCATCCGGTCTTATGCGGCGTTCCTGATGGCCGACATCCCCACGCCGGAGGTCACCCGCGACCTGCTGGCGATCTATTCCGACGCCAAGATCCCCAAGGGACTGCGCGACACGGTGGTGCGGGCACTGAAGAAGCGCACCACCGGCGCCCAGTACCTGGTGGACGCGCTGCACATGCGCTTCGACTTCCTCGAGCAGACCCAGGCGCCGCCGATGGGGGTCGTGGCCCCCGCCCTGGTCAACATGAACGAACGGGCGGCCGTACCCGGCCTGCTCAGCCACCTGATGAACCACGAGACACCGGTCGAGGATCTGCGCGAGATCGCGGTTGCCATCAAGGAACTGGGAGATCCTTCGGTGGCCGGCACGCTGACGCAGTTCATCGTGCTGTACCACGCGGACTCCTCGTTCATCGGCAACGAGGACGCTCTGGCCATGGCGGCCGAGGCGATGCTGACCCACGGCGGCCAGGCTGGGGAGCAACTCGTCGCCAGGACCCGGGACGATCCCCAGACCCTGCCCGAGCTGCAGACCATGCTCAGGGACATCCTCGATCCCGAGGCGGCGGCCAA
>CAYZAI010000238.1:0-7630 GCA_964476305.1 uncultured Myxococcales bacterium
TGTCCTTCCGCGCGGACGACCTTCGTTCGCCACAGGACCAGGAAGGCCCCGGCGCCGAAGAGGATCGTGAGGCCGGTCTGCAGCACGTACAGCGCGAAGACGAACACCGCCACACGCTCCGGTGTCGCCTGGACATCGAGGTACAGGCCCAGGGCCGCCAGCACCGCGATCTGGAAGTTGCCGAAGTAGCCCGGCCCGGCGGGGAGCAGGATCCCCACGGCCAGGCAGCCCATCACGGCCACGGCCCCGGCCGCGGACAGATCGAGCCCGCAGCCCCGGGCGAGCAGCCACAGGGCCACGGCGTTGATCGCCCAGTAGGCGGCGCTGGTCCCGTTGAAGGCCCAGAACGACCGGCGATCCGGCAGGGAGGCCAGCCCCTGGTGGAACCGCTCGAGCACACCGGCCGCGAAGTCCGCCAGCCTCGAGGAAAAGAGCGCGAGCGCGCTCCGGACCGCCCGGCCCACCGGCCCGGGGCGCCTGTAGTAGGCGACGAGCAGCGCGAGGGCCAGGACGAAGATCGCGAGGGGGAGAACCCGCAAGCCCCACACGTAGGGCCCGGCGTCCGCCGGGACCGCGAACAGGGCCGCCGTGAGGGCCAGGGAGACGAGCAGGCCGTCCACCACGCGCTCGATGGCCACGGTGCCCAGGAGCGCGCTCTTCGAGATGCCGGTGTGGCGATCGAGCAGCCAGGGCCGGGCCAGCTCGCCGGTGCGCAGCGGCATCATCTGGATCGCGAGGAAGCCGGCGAAGGCCGCGGCCAGCATCGGCCCGGAGCGCACCTCGGCGAAGGGGTCGATCAGGAAGCGCCAGCGCCAGGCGCGCAGCACGTGGAAGGCCGCGAACAGGAGAGCGTAGGAAGGCGCCGCCCACCAGGCCATCACGTCGCCGACGGCCCGGGCCGAGGGGATGACCTCGAAGCCCTGGGACAGGAGCCACCAGACAAGCAGGGCGGCGATCACCGCGGACACCGCCAGCCGGAGGGCGATCCGCCGCCTAACCACGGCGGACGACCTCGCCCGGTTTCCCGTCCAGGATGGCGGCCGGGTTGGCCGAGGCCAGCCGCGTCAGCTCCTCCGGGCTCCAGCGCGCCAGCTCGTCGAGGGACCGGCCCAGGTCCGTGAGATCCGCGGCCTGATGGAGATCCGTGGCCACGGCGTCGGCGGTGCCGGACTCGAGCAGCGACCAGGCCACGGCCCGCGCCCGGTCTCCGTAGCGCCCGACCAGGGAGAGCAGGTTGACCTGGACGAGTGCCCCGGCGCGGCGCAGCGGTTCGAGGCGCTCGGGATCGCGCTGGATGTCCGGGTAGCGCTCGGGGTGGGCGACGACGAGTTGGACGGCGCGCCTCCCGAGGTCGAACACCAGGCGCTCCAGGCCCCGGGGCGGCGATCCCGGCTGGCCGCTGAACTCGACCAGCAGGATCCGGGAGGAGCCGTAGCCAGGGAGAACCTCCGCCGCGCCGGGATTGAAGACCCGTTCGTCGAACCAGATCTCGGCGCCGGCCACGAGTCGCGGCGGCCTGCCCGCGCGTCGCTCCTCTGCTTCGGCGACGCGTCGCGCCCTCTCCTCCGGACCGATGGCTTCGAACAGGCCGTGGTGGTGGTGCGGCGTGGCCGCGACGCGGACGTAGCCGAGGTCGGCCAACCCGTCGAGCATGGCCTGCGATTCCGCGTGATCGGCCGGGCCGTCGTCGACGCCGGGCAGCACGTGGGAATGGAGGTCGTGAAGCCCGACGGCCGGGGGCTCGCCACCGGGACGGATCTCGCGCTTGCCGAACGGCCAGGTCATCGGGAGAGCCGCGGGGCGCGGGGAGGCCCGGATCCCCGGGCTAGTAGCTCGGGGGAGGCGGCGGCGGCGGCTGCTGCGGTTGGTAGCCCGGTGCCGCGGGCTGGGGCTGTGCCGGGGCGCCGAAGCCGGGCTGGGGCTGCGCCGGTTGGCCGAAGCCGGGCTGCGCCGGGGCGCCGAAGCCGGGCTGTGCCGGTTGGCCGAAGCCGGGCTGCGCCGGGGCGCCATAGCCGGGCTGGGCCGGCATGCCGAATCCGCTGGGGGCCGGGGCCTCGCCCTCTTCGTGGATGGTGGCCTGGATGCAGTTCGCCGGTCCCTTGCCCGTGGGCTTGGGGCAGTAGAAGACCTTGGTGGCCCAGATCAGGCCGAACTTGATGTCCTTGGTGTACCAGACCTCGCCCGTGACGCTCGTGCTCGGCGCGCGGCTGGAACTCACGTAGGAGCACCCCGTGGTCACGAGCACGAACAGCAGGGCAGAGAAGGCAGCGATGATGTTTCGCGTAGTCATTTTCGCCTCCTACCTTTCCTGCTCGGCGACGGGCCAGCACTCGGGGTTGCCGTCGGACGCATCGCAGTACAGCATCCCCGTGCCGAAGAAGCTGCCATCCACGACATAGGCCTTGCCTTCCACCGCGGGCGCAGCGGTATGAGTGACGCAGCCGCCGATGAGCGCGGCGGCGGCAAGCATCAGGATCGCGACCATTTTTCTGGGACTCATGAAAGCCACCTCCGAGTGTTGTTCCCTGTCCATTCCGGGTTGATGACCGGGCGAATATGTTGGAAAAATACCCTTGATGTCAACGGGCTTTTTCACCGGGTATGCGAAAAGGACGTGGCCCGGAGTTTGCTAGCGGTGGAAATGGGGATTGTTCACACCAGATGACTCGAGGAGGAACCCAGATGACCCAGACACGTTTCCTGGCGGTGTGCCTTGCGGCCGCGAGCCTTCTCTTTGCCGGTTCGGCACCGGCTTTCGTCGATGGCGCCCGCCGCATCGAGCTCGTCCCCCCGGGCACCGAGCTCATCGCCGGCCACGGAACCGCGGCCGCTTTCGAAGAGGCCCACCCGGCCCCGTCCGCGTTCCTCTCGCGCCACGGGGGCCGGTGGTTCGAGCGGCGGGGCGGCCTCGCCGGGGACTTCCGACGGATCTGGGGCGAAGGCATTCCGGTGTCCCCGGCGGCCATGGTCGACTCTCTGGTGGCGCTGGACGCGGCGGACGCGTTCTGGCGTGCCAACTCGGACCTGTTGCCCGCCGGCGTGACCGCGGACGATCTGGAGCCGGTCGTAGACCACGCCTTCCGCGGCGTGCGGATCGTGGCCCATCGCCAGGTCGTGGACGGCGTTCCCGTGTTCGGCACGACCGGCTACCTCGCGATCCTCGCCGGCCGGATCGTCCTCGTCGGCGTGCAGGCCTTCCCGGTGACAGGCGTCGACGTCCAGCCCGCCATCGACCGCGCAAAGGCTCGCGAGATCGCCCTCGGGCAGGTCTCCTTCCGGGGCGTCGCCGGCGCGTCGGCCGCGTCGCCGGTCCTGGCGCTGGTGCCCATCACCGGCGACGATCGACTGGAGCTTCGCCTGGTATGGGCCGTGGAGGTCACGGCGCCCGGGGGCCTCAGGTTCACCGCGTTCGTGGACGCCCGGAGCGGCGGGCTGGTCGCCCTGCGCGACGAGCGCCTGTTCCTCACCGGCGAGCTGCGCGGCCGCCACCACGACCGACATCCGGGAAACGAGGTGATCTCGAGCCCGCTGGCCAACCTCTACGTCCAGACCAACGTCGGCGAGACCTCAACGGATGCCCTGGGCCAGTTCATCGCCGACGGGACCGAGACCGATCTGCTCGCGTTCCTCTCGGGCAAGTACGTGCAGGTCGCGAACATGAACGGCTCGGGCCTGGTGCTGGACGTGGCCGGCGTGGGCGCCGAGCCGTACCTCTGGGATCTCGAGGGCGACGAGGAGGGGTTCGCCCAGATCCACGGCTACCACTTCGTGAGCCGGGTCCGCGACCACGCCCGCGCCATCGCCCCGGACCTGCCCTGGACCCTGGGCGTCCAGCAGGTCAACGTGAACCACACCGACCTCGACAACGACGGCGTGCCCGACGCGTGCAACGCCTGGTACGACGGGTCCACCCTCAACACGCTGATGGCCGGCGACCTGGGCTACGGGTACGAGTGCAACAACACCGCGATGATCGGCGACATCCTGTACCACGAGTACGGGCACGCCTTCCACTACCAGAGCTCGCTGCTGGGCTCGATGACCTTCGACGAGTCGGTCAGCGAGGGGTTCGCGGACACCATGTCCGTTTCCATCACGAAGGACCCGATCATCGCGCCGTACTTCACCACCAGCGGCTACGCGATCCGCGACCTCGAGCCCGACAAGGTCTGGCCCCAGGACATCTCGGAGGATTCTCACGCCACCGGGCTGATCGTCGGCGGCGCGCTGTGGGACCTGCGCAAGGCGCTGAGAGCGGACCTGGGCTCGGACGACGCCGGCGACCAGGCCTTCGACGACCTCTACGCACAGGTCGTTCGCTTCACCACCGACGTGCCGTCGCTGTTCGAGGCGACCCTGCTGGCCGACGACGACAACGGCAACCTGGCGGACGGCACGCCCGACTTCTGCCTGATCTACGACGCCTACGCGCCCCACGGCCTGACCGGCGACGGGACCGGGCGCATCGTCATCGACCACGAGCAGCTCGTGGACATCGACGACCCGGCCCAGCCCGTGACGGTCGCGGCAGACGTCCGGGTCGCCCAGGAGGACTGCAACACCCTCGGCGCCGTGCGCCTGGTCTACAGCGTCGACGGCGGGAACGAGTGGACCACGCTGGAGATGACCGGCACGGGCGGCGACGGGTACGAGGCCGGGATCGGCGTGCTCGCCGAAGGCACCGAGTTCTTCTACCGCATCGAGGCCGACGAGATGGACAGCGGCGACGTCATCGCCAGGCCGCACAACGCGGCCGAGCCCTTCTACCGCGCCTACGTCGGGCCCCTCGACGAGATCTTCTGCGACGACTTCGAGGAGGGCGAGGGCGAGTGGACCCACGAGCTGATCTCGGGCGTCGCGGAGGACGGCGCCGACGACTGGCAGTGGGGCGAGCCCGAGGGAAAAGGCGGCGATCCGGCCGCGGCCTTCAGCGGGGATCACGTGTGGGGCAACGACCTGGCGCCGACGTCCCTCTGGAACGGCCAGTACCAGCCCGACAAGGTCAACGCCCTGACCGGGCCGGCGTGGGACCTCTCGGCCTACGAGCAGGTGCGGCTGCGTTTCCGCCGCTGGCTGACGGTGGAGGACGGCTACTACGACCAGGCGCGGATCATGATCGGCGTGGGCGACGAGTGGCACCAGGTCTGGGCCAACCGCGTCTCCGAGGGTGGCGCCGAGGCGGATCACACGACGCACCACATCGACCGGGAGTGGATCCTGTTCGACTTCGACATCTCCGAGCTGGCCGCGGGGCAGGGCGACGTCAGGATCCGCTTCGAGCTGCAGAGCGATCCCGGCCTCCAGTACGGCGGCTGGACCATCGACGACGTCTGCCTTTACACCAAGGATGCGCCGCCCGAGGACGACACCGACGGGGACGCCGGCGTCGCGGCAGTGGACCCGAGCGCCACGGCCGGTGGCTGCGGCTGCGACGCGGCCGGGCGCGGCGCCCCGACGGGCCTCGCCGGGCTCCTGGCGCGGCTGCTGTAGAACGTCTCGTCTCGCTCTCAGTCGCCTGTGGTGGCGCGGTAGAGATCCCGGTAGTGTTCGCGGAGCCGCCGGCGCACCTCCTCGTCCCCGGACTTCAGCCAGCGGTGCTCGTCGGCGTCGAGGAACCGCGCCGTGACTCCGGGCAGCAGCTCCTCGGCCTGGGGCACCAATTCGAGGTAGAAGCGCTCGGCGACCTCGAAGAAGCCGTGCCACTGGACGTAGTCCGGCCCCATCATCGCGGCGCCGTGGCGCGCCCGGCGGCCCTCGTGGTGCCACAGCAGGTAGTAGGTCCACTCGATCTCATCGTCGAACTGCGCGGGGGTGAGCTTGCCCGCCTCGCGCAGCCGCTCCATGATCCCCGTGGCCGGCTTCGCGAACTTGTCGTTGTACAGGCCCACGGCCAGGTCGAGCTGCCGGAAGAAGCTGTCCACCCACCCCGGCGAGTGGCAGTGGCGGCAGGTGCCGGTCATGCGGGCGCGGCGCTGCTCGTGGTCGGGGAAGCGCTCGGACAGCGGGGCGCGCAGGTTCCAGGCGATGGCCACGCCCACGTCGTGGGTGAACGCCGCCTGCCGGTTGGCGCCGTGGTGGCACGTGACGCAGGTCGGCGCGGCGGTGTACTCCTCGCCCAGCCGCCATTCGTCCGCGTCGAGGGCCATGCGCGGGATCGCCTCGGCGAAGGCCACCCCGTGCTTCGACTCCTCGTAGATCTCGCGCTGCGGGTGGTCGGGGCCCATGTGGCAGCGACCGCAGTTCTCGGGCCGGCGCGCCACCGCGATCGAGAAGCGATGGCGAGGGTGGCAGGCCGAGCACGAGCCCCGGCTCCCGTCCGGGTTGATGCGGCCGATGCCCGTGTTGGGCCAGCCCGCCGCCGCGATGGTGCCGTCGTCCCGGGTCTCGATCCGCGAGCCGTGGCACTGCTGGCAGCCGCCGATCCCTGCGGGCACGCCCTCGACCACGTCGCCGAGCAGGTTGTCGAGGGAGGCGAGGATCTCGCCGCCCATGGCGTGGCGGCTGGCCTCGAACTCCCCGGCTTCCCGATCGTGGCAGCGGGCGCAGTCCCGGGGCGAGACGATGGTCGAGATCACGTGGCCGTTGTGGTCGTGAGCGTCCTTCTCGCCTTTCGCGGCCCGGTGGCAGCCGAAGCAGCCGATCCCGGCCCGGGCGTGGGCGCTTTGCCGCCACTCCTCGATCTGCGCTGCGAGGATCCCCTCCTCGAGATGGCACTCCACGCACTCCTTCGAGTCCTCGGGCACGACAGGCCCGGCCTCCGCGGCGGCTGGCTCGGGCCCGGCCTGGGCGGCGGGCGGAGTGACCAGGGGCGGCCCCCACTTCCACCAGGCCACGCAGCCGAGGATCAGCGCGACGAGGACCAGGTTGCCGTAGGCGAGGACCACGAAGGCGCGGGCGTGGCCCGACGGCGCGGGCTCCCTGGGCTCGGGGGCCGGCCCGAGCTTGGACACACGCGCCATCACCTCGGCCCCGTGGGGGGCACCCTCCATTGCCGCGGTCAGATCGCCGCCGGCGAAGTGGCGCCCCACGTGCACGCCGTCCTTCCACATCCGGCTCGCGGAGACGTCGTAGAGGTTGCCCTCGAACACCACGTGGGCGGGCCGCCCGTCCTTGCCGTCGGCCGCCGCCTCCCGGTCGCCCTGCCGCGCGGCCTCCTTCATCCGGCGGTTGATGCGCGTGGTCACCACCGCGGCCACGGCCACCATCACGGCGAAGGCCCCGACCTTGACGAGCCAGACGATGCCGAAGGTGGTCGTCCAGAGCTCGGCGGGATCCCGGACGCGGTGGGCCGTGAGCACAGCGCCGGAGACGGCCATCACCGCGATCGAGGTCCAGCCCAGGATCATCTCGGGCCGGGGCAGGCCGCCAGTCAGCCGGTGGGGCCGGATGAACAGGTAGATGTAGATGATGGCTCCGAACCAGACCACGGCTCCGATCACGTGCAGCAGTCCCATGGCGAAGACGAGGAACCCGCTCCCCCCGCCTCCCGTTCCGCCGACGGGCATCTCGAAGCCCGCGGCCTTGAAGCCCTCGCCCGCGCTGGTGAGGGCGCCCCTCGAGGCGCCGTCGGCGTGGCAGGCCTCGCAGGAGAGCCCGGTCCGTTGGGCGAAGTCCGCGGTGGCCAGGGCCG
>CAYZAI010000239.1:0-7625 GCA_964476305.1 uncultured Myxococcales bacterium
CGCCACCACGGTCGAGGAGGTGCTCGCCATCGCGGACGCCAACCTGACCGAGGTCAAGGATCAGACCTACACCGCCTCCCTTGAAGTCGTGCGTGACGGCAAGACCGTCAAGACCATCGAGTTCATCGCCAGGTTGAAGGGCCTGAACAAGCGGCTGGTCAAGTTCACGGCCCCCGGGGACCTGCGCGGCATGGCGATCCTGACCACGGACGACGGCCTGATGTACGTCTACATGCCCGCCTACAAGCGGGTCCGGCGCGTGGCCGCCCACGTGCGCAACCAGGGCTTCATGGGCACGGACCTCTCCCCCGAGGAGATGGGCAACGCGGCCCTGTCCGTGGGCTGGAACGCGACAATCACCAAGGAGAACACCGAGTCCTGGGTGCTGGAGATGACGCCCAAGCGCGGGAACGAAACGACCTATGCCAGGAGGATCGTCACGGTTTCCAAGAAGCAGAAGGGTGTCAGCCGCATCGAGTCTTTCGATAGCAACGGCAAGCTGGTGAAGTCCGAGGATCGCTCGGAGTGGAAGTCCTTCGGCCCGGTGCATGTCCCCATGAAATTCGTCGTCAAGGACCACCTCACCGGTTCCACGACGATCATGTACTTCAAGGGCTGCGAGGTGAACCAGGGCCTGCCGGACAGCGCGTTCAGCAAGCGCGCCCTGATGCGCGGAGATTGACCACGGCGCCCCGGGAGATCATCGCGTTCGGTACGGAGGAGAACGACAACGCCTTGTCCTCCTCGTCTTGATACCACTGGTTGGGTGGGAGCTGGGTGGGGCCGTGCTCGTCGTGGGGCGTGGTCTTTGCTTTCCAGTCAGTTCTCGTCGCAGATCAGTTCGGCGAGGGTTCCGCATTCCATGTGGGAGGCTGTGGCCGAACCCGCACCGACGTTCACGTGCACGCCGCTGTAGACGTCCGACATCTCGTCCGGGACGATGAACTCGGGGATGGTCACCGTGGCGCTCTGGTAGGTGGTGCTGCTGAACGTGAAGGCGGGCAGCAGCTGGTCCCAGGTGTTGTTCTGCGCGCCCAGTGTTTCGGCGGGGACGGCCCAGCAGAAGGTTCCGCTGCAGGTCACGTTGCCCACGCTGGCCATGTTGTGGCCGCAGCCCGGGCTGTCGGCCGCGTCCCCGGTGATCTGGGCTTCGGCGGTGGTCCAGTTCATCTGGTCCGTGTTGGGCGTGGTGGTGGTGCTCGGGTGGGCACCCGGATAGTCCGCGACGTTGCACGCGCCCCAGGTGACCGTGGTTCCGACAACGCTTCCGGTTGCGACCGCGGTGCAGGTCCGGTTCAGCGTCAGGGAATCGTTCGCGGGGAGACACGTGTCCGCTTCCGGGATGCACCCGATGGTGGTGTAGGCGAGAAGTCCGATAGATTGATCGACGTCGGTCGTCACGTTGGTTCCCAATGTGGAGACGGTGAATTCCATCGGCACGTAGTACTCGACCAGTTGCACCGTCGGGTTCTCGGCTGGCGCGGTGCCGTCCTGGTCGGCTTCGAAACGCAGGCGCACGAAGCCTCCGGGCCAGGAGGCCGTGGTGTCGAAGGGCCCGGACTGGCCGCTGGAACTCTGGTTCAAGCCCGCGTTCTCCATCACGTTCCTAGCGCCGGTACCGGTCTTGACGTTGTGGAAGCGGCCGAGGGGCGTGGTGCCCGTGTAAAAGCGGTAAATCACGTCGCAGTACTTCTGCTCGACCGAGTTGGTGTCAGTATCCGTGTCCGTATCCGTGTCGCTGTCCGTGTCGGTGTCGCTGTCCGTGTCGGTGTCCGTGTCGGCGTCGCTATCCGTGTCGGCGTCGGAATCGGTGTCAGTGTCGGTGTCTGAATCCGAGTCGGTGTCCGTGTCGCTATCCGTGTCGGCATCGGTGTCGGCGTCGGAATCGGTGTCAGTGTCGGTGTCTGAATCCGAGTCGGTGTCCGTGTCGGCATCGGTGTCGGCATCGGTGTCGGCGTCGGCGTCGGCGTCGGTGTCCGAGTCGCTGTTGGAATCGGTGTCAGTGTCGTCGTCGCCGGACGAGCCGCCCGAGCAGGCGGCGAGGGCCAAGGCGAGGAGGCCAAGCAGGATCCAGGTGAGCGACTTCATCTTTGCACCCCCTTGTTGTGGCAATGGTACCACGAACGCTCCGTGCCAAGGCGAGTTTCAACTTCTCCCCCAGGGGCGCTCCACAGGGCCCGGGACTACCCGCTGTCGTGCTCCAGCCCGCGCAGCAACTTGCCCAGGGCCCAGACCTCGATGGCGCGCAGTACTTCGAACTGCAGGCCCGCGGCCGACACCCGCGGATGTCTTCATCCGCGTCCGGCGCCCGCCAAGTGACAAGCGAACACCTGCGACCCCGGTGTTCCTATCGACGAAAGTGCGTAGTGCGGGTGACACCGGGCGCCTTTCTGCAACCATGCCCGAGGCTGCCGTCGCGCACGCCCTCGCGCCACTTGCTGGCGGTCTGGCTGCTCAGGCCGTGCTTGTCGAGCACCGCCTGCTTCCCGCCGTGCGGTGCGGCGTCGATCTCGGCGAGGATCGCCTTCATCTCCTGCGCGGTGCGGCGCGTTCCCCCGCAGCTCATCGTCGATCAGCAGGTGCAGCGAGGCTCGAAGACGAGGCAGGCGAAGCTCGTGCAGTATCGGAAGAACGGGGAGGCCTACACGCTGGAGTTGACCCAGGACGTGATCGACGCCATCGACTGGCACATCGCCCAGGGCTACGCCGGGGAAGAGTTCCTGTTCTCGAAGGACGGCACCTTCCCCCGGTGGATCGACAGCTACGTCCGGCCCCTGCAGGAGGTGCAGCGAACGCTGGGGCTGCGGCTGCTGAGCCACCACAAGGTCGGCAGGCACTCGGTGGCCAGCCAGGCGGCGACGGGCGGCGAGTCGATCAAGGCGATCCAGGCGCAACTCGGTCACCGCTCGGAGCAGTCCACGCACCGGTATGCGCACCTCGGATCGAAGGCCCAGCTGCGGCTCGTCGAGGGTCTCGCACCGGCTGCTCCGCCGCACGCGGTCGGGCAGTGAATCGGCATCCGTGTCAACGTCGTGTCAACGGGGCGGTTTCCGCCGAAGGAAGCACGAAAAAACAGAGGCCCGGAACCTGTGCGATTCCGGGCCTCTTCCTTCGTAGCGGGGGCAAGATTTGAACTTGCGACCTTCGGGTTATGAGCCCGACGAGCTACCAGGCTGCTCCACCCCGCAGCAACGGTGGGGCAATATAGGCAATCCCGTGTTCGGTGTCAATCGCCAGTTCGGGTTCGTCGACGGTTCCGCGGCGCGGTGGATCTCGGTGCTCCGACGGGCGTGGCGGCGCGCTTGCGCTTGTCCTCCCGAGCTTGCCGGAGCGAGGGCGTGACAAAGTCGCGCCGCAGCTTGGACAGCTCCCGGTCGGTCAGCGGACGCCACTCGCCCGGTCGCAAACCCTCGATGGTCAGGCCGGCGAAGGCCACGCGTTTGAGCTTGACGAGATCCACGCCAGAGGCCTCGGACATGCGCCGAAGCTGCCGGTTGCGGCCCTCCTTGATCGTGACGCGCAGCCACGTGAACCCCTCCTCGGCCTCGGCGACGAAGACTTCCGCGGGTTTCGTCGGTCTCGGTTCACCGATGTCGATGCCACGGCGCCAGCTTTCGACGACGTGAAGCGGGACCTGCCCCCGCAGCTTGGCCAGGTAGGTCTTCTCGACACCGAAGCGGGGGTGGGTCAGGGCGTGGGCCAGGTCGCCGTCGTTGGTCAGCAGGATCGCCCCGGAGGTGTTGCAGTCGAGCCTCCCGACCGGGAACAGCCTCGCACCCGTTCCGCGCACGAGCTCGACGATGGTCTCCCTGCCTTCCGGATCGTCGGCGGTGCAGACCACGCCGCGGGGCTTGTTGAGCAGCACCGTGACCGGCTCCGCTCCGGTCACCACGCGCCCGTCGACCTCGATGCGGTCGCTGGCGGGGTCGGCCTTGGTCCCCGGCTCGCTGGCCACATGGCCGTTGATCCGCACGCGGCCGGCGGCGATCAGTTCCTCGGCCCCGCGCCTCGACGCGACACCAGCGGACGCGAGGATCTTCTGCAGTCGTTCCGAGGTCACGTTCGCTCCCTTGTGGAATCGGGTGGCCGGGCACCGCAGCGTGGGCGACAGGCGAGCCGTGGGCTCACGGCCCGAAGGGGTTTTCGTCGAGTCCGCCGCCGCCGCCGGCGGCCTTCTCCGGTTCTTTCTCCGGCTCTTTCTTCGGCTCTTTCTCCGGTTCCTTCTCCGGCGCCTTCTCTTCTTCGTCGTCCGCTTCGGCGGCGGCGTTCTCGGACTCCTCGTCCCGGCTCCATGTCTCGGCCTTGCCGTCACCGTCCGTGTCCATCCCGATTCTGAGCAGCTTGCCGCCGTCGTAGTACTCCCAGTAGTCGATGCGGCCGTCGCCGTCCGTGTCGCCCTCGACGCGCTGGGGCACGTCGCCGTCCAGGAAGCGCACCCGGTCAATCAGGCCGTCGGAGTTTGTGTCGAGCTCCTGCTTGATCGGGTTGCCACCGATGTAGGTCGTGACGATGTCGACCATGCCGTCGTGATCGAGATCGACCTCGTCGCGCTTCTTCTGCCCCGTCGTCGAGTCGAAGAAGACAAAGAAGTCCCTGTTCCCGTCGAAGTTCAGGTCGGCCTCGCGGCAGGACAGCATGTCGCCCTGGGGTCCGCTCACGTAGATCTTGCGCACGTCGGGCTTGCCGTCCTGGTTGAGGTCGAGCAGCACCTCGCGGCCGCCGTCCAGCTCGCAGCGCGGGTTCTGGTCTATGCGGCCCAGGGTGTCGCCGCTGTTCGCGGAAGAGAGTTTCGATCCGGCCTTGACCTTCGCGCCGCCGCAGGCAGCCGAGCCGAGGACCGCGGCCAGCAGCACGAACACCGTCTTTTTCGTCATCTTGCCGCCCCCTTGTCCTTTCGGCGATGCCCGGCCTCTGAGCATCCAGGAAAGTCGTGGCATGCTATCACAGAATCACGCATGATCTTCGACCTTTCCTCGTTCATCGATCCTGGGTCCTGCCTTCCGTGGCCGGTCCGTGGCCGACCACGTCGGCGCGATCGAGCCGCGACGTCAGCGCTCCGAAGGCGATGCGCACGCCGCCGCGATCGTCGATTTCCTGGACGATTCCCATCCGTCCCTTGAGGAAGCCCGACCCGACCTCCACGCGGTCGCCGACCCGGACATCGGCGGCGCGTTCGGGGGCGACCCTCGGCGGGCGCTCGGCGCGGGGCCGGTCGGCGGGCTCCTTCCGGACTGGCTGCGGCGCTGTCGCCGCCGGTGGAAGCGCGGCGGCGGGCGGGGTGGCGGCTTGCCGGACGGGTTGTGCCAGGCGGGCCGGCGGGCTGGGGCCGGAAGCGCCCTCTCCCTGGGCCTCGGCCTCGGCTGCGATTCGAGCGGCCGCCCTGCGGGCGAAGCGCTCCCGTGCGCGCCATTCCTGCTGGAGACGCGTCCGTTCCTCGAGATCCTCGAGGCGCTGCTGGCTCTCCTGCTGCTCGATGGCCCGTCTGGCCTCCCGCTCCTCGCGCTGCGCGCCGAACTGCTCCCGTGCCTGGCGGATGGCGTCCTCGCGTCTCGCCACCAGGTTGTCCATCGAGACGACGTCGTTCTCGGGGGACCAGGCGACGAAGTGGTAGACAGGGACCAACAGCCGCATCGTCTCGACCAGCACGCCTTCCACCTCGGGGCCCAGCACGGGCACCTGGTCCCGCGGCAGGCGGGCCCCGACGAACAGGAAACCGCCGCCTTCGCCGAACCGCGTCGTCAGGTCCTCGAGCCTGTCCATGTCGAACCCGGAGGCGGGTCCGATCTCACCGCCCACCAGGCCGACCTCGTAGTGTCCCGGAAGGGTGCCGAGCAGATCGAGGAAGTGGCAGCGCCCGTCCTCGGTCGCCAACAGGGTCAGCAGGTTCTTGCGGTCGACCCAGGCATCGTGGTGCATCCGCAGGCCGATCTCGAGGTGCTCGCAATCGACCGCGACTCCCAGGAAGACGTGACGGTAGAGCGGCGCGGGATCGGCCAGGTTGGCTGCCAGGGTCCGCTCGGTGTCGATTATCTCGGCGAGCTTCTTCTGGGCTCCCTCGTCTCGGGAGAAGAACAGCCACTGCGTCTCGACACGCTTGTTGTTCCAGAGGCTCGGGTGGTCGTCGGAGAGGTGCGGCACCAGCTGCAGGCCGCACGTGGCGAGCTCCGCGAAGAGCTGCCGGCCGATGGCCTCGAGCTTGTCCTTCACCTTGCGGCGGGGCAGCGTGAACATGTTGCTGCTCCACTTCTCGGGAAGGTAGGCGTCGAAGTCCTCGGCGGTGAATCCCGCGAACGGCATCTGGGCTCTCCGGTCGTCTCGCGGCTACTTCTTCTTCGGTTTGGGCGCCTTCGGCTGCTTGCCCTCGGCCGGGGCCGCCGCCTTGCCGCCGCCCTTCTTGCGCGCGGTCTTCTCGGGTTTGACCTTGACCGCGTCGCCCTTCTCGATCACCGACTTGACATGTGCGTCGGCGGCTTCCATGGCGGCGATGCGCCGCTTGGCCCTTCGCACGTCGGCCTCGAGCTTGCGCAGCTTCGGATCTCGGGCGGCGTCCCTGCCCTGGGTCCCGCGTTCCGCGAGCCTCGCCTTCCGCGCCTCGCAGGCGGCGATGATCCTGGCTTGCTGGGCCACCCTGACTTCTTTCGATTCGGAACCCATTATCTTCTACTCCTGGACAAGCGGTCGCGTCCGCGAACCCGTGAAACAGGATGCGCAACATCGCACAGGCTCGGCGCGAGGGCAAGCCCCGCCTCGGCCTTCCAGAGGGCTGTCTCCCCTGGCATGGTGCGAGACAATATTCAACATTAACCTCGATACCGTGAATAGAATTTCACAAAAACTCCTGTTTTGACGAATATCAATAGACTGGATGGGTCTCTCAAGCAATAATAGCCTGTCCATCGGAACCCAGGAGCGACCCGCCATGAAACTGGACGCCATCGATTTCAACATCATCGCGGCCCTGCAGCAACAGGGGCGGACGACCAACGTCGACCTGGCCCGGGCCAACGAGCTGGCCCCTTCGTCGATGCTGGAGCGGGTGCGCAGGCTCGAGGAGCGCGGCGTGATCACCGGCTACCGCGCGACCCTCGATCCCAAGGCGCTCGGGTTCCAGGTCGAGGCGATGGTGATGGTCACCCTCAATCGGCACAAGGCCGGCGCCATCGACCAGTTCGAGAGCGGTGTGCAGTCCGTGCCCGAGGTCAAGTCCGGCTGCCACCTCGCGGGGCGCTACGACTACGTGCTTCATGTCGTCGCACGCGACATCGACCATCTCGGTGATCTCGTCAAGCACGAGCTCGGCCGCCTCGGCGGTGTCGAGAAGCTCGAGACGTTCCTGATCCTGTCAACGATCAAGCCCGATGCCGGCTATTCCCTACAGCCCCTGTCCGCTGAACGCGGATGACGCGCGGGAGGAGATGACATGACCGACCAGAAGAACACGAAGGGAGTGCAGCGGTACGTGGACGCGGCCAAAGTGGCGGCCGAGCGGCGCCAGCGGGACGTCGAGGCGATGAGGCGGTGCCGCTTCGACACCATCGCCGTGCACGGCCTGTACACGATGAACGAGTCCCTGAACTTCAATCAGGGCGCGATCATCGAGCCGCTCTACATGTGCTCGTCCCAGG
>CAYZAI010000240.1:0-5319 GCA_964476305.1 uncultured Myxococcales bacterium
CTGGCATGGGACGGATGGGACCGAGGGGACGGATGGGACGGATAGGACGCTTCTTCTTGAGCTGAGATCAGGAAAGTGCCAGCCCGGAGGGCTTGCGTGCAGCGCTTCGTTGCCGTGGGCCTCCGGCCCGCGGGCGTCGGCGGGGATGAACCCCCGCGCTACGGGGCCGGAAACGGCCACGGATGAACCGCGTCCGGGGTTGGATCAATACGTCTGCGTGATGCCCAGCGTGAGCTTGAACGGGGCGCGGGAGCGCTCGGCGCGGGAGCCATCGTCCAGGGTCGCCTCGTAGGTCCGGTCCAGCGGCGTTATCGGCACGCCCAGATCGATGGCCAGCATGCCCTGTGCCACGCCGAACGCCAGGGCGTGGATCCGGATCCCGTACCCGGCCTCGGTGAACACGCGCTCGGCCTGGAACAGCCCGTCGTAGCCCCTCGGCCACGAGATCGTGCCGCCCGCGACGAACAGCGCCCCCTGCACGTGGTCGAGGCGGATGACCACGATCTTCGGCACTCGCGACAGGTCCAGCAGGTCGTGGCGGTACTCGGCCACGGCGTAGAATCCCAGCCGGCCGTAGGTCTCGTCGAGCTCGAAGCCGCGCAGCACCTGGCGGCTCGACAGGCTCGACAGCTCCGCGGCCACCGGATCCCCCACGACCGCCGTGACGCCGCCGTACAGGGCGAACGTGTGCCCGAGAGCCGGCGACGCGAGCCCGAAGACCCTCAGCCCGGCGCTGCCCACGTGCAGCGTACGGTCGTCGTCGCTCCGCCCGAACGACCAGGTCGCGGACGCGCTCGCCGCCAGCCCGCTTCGGGGATCCGGGAAGTAGGCGCGATCGTCCCGGCCGACAAGCAGGCCCACGCTGCCCATCGTCGCCGCGGCCAGGCTCCTGGCGGGGATCTCCGGCCCGGTGCGCTCGGTCTCGTGGTAGCGGGTCGCGCCGAGGACCGGGCCCGCGTACCAGCTCCGGGCGTTGAGCGTCCGCTTGGGGCCGAAGTGGCGCAGGTAGTACAGTGAGCCGCCCGAACGGCGCGGCGTGTGCGTGCCCGAGAGGTGGAACGAGTTCGTCACGTCGTACTTCCGGCGCAGGGCCACGCCCAGATCGAGGTGGGGCTCGCCGGTCAGCGCGTCGCCCCAGATCACGAAGCGGGTCACCAGGGGAAGGCGCCACGGCAGGGACAGCTCGTTGTCCGAAAGCGGGTGCCCGTCCGAGAGGGCCGGGTCCTCGATCAGCCGCTGCCCGGGATCGATCCGCACGTCCTCCACGGGCGCGCCCGAGATCCACTCGACCTCGCCCCTGTCGCCCTCGCCGCTCCAGGACACGTCCTCGCGGTCGCCCTCGTCGTCCTCGATGCGCACGTGGACCGGCTCCCGCACGCTCTCGCCGTCACGGGCGACGTTCACAACGTGCCGCACCCGCCCGTCGCCGAGATCCTCGTCCCGCACCGATTCGAGGCGGTAGTTGACGGACGGGTAGGGGCCCGTCCACTGGGCCAGGAACTCCGCGGTCCCGGATCCGAGGTGCTCGCGCAGCAGCGCGGAGAAACCGGCCCGGCCCGCCAGGATGTCGGCCGCGAACCGCGACGTCCCGTCCTCGCCGATCCGGTCCACGAGCTTCTTGTGCAGACGCCGCCCGTCAGCGAGGCGGTTCGCGAAGCGCCACGGCTCGTCCCGCAGCGGGTCGTCCTCCTCGTAGGCCGGTGCGTAGACCTCGCGGAACGGGATCTGGGGTGCGTAGAGGATGTTGTCGATGCGGGGCAGGAAACCGGCGAAGCCCAGCAGCTCGTGCATCGAGCGCCCGCCCCCGGCCGCGATCTTCGCGAACCGTCCGGCTACCTCCTCGGCCACGACCTCCGCGGCGAGCCAGCGCGCCTCGCCGCCGCTCCCCGCTTCCGCCGCCCTGCCGGCGAGCTCAGCGGCCACGGTTCGCGCCAGGTGGACGTCGTGGAACGCGAGAACCACCTCGAACTCGAGGAGCCGCCATGTCCGGTCCGAGACGAGCACCATCCCCGGGCCGGCCTGGGTCAGCCGATCCCGCGCCGGGACCTCCACCAGCACCAGGTGCCTGGGCAGCGGACAGCCCGGCACCAGCTCGCGAAGCAACGCGGCGGAGCGCTCCGCCACGTCGAGGGCCCGGCCCGCGAAGTCCACCTTTCCCAGCGGGGGGATGCCCCGGGGCAGACCCGCGGGATCGTCGCCGCGGGTGTCCTCCCAGGTGGGCCGGAACGACCGGGGCTCGCGGCCGACGTGGATCACCTGGCCCCAGGGCAGGGCGCGCGTCGAGATCTCCATCCGATCCATCACGACCACCGGGAGCGCCTCGCCCTCGAGATCGCTCACGGAGAGCGTTCGGGCCCCGGGCTCGACCGGGAACACGCGATCCGCGACCACCGCGCCGCGGTCCGCGGGCAGGGCGAGGTCCAGCCTGGCGCGGATCCGTCGGGGAGGCAGCCCGGGCCTGACGCCTCTCAGGTCGGCCAGGGGCCGCGGGAACCAGTCCATGGCCAGGGTCACGGTGCCGCCGAACCGGCCGAACCGTCCCCTCCGCTCGGGGATCCGCACCGTGAAGTCCAGCGAGAGGGTCCCGGTCGCTCCCGGCGCCAGGGGCGCGGGCAGCCGCACGACGAGCACCGCGTTCGCGAGGCCGGCCGGGGAGCCGCCGGCGGGCATGGGCTCGCGCCGCAGGGCCGAAGTCGGCAGGGCCGCGCCGTTCCAGGACGCGGCGCCCACGGCCATCGATCCCGGGCTCGCGCCGCTCGGGTAGAGCCAGGCGCGGGTGCGCGCGTCCACTCCGCGTTCCGAATCGGCGAAGCGGTTGGGGTAGAGCCACAGCGGGATCGAGACCAGGGGTTCCGGCGTGTCGTTGGTGATGTCGAGGGCGACCTTGCCGTCCAGGCGGCTGCCGTCCGGCCACAGCCGCGCGCCGATCCGCGCGGTGACGTTCGGCGTCCTCGCCCCGGGGCCGGCCGCGGCGATGGGCGGGACCGCGAGGGCCGCCAGGACCAGCGCTGCAAGGAGCGTACGCGACATCGGCGGGAAGCTTGCCGCAACCCGCGCCCGCTGGCAAACAAGCCGCGGGTCAGACGACCAGCCGCAGGTCAGAGGGCCTCTTCCTCGAACAGATCCCGCCGGGCTCCGAAAACGTCACCAGGGCTTTTCATCGTCGTTCAATCGGACTAAAATGCGGCCCCGGCCGTTGCCGGACTGAGGGTGCACACGTGAGCCGACTGCCGGATCCGAAATCGGTGCCCAGGCGCCTCCCGGGCGGGGACGAGTCGTCCCTGGACGTGATGGCGCACCTGCTGATGGACGCCGTGGACGGTCGATCCAGCATCGCGGCACTGGGGGACGCGTGCGGCATCGAGGCGGATCTCGCGGTGCGCATCGTCGTGGATCTGGCGCGGCGCGGGGTACTGGCCGTTCCCGGGTGGGAACCCGAAGCGGCGGGTGATTCGGTGCCACCGGGGCGCAAACCTTCGGACGGTCCTTCGCGGGATCTGACCGCCAGCGAGGAGGATCTCACCTCGGAGGTGGAGCGGGTCTTCCACTCCCTTCGCAAGTGGAATTTCTACGAGATCCTCGGTGTCGCCCCGGACGCGGACCGCAAGGTGATCCGGTCGGCCTACTTCGCACTGTCCAAGAAGTTCCATCCCGACCGGGCGTTCGGCGCCGACACGGCCGATCTGCGCAAGAAGATGGAGGTGGTCTTCCGCCGCCTGACGCAGGCCTACGAGGTCATCACCAACGCGGAGCAGCGGGTCGAGTACGATTCGTACATCGCGGACCAGATCGCCGTGTGGAAGATGGAGCGGCAGCTGCTCCAGGCCCTGAAGCCGGAGGAGCCGGTAGAGGGGGACGCGACGGCGGCCTCGCCGCCCCAGCCGGAGCCATTGCCGCTCCCCGAACAGCGTCCGGCCACGCCTTCCCGGCAGCCCGAGGCGAGGCCGGAGCACGACTCCCGGCGCAAGTCCTGGCAGCGGGAGCGGGCCCAGCGCATGCTGAAGCAGGCACTGGGAAAGGCGCCGGGCGAAGGGGGCAGGTCCGAGCCACCGCGGCGTCGGCCCCGTCCGGAGGAGATCGAGGACACCCTCGCGCGAGGGGTCATCGCCATGGAGGCCGCTGTCTACACCGAGGCCGTTCGGCTTTTCACAGAGGTGTTGACCCTCGACCCCGGTCACGGGCGCGCCGCGGCGCTGCTCGCCGATGCCAAGGCCCAGGCCACGCGGTCCCTGGCCGCGGGCTACCTGCGCCAGGGACGCTACGAGCGGCTCCAGGGCGATGTGGAGCGGGCGCGGGCGAGCCTGTCAAAGGCGGTCGAGATCGACCCTCAGAACCTCGAGGCCCTCTACCAGTTCGCGGATCTCCTCTTCTCGACGCGGACGGATTTGTCCCACGCGCTGGCGCTGTCCCGGGAGGTCATTGCCCGAGGTGGACAAAAGGCCCGCTATTTCGCTATTCTGGGGGAACTCATGCTGCTGGCGAAGGAGACCGAGAGGGCTCGTGAGTCGTTCTCGCGCGCCGTGCTGCAGGAACCGGACAACAAGGAGTACCGCAAGCGGCTCAAGGCTTGCGACGGGTGAGGGACTTCCGCACCGCGAGGAAGAGAAAATGACGACGGAAAAAGTCATAGGGATCGACTTGGGGACGACGAACTCGTGCGTTGCGATCGTGGAGGGCGACACGCCGGTCGTGGTTCCCAACCGCGGCGGGTACAAGACCACTCCGTCGATGGTGGCCGTCACCGAGGCCGAAAAGAGGCTGGTCGGGCACATCGCCAAGCGCCAGTCCATCACCAACGCCGAGAACACGGTCTTCGCGGTCAAGCGCCTGATCGGCCGCAAGTGGAACTCGCCGCCGGTGATGGCGGCCAAGGAGTCCGCGCCCTACCGGGTCGTCGAAGGACCCCACGACGACGTACGCATCGACCTGCGGGGGCGGCTGTATTCGGTACCCGAGATCTCGGCGATGATCCTCCAGGAGATGAAGGTCATCGCCGAGGACTACCTCGGCGAGACGGTCCAGAAGGCCGTGGTCACGGTCCCGGCCTACTTCAACGACAACCAGCGCCAGGCCACGCGGGACGCCGGGACCATCGCCGGGCTCGAGGTGATCCGCATCATCAACGAGCCCACGGCCGCGGCCCTGGCCTACGGCTTCGGCAAGAAGATCGACCGCCTCGTGGCGGTCTACGACCTCGGCGGCGGCACGTTCGACATCTCGGTGCTCGAGATCGGGTCGAACGAGGTCTTCAAGGTGATCTCGACGGCGGGGGACACGTTCCTCGGTGGCGAGGACTTCGACAGCCGGGTGATGGACTGG
>CAYZAI010000240.1:5329-7586 GCA_964476305.1 uncultured Myxococcales bacterium
CTTCCTCGACGAGCACGGCATCGACCTTCGCACGGACCGGATGGCCCTGCAGCGGCTGAAGGACGCTGCCGAGAAGGCCAAGATCGACCTCTCGGGTCAGATCGAAACCGAGATCAACCTGCCCTTCATCATCTCGGTGGGCCAGAACGAGGCCCTGCACCTCCAGGCCTCGCTGCGCCGCGAGGTCCTCGGGGAGGGCTGCTCCGACCTGATAGCCCGCACCATCGATATCTGCGCCGCCACGCTGAAGGAGGCGGGCCTCTCCCACAGCGAGGTCGAGGACGTGATCCTCGTGGGCGGGATGACGCGCATGCCGGCGGTCCAGCGGGCCGTGGCGGAGCACTTCGACCGCGAACCGTGCAAGGGCGTGCACCCCGACGAGGTGGTGGCCCTCGGAGCGGCGATCCAGGCCTCGGCCCTGGTCGACGACACCAGCGAGATGCTGCTGCTCGACGTCACGCCCCATACCCTGGGCATCATGGTCGTCGGTGGCTACTTCGAGTCGATCATCCCCCACAACTCCACCGTGCCCACGGCCAGGTCCAAGATCTTCACCACGGTGCGCGACAACCAGACCGCGGTGAAGATCCTGGTCCAGCAGGGCGAGAGCGAGCGGGCCGAGGAGAACGAGCTGCTCGGCGAGTTCGTGCTCACGGGCCTGCGCAAGGCGACCAAGGGCCAGGTCGAGATCGAGGTCATGTTCGAGATCAACGCCGACGGCATCGTCAGCGTCTCGGCCAAGGACCTCGAGACCGGCCTCAAGCAGTCGATCACGGTCACCGCCTCCTCGGGGCTCACCGGGGAGGAGATCCACAAGATGGCCGAGGACAGCCACGACTACATGGTCGGGAGGCGGGCCAGCGAGGAGTACGATTCCATCCGCCAGGAGGCCGAGAAGATCGTACGCGACGTCGAACGGATGTTCTCCAAGGTCGAGGATGCGGTGAAGGGATCGGAGTTCGGCACCGAGGCGCTATCCAAGGCGCGGGACCTGATCGGCCGGACCCAGGCCGCGATAGAAGAGGGCAACGTGGATCGCCTCGGCGAGGCCCTCGAAACGCTGAAGCGAACGCAGAAAATGTTCAAGGGTGTACTGGCGAGGTCATAGGCCGGGCGTCTGGTGACACGGGAAAGCGGCTCGCGGCGATGCACGACGAGGAACAGAAGCTCAAGGGCTGGGCCAAGAGCCTCGGTGATGCGGGGTTTCTCGACGACGTCGAGGACGGGTGGAGCCTGCCCGAACGCCTCTCCGACCCCGGCTCGAAGATCCGCGTGGACGGTGCCGATCTCGCGGTGGACGGACCGGTGCCCGAGGCCAGGCAGCAATCGTTCCCGACGAAACCGGCTCTGATCCGAAGCGCGAAGCGGACCTTCTCGGGAATCCCGACACCGGCGTCGCTCACGCCCGTCCCCGGGGACAGCTGGGCCGAGCTGGCCGAGAGCCCGCCCGCCGGGGAGCAGGAGGCGATCGAACTCGAACTCGATCCCGAGCCCGAAAGCCAGGAGCGCGTGTCGATCACCGCACGTAGCCGCCGGGTCAGCGTGCCGCCCGCGCCAATCGAGGAGGACCTGGGTGGCGTCGGCACCATCGTCGAGGAGCTGCCTCTGGAGACAGGATCGCGCCAGCAAATGCGGGAGACCGTGCGGCCCGGACGCCACGGGATGAAGAAAGCCGGTGAGGCCGCGACCGATGCACAGTGGTCCGACCAGAGCATGACCGATCTCGCCGAGATCGGCGACTTCAGCGGCGCTCTGGCCGCGGCCGAGGCGATCCTGAAAAGCGACCCGGGGCACGGCGAGGCGCGAGGGATGCGCGAGCGGTGCCGGACCGTGCTGCTGCAGATGTACGAGTCCCGGCTGGGGTCCCTCGATCGGATCCCGAGCCTGGCCATCGCCGAAAAGGAACTGGTCTGGCGCAACCTCGACGCGGTGACTGGCTTCATCCTGTCGCGCGTGGACGGGTTCAGTTCGTTCGAGGACATCATCGACGTGTCCTCGCTTCCCCGCTTCGAGACCTGCCGCATCCTGGACCAGCTGCTCCAGGAAGGCCTGTTGCGGGTGGAGTAGCGCGCCCGCCGTTTGGCAGTTCAGTTTCCGACGGGGAATGGTATTATCGTTTTCGAACATTCACCGGAGGGAGAGGGTGGCGATGCGCACGAATCAGGCTTTCCTGATGGCGATTGTCTTTGTGCTGTCGCTCGGGTTCGCGGTGCGGGCCGATGACAAGGGCGAGGCGAAGAAACACTTCCAGGCCGGG
>CAYZAI010000241.1:0-7534 GCA_964476305.1 uncultured Myxococcales bacterium
CGAACTCGGACGCCTGCCGGAACCGGAGTTCGCCCACAGATTCTGTTGAAGAGGCCCTTTTTCTTTTTTCAGCGTGAGAAGAGGCGCATCCCCCCCCGGTGCGCGGGTTAAAACCCATCTTGAAACCCACTTCGGGGTCAACTCGCGCGTTTTCGGGTCGGCTCGCGTGAAGTGCGAAACGCGGGAACCCGCGCCGCTGTTGGCTCGGGCGGCTTCGGTCGCGTCGAGTTGAAGACGAAAACGCTACTTCCAGTGGGCGGTGATGAACTCCTCGGTCTCGGGCAGGCCGCCCTGGAGGATCACGTAGCCGTTGTGGGGCTCGCGGTCCGTGATCTCGTGGTTGATCGACCGGCGCATCATCCGCAGCACCTCGTCGTGATCGTCGGTGTGGCCGAGGACCCAGCCCAGCTTCATCAGGGCGGTCTCGGGCAGCATGTTGTCGAGGGGCACGACCCCGATGTCGAGCAGGTCGCGGCCCGTGTCGTAGACGTACATCTGGGCGTAGCCCCACAGGGTCTGGACCGTCATCACCACGTGCACCCCGCTCTCGATGGCCCGCTTCAGCGCCGGGTAGATCGGCTTGTTCACGTGGCCGAGGCCCGTGCCCGCGATGACGATCCCCCGGTAGCCCTTCTCGACGAGGGCATCGACCAGGTCCGGCGACATGCCCGGGTAGTAATAGAGGATGGTCGTCCGGTCGTCGTAGACCGCGTCGATGACAATCTTGCGGCTCTTGTCCCGCCGCCGGTAGTCCTCGTGGATGTAGTCGAACCGGTCGCGGCCCACCATGCACAGGGGGACGTCGCCGATGGTGCGGAACGTGCTGCGGTACGAGCTGTGCATCTTGCGGCAGCGCGTGCCCCGGTGCAGCAGGCCGTAGCGGTCCGAGGTGGGCCCGAACATGCAGATCACGACCTCGGCGATATCGCCGTAGGCCGCGGAGCGCACGGCGTGGATCAGGTTCAGGGCCGCGTCCGAGCTGGGCCGGTCCGAGCTGCGCTGGCTGCCCACGACCACGATCGGCACGGGGCTGTCCTGCACCATGAAGCTCAGGATCGCCGCGGTGTGGCCCATGGTGTCGGTGCCGTGGCCGATCACGACCCCGTCCGCGCCGTTCTCGACCTCGTCGCCGATGGCCTTGGCCAGGGTGATGTACTGCTCCATGGCCATGTTCTCGGAGAACACGCCGAACAGCTTCTTGGTGGTCAGGTTGCAGATGTCGGCCAGCTCTGGCACCGCGCCGTACAGCTCGCCCGGTGTGAAGGCCGGGATCACCGCGCCGGTGCGGTAGTCGAGGCGCGAGGCGATGGTGCCGCCCGTGCCCAGCAGGGTGACGTTCGGCAGCCCCTCGTTGTAGGGGAACGCCTTCTCGGGGATCTTGTAGATCGCCTCCTTGTAGCCGACCTCCTCGATGTGCCGCACCCGGTCCACGTGCACGCCGATGTTGTAGCCGTTCTTCATCTTGACCACGATGTGCAGGTCGTCGAAGGTCCCGCTGCGCGGCAGGATCACGCCCTCGAACACGCTGCCCGCGTCGTTGGTCACGCGCACGTCGCTCCAGACGCGCACCTTCCACTCGCCGAGCTTGGCGCGGGCCTGCCCCTTGTATCCCTTGAGCTCGTCCCTGGCTTCGGTCATCTGGATCCTCCCGCCGCCACCGCGGCCGCCACCGCGGTCCGCACGTCGCGTCCCGGGACGCGACCCCGGATGGGCGCCATCACCCGTCCCATGTGGAAGCGCACTCTCTTGGCGGCGTCGCCGTCGTCGTGGTCGGGGCCGCCCGCGGCCAGCGATGTGGCCACGGTCTTCCGCCATTCCCCCGCGGGCTCGGCCAGCCCCAGCGAGGAGACCAATTCGGGCACCGGCGCGGCCGGGGTCCGGGCGATCGCGACGGCCAGCCGCTCGCGCACCTCCCACAGCGCCGGCCGTTCGCCGAGCGCCCGGAACAACTCGACCCAGCGCTCGGCGGGCACGGCGTCGACCGCGTGGCCCGCACGGCGGCAGGCCTTGAGCGTCTGGCCGAAGAACAGGCAGGCCCGCTTGGGATCGGCCCCGGCCTCGGCCACCACCCGGTCCACCAGCTCGGCGCCGATCCCGGTGCGGCGGATCAGGAAGCGCACGGTCTCCCGGGGCGCGCCGGCGGCCTCCCAGACCCGCTCGCGGACCCAGGGCGGCGGCGCCAGGACCGCGCTCAGGCGCTCGACCCGATCGCGGGTCATGCGGATCGGCGGGCTGTCCGTGTCCGGGTACATCCGGTCCGGCCCCGGCAGGATCCGCTCGAAGTCGGTGCTGCCGTCCGGGAACGGCTGGCGCGTCTCGTTGGGGATGCCGTCCACCGCGTCCACGTAGCGCAGGCGGATCTCCTCGGCCGCGGTCAGGGTGTCCTCCCGCGGGCCCCAGACGATCACCAGCGAGTCGTTCGGACCGCACTGGGTGGCCGTGCGCAGCTTGCGCAGCTCGCGCGGGGAGCCCTCGTAGTCCGGCCACTTCTCGCTGTGGAGCAGGATCGGCTGCTGGTCGAGGCCGGCGATGACCCGCACGCGGCCGGCCAGCTCGTGGGCGAAGATGTGCTCGGGCTGGGTCGGCCACGCCAGGGTGCCGGCCAGCCCGGCGAGCTTCACGGCGCGGACCTCGAAAGGACCGGCGCCCAATTCGAAGCCGGGGCGGAGCTTGGCCTCGCGCACGTGCCGTTCCCAGATCTCGGAGCGCACCGCCGAGTAGGCCGTGCCCTCGAACAGCGCGGTCACCTCCTGGTGGGTGATCCGCAGATCGTCAGCGGTCTTGAACCCGCGCGTGTGCAGCTCGCTGCGCAGGCCGAGGAGGTTCACCTGGCGCACGGTCTCGCCGTGGACCAGGCCGCGGGCCCAGCCGGCCTGGGGCACGCCCTTGATCTCGACCCGGCGGCCGCCCCGCACCGAGACGTTGACGTCCTGGCGGCTGGCGCCCATGCCCGTGCGCACGTGGCCCGTGGAGCGGCAGACCCGGCCGATCAGCAGGATGGCCTCGACGACCTCGTCCGGGGTGCGCAGGTCCGGGCCGGTCACGGTCTCGATCAGCGGCATGCCCAGCCGGTCGGTGCGCCAGACGATGAGGTGACCGCGGTCCGAGATCTCGCGGCAGCTGTCCTCCTCGACGCTGACCTGGGTGATGGACAGCTCGCGGCCGAGGAACGGCAGCTTGCCGTTGAAGCCGACGATGGCCGTGCGCTGGAACCCGGTGGGGATCGAGCCGTCGAGGTACTGCTTGCGCGCCACGTGCACCTCGTCGACGATGTCGCAGCCGAGCATCAGGCACTGTTCCACCGCCACGTCGAGGGCCTGCTGGTTCATCAGGAACGGCGGCGTGTCGTCCATCTCGTAGGTGCAGACGTTGGACTTGTGCAGCAGGTAGATGATGTTCTTCCGGGTCTTGAACTCCATCAGCGCCGTGCCGTCGTACTCGCCGAGCTCGGAGAGGGTCGGCCGCATGTGGCGCAGCACCTCGCCGTCGTGCTTCTTGGTGTAGAGTCCGGCCGGGCAGCGACAGAACATCTTGTGGTCGGTCAGAAGCTGCTGGTGAACCTCCAGCCCGGCGATCAGTCCCACTTCCGCGTAGTCGATCTCGTGTTCCACTTGTGCTCTCCGAAGATCCGGGCGCCGCGATCGAGACCGCCCCGGCCGCGCAGACGGGCGCCGCGAAACGGCACATCCTGCGACGGACCTCGATATGCCGCAAGCCTTTTCGCTTTCCGGAACATGTTCGGGCGGCCTGGGAAACCGCCGGGAGCGCGGAGGGTTCTTGGAAAAACGGACCCATTGGATGAAACTTTCCCGAGGCCGGGAGCGACTCAAGTACCGGAGAGGTGCGCCGTGGCGAAGGAACGGATCGGCATCGATGGAAGGGGCGACGGGGAACAGGCCCTGGTCGAGCAGGCCCGGGCCGGGGATCGGGAGGCTCTCGGGGATCTGTTCCTGCTCCATGCCCCGGCCGTGCGGCGGTTGCTGACGAGCGTGGTGGGTCCCGCGGCCGAGCTCGACGACCTGGCCCAGGAAGTGTTCCTTCAGGCCCACCGCTCCCTCGGCGGCTTCCGCGGGGACTCCCGCTTCGGCACGTGGCTCCACCGGCTGACGGTCAACACCGCGATATCGCACCTGCGACGTGGTCGCGGTCACCACGTGCCCGTCGCGCCCGAAACCCTCGACGGGCTTGCCGTGGAGCGCGGGGCGGACGCCTGCGACCGGGCCTCGGGCCGCGAGATGGTGCGGCGCCTGTACCGGATCCTGGACGGCCTGACGCCGAAGCGCCGGGTGGCCTGGGTGCTGTTCGAGGTCGAAGGGCGCTCCATCGCCGAGGTCGCGGCGATCCTCGGGGTGCCCGTGGCGGTGGCCAAGTCGCGGATCTGGTTCGCCAGGCGCGAGATCACGAGAGTGGCGGCCGGGGACGAGTGCCTCGGCCCGTTGCTGAAGGAGCTGGAGCGATGAGCGAGCGGGAACGGCACGGCGAGTCCGGGATCGCTGCCAGGTTCCGGGAGGCACTCTACTCGGACGTGGAGCAGGGCCCGGCGCGCCTGGAGCTCGAGCGGCGCCGGTTGCTGGCGCGGCTGCCCCGGGGACCCGTGGCGCGGCGGACGGGGAGGGGGGTCCGGGTCGTGGCTGTCGGGCTCGGCGCGGCCCTCGCGGCGGCGGCGGCGGTGACGCTGGCCCTGTGGCCCGGGGAGCCCGTGGCCGTGGTCGAGAGCATCAGCCTGGCCGGGCCGTGGCGGGTGCACCCGGGGGATGCGGTCACCCGCGGGGTCCCGGTGCGCGTCCCGGAAGGGGCGGGAGCGCGGCTGGAGCTCCCGGACGGCACGGTCCTGTGGCTCGGGCCGGGAGTCGAGATCGTCGCCCTCGACGGCGAGGTCAGGACGCTGCGGCTCGACGCGGGACGCCTGTTGGCCAGCGTGGCGCCGCGGAGGCCGGGAGAGCCGTTCCGGGTGGTTGCCGGGCGGCTGGAGGTGACCGTCCGCGGCACGATCTTCTCAGTCGCCGCCGAGGGCGGCCGCTCCCGCGTGCGCCTGCACGAGGGAAGGGTCGGGCTCGTCGCCGGCGAGCGGACCATCGACGTGCGACCCGGCTTCGAAGTCGAGCTCGGAGGCGATGGGACCGTGGTCCTGCGACCCGTGGGCGAGGCCGGGGCCCTCGGCGACCTGCTGATGGCCCAGCGGGCGATGGACCCGGACGGGCCACCGCTCCCCGCCATTCCCCTGCCGATCGCACCCACCACCGCCGTCGAGGCGCCCCCTGTCGTCGCGCCGGAGCCGCCGGCACGGGAGCCCGCGCGCCGGCCGTCCTCGCCGCGGCCCTCGCCCCCGGCGCCGGAGGTCCGGCCGCCGCCGGCTCCGCTTCCGGAGCCCGCCATTGCCGACCCCGAGCTCGCCGGGATCTCGGTCGAGCCCGCCGCGGCCCCGGACGATCTCTACCTGCGGGCCCTCGAGCAGGCCCGCGCCGGCGATCTGGAGGGCAGCCGCCGGTCCCTCAAGGACTATCTGGCGCGCTTCCCCGAGGGCCGCTACTGGGACCGCGTGCGCGACATCCTCGGCGATTAGCCGCGCCGGATATCACTTTCCCCGGGGCCGGATCGACACAGGGAATGGAAGGGCGAGGCAGCGCTGGACCAGGGCCTCGCCGGAAAGAGGAGGTTCGCCATGAAGTGGACGATCGCGCTCTTGTTCGCCGCCGTCGCCGCCGCGTTCTGCGTCACGGCCGCGGCCCAGGGTCGCTACGAGGAAGACGTCACCGAGTACAGGTTCGACGATGAGGCCGTGCTCGGCGATCTGATCGGCCCGGGCGGCGGCGGGATCGTCGTGCGCCAGCCGGGCAAGCAGAAGAGCCTGATCCGGATCCGCAAGCACTTCGTCCCCGAGGTGCTCAAGTCCGTCGAGCACATCTGAGACGGCGGCTCAGAACGAAGCGGGCGGCGGGGGCGGCTGATCGGCCGCCGGGGGCTCCTTGGCGGGCTTCGGCTTGGCGTCGGGCTTGGGTTTGGCGTCGGCCTTGGGTTTGCCGCCGGTCTTGGCCTTTGCCTTTGCCTTGCCCCCCGTGCCGCCCATGTCGAACGCGGGCGGGTCGTTGGGATCGCAGTCGGGCTCGAAGCCCACGGCGTCGAAGGCGTAGGAGAGCTTCCCGCGCTCCTCGCCGACCACGGCCTCGACCTTCAGCTTGTGGCGCCCGGCCCGGGACGGGCTGCAGTAGGACAGGAGGTAAAAGCGCGAGGCCAGGCCCTGGATCCGCGCCGCGACCTGGGCGAACGAGTCCACCACCGCGTCCCGATCGCCCGCGAGCACGAACCCGTTTCGGCCGAGCCGCTTCATCTCCTCCTGGTCCACCTCGCCACCGAGGCCGATCACCCAGATCCCGAGGCCGGCGTCGTTCACCGCCCGGATCGCCTCGGAGGGCGTGGCGCGGTGGGCGTGATCCGTGCCGTCGGTGAACACGACCAGGTTGCCGAAGCGCAGCGGCTCCTCGGCGGTCTCCATCTCCTGTTTCATCACCTGCGCCGCCTCGACGATGGCGCCGTTCAGGTTGGTCGAGGGATCCTCGGACTTCCACGACGAGAGCCGGGCGGTGCGGCTCTCGAGCTGGCCGCTTCGTGCCCCGAACTCGGCGATGGGCAGGATCTCGGCCCGGCCGTCGAAGGCGTAGATCGCCACGCGCTCCTGCTCGCCGACGTTGGAGAGGAACGCGCTCGCGGCCTCCTCGACGAGCGGGATCTGGCCAGAGTCCACCACCGAGCCGCTCATGTCCAGCAGGAGCAGCGTGTAGCGCACCGTGGCCACCTCGGGGTTCAGGATCGTCTGCTTGCTCTCGTAGGTCGAGATCAGCTTGCCGTCCTCGTAGATGTTGAACCGGTCCGCGGTCAGCCCGGGCACGGGCTCGCCCTTCGCCGTGTCCACGGTGAAGTACAGGCAGACGTTGCTCGGCTGCTGAACGCTCGCGTCCACCAGCCCGAGCTTGAGGCCGGCGCAGCCCGTGGCGCACAGGGCGGCGAGGACCAGCGCAAGAACCAAAGAAACAAGGGACGAACGCGTCATCAGGGCCTCCTTGGGGGCGCGGTGGAGCACCCCCCGATTCTGCCCTGTATGGGCTTCGGGGTAAACAGGCGATGTTCAAAGATCCCCGGCGGCGCGTCACTGGAGCCCCTGTGTGGACTACATGGATCGCACTGGAATCGTTCGCGAATTACAATTGCAGGAAACTTTCGCGCGAAACGGCCGAGCTAATGGAGGAGGCCGGCAAGAGGGCCCGCACTCCACGGAGGCCGTCATGAGACTCTGCAACCCCGACTGCGTCTGGTTCGTCACCAACCGCTGCGAGCAGGAGCGCCTGCTCCTCCTCCCCAAACCACAAGTCAACAAGCTCATCGGCGCCTGGCTCGCCAAGAGCCTCGCCGAACACGGCGACGGCATCGAGATCTACGCCTTCGCCTTCCTGTCCAACCACTTCCACATGCTCCTGCGCGACCCCAAGGGCCAGCTGCCCGAGTTCATGTGGTACTTCCAGCTCAACCTCGCCAAGGC
>CAYZAI010000242.1:0-7522 GCA_964476305.1 uncultured Myxococcales bacterium
GTCGGCTAGTCGTTGCAGATCCCGAGATCTACGTTACCAGAAATGGTGGCGCTGCCGGTCCATTCGAGGTCGATCAGCCTGTCCCGCAGCGCCTCCGCATGGCACGTGTAGAGCAGCGGGTTGTTGGTGACGGTGAGGTTTCCGCCAAGGGTTGTCAGCTCGTCGAGCCCTTCCAGGTCCTCCAGGACGGTGTTGCTGCCGATGGTGAGCTGGCCTCCCACCCCCTGCAGAGAGGCTATCCCGTCGAGATCGGCCAGCAGGTCGTTGCCGAAGACGGTCAGGTTCCAGCCAACCTGGATGACGTTGTGCAACCCGGCGAGGCTGGCCAGCAGGGAGTTGTTCTGGATGGACAGGCTCCAGCCCACCTCGTCGAGCCCCGCAAGGCCGCCAACGGAGGTCAGGGCATCATTTCCATCCAGGTAGAGGGTGTACCCCACGGCTCCCAGGTTCGAGAGCCCGGCGAGATTCTCCAGGGCATCGTTGTCGAACATCGTGATCGAGCCCGCCACCTCCACCAGACCCAGCAGGCCGTCCAGCCCGGCGAGTTGGCTGTTGTGTGCAATCGACAGGTCTCCACCGACTCGGACCAGGCACTCCAGCCCGTCGACGTCGAGGAGCGCGGTATCCTCGATGGTCACGTCTCCCGTGACCTCCACGTACTGGCCCAGCGCCATCAGGTCGTCGGTGTCTTCCACCTCCATGCCCCCGTCCAGCACCTGGTCCCCACACGTGTCCGAACCCGTATCCGTATCCGCATCCGTGTCCGCATCGGTATCCGCGTCCGTGTCGGTGTCGGTGTCCGTGTCCGAATCGCTGTCTCCATCTCCATCGGTATCCGAGTCCGTGTCCGCATCCGTACCCGGCGATCCATCACCGTCATCGTCATCATCCCCGCATGCGGCCACCGAGGCGGCAAGCACCAGTCCCAGAACCAAAAAAAGCTCTCGTTGCATCCGCTCTACCTCCCTCCCTTAGTAGGAGTACTCGCAGACATACGGCGCGCTCATGTCGCACCAGCGGTCGTACCAGAATCCGGAGTACCAGTAGGTCATCACACAGTCCTCGTTCGAGTAGGCGTCGTCCGGCTCTCCCGAAGCCCACCGCGTGTAGCTGAACGGCTCTCCGGTAACCCACTGGAACGATCCCTCGGTAACGAGATCGTGGGCTCCGATCCACGCATCGTCCTCGATGACGAGCCACACGACCTCGTTCTCCATGGCGTCGGAGATGTCGGCCAGGTGCAGTCCTGCCGCCTCGCAGGCGATCTGTGCCTCCGTAGCCCCGATCGGACTGTCTCCACAGAACCAGTAGACATTGTCCGTGTTCTGGTCGCTCACCGGAAGCGAGCAGCCATCCAGTTTCCACGTGCATTCGGCTTCCGGACAGAAACCCGCTGTCTGTGTCGGGTTGGGCCACAGGATGTTGCTGTCGTCGCAATTCGACACGACAGCGGGCGGGCATGGCGCGTCGCCGATCACGCCGCTGCCATTGCCGTCGTTGGGCACGCCGTCGCCGTCCCAATCATTCACCGAGCGCTTTTTCAGGAAGCCCGATGCGTACAGCGAGGCCACCTCGAACGGTGACAGGGCTCGATCGTACAGCCTGAGGTCATCGAGCCGCCCGTTCATGTGGCGCGTATTCGACGCCGATCGTCCGATGACGTAGATCGTGCCCGTCGACGGGAACATCGGCCCGGTAGAGGCGGCGCTTTGCGCCTGGAGCTGGGCGTTGACGTAGAGCCTCATCCCCTGGGGTCCCACGGTCGCCGCCACATGGAACCACTCGCCGCCGTTCGTGGCACCGCCCTGGATCTGGTTGGCGCCGATCCAGAAACGCACGCCGCTGCCGCTACCGTCCCGCGAGATCCCGGTGGACGTCGTCGAACTGCCGAAGTCGACGATCGTCTCGCTGTCCACCAATCCGTCCCAACGCACCCAGGCCGCGAAGGTTCCCGCCTGTATCGAGTTCAGCGTGGTCTGCATGCTCGCGTTGACCACGACAGAAGTCGTGCCGTTCAGCACCAGCGACGAGGGATCTCCGAACGGATCGTCGTTATACGAGATCGAGCCGAAGCCGACCGCCAGGAACCCGTTGTCCGAGGAATCGGTCACGGTACCATCCATGAGGAAGTGCGCGGCCAAATCGGAATCGATGGCGAAATTGCAGTACAGCCCTCCCTGGCCCTCGTCGCACTCGCAGAGCGCCATCCCGTGGCGATCCTCGCAGCTGCCGAACGCGCCGCAGTCGATATCGGCTAGCGTGCAATCCACGAGGCACGTGCCGTTCTCGTCGTAGTCCTGGTAGCCGTCGTCGCAGACACAGGTCGCCGTTCCCGAAACGTCGTCACAGTGTTCATGGGGCTCGCATTCGAGCGCGGCGAAGTTGCAGGTGAGGTTGCACGTTCCGTCGCCGTCGTTGTCCTGGTAGCCTGGATTGCAGACGCACTCGACCTCGCCCGAGCTGTCGTCGCAGGTTCCGTTTCCGCTACACGTGATACCGGAGCCGACGCAGTCCGGCAGGCACACGTTGTCGAAATCGTTGTCCTGGTAGCCTGTCGCGCACTCGTCGCACAGCGTCCCGCCGAAGCCGGTCGTGCACAGGCACTCGGCCGTTCCTCCCGAGTCGCTGCAGAACCCCTGGTCGCAATCGAGCCCCGAGGTCGCGCAAGAGGGCAGGCACGTCCCGTTGTCGTCGTAGTCCTGGTAGCCTGTCGCGCAAATGCCGCAGAGCGACCCGGCGTGGCCCGGGTTGCACTCGCACTGCGCGACCCCGAGTCCGTCATCGCACGTGCCGAAGGTCCCGCAGTCGATTCCCGAGGTCCCACAGTCTGGCAGGCAGGTGTCGTCAAAATCGTTGTCCTGGTAGCCCGCGGCACAATCGACACAATCGGGGAGCGTCCAGCCGGTTTGGCACACGCACACGGCCGTCCCGCCGGCGTCGCTGCACTCGCCGTGCCCACAGGACAGGCCTGAAGCGGCGCAAGTCGGCTGGCAGGTGCTGTTGTTGTCGTTGTCCTGGTAGCCGCTTTCGCAGACGCAGATCGCTGCCCCCGAGGCGTCCGAGCACGCCGAGTGCGCCTGACACGCGGGCGCCGCGGTCGTGCAGTCGGCCGTGCAGATCAGGTCGCCGTCATTGTCCTGGTAGCCGGGATTGCACTGGCAGGTCGTGGGAGGGCCGACCTGGCAGGATCCCAGGGTCCCGCAGTCAACCCCCGTGCAATCCGAATTGCAGTTCAGGCCGTCAGAGGCGTACCCGAAGGCACAGGATCCACAGCTCACGCCGGTCCAACCCGTGTCGCAGACGCAGGTCGCCGTGCCGCTGGCATGACTGCACGCACCGTGACCGTTGCACAGAAGGGCCGCGGTGGTGCAGTCGGGCAGGCAGGTGCCGTTTCCGTCCTCGTCCTGGTAGCCCGAGTCGCACAGCGCGCAGTCCGGGCCCGTGTAGCCTCCGTTGCAGACGCAGACCGGCGTTCCGCTGGCATGGCTGCACGCACCGTGACCGCTGCACGTCAGCCCCGCCGTGGCGCACGTGGGCTCGCACGTGCCGCTCAGGTCCGCGTCCTGGAAGCCCACGGCGCAGACACATGCCGCCGTACCGCTCGCGTCCTCGCACTGCTGGTTGGCCGTGCAGGACAACCCGGCGGTCGCGCAGTTCGGCAGGCAGGTGCCGTTTACGTCCTTGTCCTGGAAACCCGTGTCGCACTGGGCGCAGGCGACGCCCGTGTACCCCGCCTCGCAGACACAGGTCGCCGTGCCACTCGCATCGCTGCACGTGCCGTGGCCGCTGCACGTGTACCCCGCGGTGGTGCAGTCCGCCTGACAGACTAGATCGCCATCGTTGTCCTGATAGCCGGAGTTGCAGACACAGGCCGCCTCACCCGAGCCGTCGTCGCAGGTACCGTGGTTCCCGCACCAGACGCCGTTGCAGTTGGGCAGGCAGATCCCGTCCTGATCCTTGTCCTGATAGCCCTCGTCACAGGCGCAGCGTGCGCTGCCCGTGCCGTCGTCGCACGTTCCGTTGGATCCGCAGTCCAGGCATGAAATGGCGCAGCGCGGCTCGCACGAGAAGTTGCCGTCATTGTCCTGGAAATACGGATCGCATACGCAGATGGGTTTCCCGTCGACGATGCTGCAAGCGGAGTTCGCACCGCAGGTGAGGTTCTCGGTCTGGCAATCCGGCAGGCAGTTTCCGTCGCCGTCTTCGTCCTGATATCCGGTCGCGCAGGCGGCGCATCCCGGGCCCGAATAGCCGATATCGCAGAGGCACTCTGCCGTGCCGAATGCGTCCGCGCATGTGCCGTGAGCCCCGCAGCTCAATCCCGCCGTGGCGCAGCTCGGAAGGCACGTGTCGTTGCCGTCGTTGTCCTGGTAGCCCGAGGCGCAGCTCTCGCAACCCGCGCCGAGGTAGCCGGGATCACAGACGCAGATCGCGGTCCCCGCGTCGTCGTCGCATTGCCCGTGATCGCTGCACAGAAGGGCCGCGGTGGCGCAGTCCGGCAGGCAGGTACTGTTGCTGTCGTTGTCCTGGTACCCCGCGGCGCAGACACAGGCCACCGCGCCCGAGGAGTCGTTGCAGATCTGGTTCACATCGCACGTCGGCGGTGCGGTCGTGCAGTCCGGTTGACAACTCAGATCACCATCATTGTCCTGATAGCCGCCGGCGCAGGTGCAGGTCGTCGTCGTGATGCCCTGGACGCAAGTACCAAACCCACCGCAGGTCACCCCCGCGCAGTCGGGGATGCAGTTGTCCGCTCCGCCGTCCGAGTACCCAAGAGCGCAGGTGGAGCAGCCGACCCCCTCGTAGCCCGTGAAGCAGACGCACTCGGCGATGCCCGACGCATCGCTGCACGAGGCGTGGGTGCCGCAGGCTAGCCCCGCCGTCGTGCAATCCGGCAGGCAGGTCCCGTCGTCGTCGTTGTCCTGGTATCCGCTGGCACAGGACGCGCAGGTCGGCCCCGAGTGGTTGTCGGAGCAGGCGCAGGCCGCCGTGCCGCCGCTGTCGTCGCAGGTCCCGTAGGCTCCGCAGGAGAGAGAAGCCTGGTCGCAATCCGGTGCGCAGACGCCGTCCGAGTCCTTGTCCTGGAAGCCGGCGGCGCAGCCGTCGCAGTCGGCGCCCGAATACCCCGCGTCGCAGACGCAGACGGCCGTCCCGGAAGTGTGGTCGCACGTCCCGTTACCGGTGCACGAGAGCGCCGCCGTGGCGCAGGTGGCCGTGCACGTGCCGTTGAAATCGAAGTCCTGGTAGCCGGCGGCGCAGACGCAGGACGCGACTCCCGAAGCGTCGCTGCAGATCTCGGTGGCTCCGCAGCTCGGATTCGCGGTGGCGCAATCGGCCAGGCACGTGCCGTCCGTGTCGTTGTCCTGGTAGCCTCCGTCGCAGGCACAGATCGCGATTCCGCCAGAATCGTCGCAGTCCCCGTGAAGCCCGCAGTCGAGGCACAATCCCTCGCAGTCGGGTTCGCACGTCAGGTTCTCGTCGTTGTCCTGGTAGCCCGAGTCGCAATTGCAGATCGGCACGGTGCTGCTGTCGTCGCATTCTCCGTGACCAGAGCAATCCACTCCGTCGCAGCTCGGGACGCAGCCCTCGCCGAAATCCGAGTAGCCCACGGCGCACTCGTCGCAGAACTCGCCCGCATACCCCAAGTCACAGACGCACTCCGGCTGGCCGTCGTTGTCGATGCACTCGCCGTGCCCGCAATCGATGCCGAGGCACGGATCGGTGCCGGTATCGGAGCTCGTGTTCGTGTCCGTGTCCGCATCCGTGTCGGCATCGGTATCGGCGTCGGTGTCCGCGTCGGTATCGGCGTCGGTGTCCGCGTCGGTATCGGCGTCGGTGTCCGCGTCGGTGTCCGTATCCGTATCCGCATCGGTGGTCCCGTCATCGTCTCCCGGACTGTCGCCACCGCAAGCCGAGAAGGCGAACGTCAGCGACAACACGAACAGCGCCGTATAATAAGAAAGTGGGGATCTCATGCTGCAACTCCTTTTTCTTCTCCCCTGGCGGGGACCTCCCCGATGGGGTGCCGCCGCCAGGGCCGAACCGGCAGAGGTATTTTAGCCCAAAACCCGTCCCCGATGTCCACCAATGAACCCGATACCCGGCAAAAGAGGCAAATCCCGCCCAAATGGGGTATAATTTGACCGAGAAACGGGGCCCGCGAGGAGGTTCGGATGATTGAACGGAACTGCACGCTGTTTTCCTTCCTGCTCATCACGGTGGCTGCCGCGGCCTGCAACGAGGTCACCAAGGAGGAAGCCGGCTCCAAGAAGGACGCCAGTACGGACGCCGACACCGACGCCGACACCGACACCGACGCGGATTCCGATGCCGATTCGGATGCCGACGCGGATGCCGACGGCGATACGGATGCCGATTCGGACTCGGAGTCGGATTCCGATTCGGATTCGGAATCCTCCACCGCTACGGAGACCGATTCGGAGACGGAAACGGAAAGCGGGTCCGACCCCCTGACCTGTCCCTGGTCCTGCATGTCGCAGACCCTCTGCACGCTCAGCGGCGGCGTGCAGCATCCCGAGTACACCTGCGGCGGAACGAACGTGTGCTGCAACACGGGCGGAGACGCGGACACCGACGCCGACGCCGACGCCGACGCCGACGCCGACACGGACACGGACGCGGACACGGACGCGGACGCGGACACCGATGCGGATACGGACACGGACACGGACACGGACTGCAACTCCCCGCCCCCGGACGTCTGCCTGACCTCGGAGGTGCTCAAGGACTACCAGGACACCGGCACGTGGAACGGGTCGGAGTGCGTCTACACCTTCGATGCCGTCATCTGCGAGTTCGGCTGCGAGGACGGCGCGTGCCTGGGCGGCGAGTGCGAGGGGGTGACCTGCGATCACCCGCCACCCAGCGAGTGCATCGGCAACGTCCTGCAGTCGTTTTCTTCCCCGGGAACCTGCGTCGTGGGCTTCTGCTACTATGCCCCGCAGGAGACGTCCTGCCAGTTCGGTTGCTTCCAGGGGACCTGCCAACCCTGCCAGCAAGGGACCAACGTGGCGCCCCTCGCCACGCCATCCACCAGCGGCGGCGGTTCGGGTTCCGCCGGCCCGGAGCGGATGAACGACGGCGAGTACGAGGATACTTGCGGCTTCTGCTGGATCACGGCGGGCAGCACGCCCGGTGATTCCTGGATCCAGCTCGACTGGATCGAAGCCCAGACCCTCTGGGGCATCGCCATCGACACCACGCACATCTCGACCTACGACTGCACCTACTCCGAAGGTCGCGCCCTGGCCGGTGGCACGGTCCAGTGGCGGGACGGGGTCGGGTGGGTCGATATCGGGATCGTGGAGGAGCAGATCGACGACTGGACCTTCCAGTTCCCGGAACCGGTGACGACCTCGTCCATCCGTATCTACGGCGCCCACGCCTCGCCGCAGAGCGCCACGCCGGCCAACCCCGTCGTCTATGAGTGGGAGGCGTTCCTCTGCGACTAGCGCGATCGGTTGCCCGCCGGACGCCGTACCTGTACTATCTTTCCGAAGAA
>CAYZAI010000243.1:0-7522 GCA_964476305.1 uncultured Myxococcales bacterium
ACTTGATATCCAACCTTCCGGGCATTCTGGGCATGCAGCGCAATTGGCTGTTCCGTTTCCGCTGTCGGTACAGCCGGAAAAGCCGATAGCAATCCACCCTGAAACGACGGCAATCCACACCCAATGTGTGTTCTTTTCGGTACGCATCGCGCCCTCCCTACTCCACCCGCCGGAGAGTGAACCTGGCATCGTTCACGTACAGCTTCCGAGAAGGGATGGTGATGTGGTTCTCCAGCACGACCTGCACTGTGCTCTCGGCGATTGACTCCACCGAAAGGGTCTGCCACGCCGTGTCCTCTCCCTTCGGGATCACCGCCACGGTCCGCGGCTGGCCGTCCTCGACGAGAACCAATTCCACGCCCAGATTCTGGGACGGGTGGGACATCGCGCGCTTGTAGGTCAGCTCGAAGTGCAGTGTCCCGAACTGCTCCGGCAGCCCAGCCAGAGCCGAGACGTCGACCTCCGGGCCGCTCACCGTGCCCGGGTTGCACGCCGGCTTCCTGAGCTGCGCCGAACCGTCCAGCCTCGCCCAATCGTGCCACGCCGTGCTCGGCGGCGGCCACGAGTCCAGCGCGAACAGCTCCCCGCCGCAAGGCGTCTCCTCGTGCCAGCCCGCGTCCTCCAGCGCCTGCTTCATCTCGTCCCAGGTGTCGCCGGTCTCAACCAGCGTCGAGAATCCCTCGAAAAAGAACGTGTAGTCCGAGGGATCGGGATCCGTGACGTTCGGGATTCTGTCGCCGTCCCAGTCGCCGTCCGGCTCACTCTCGAGCTGTGAACGCCACGTCTCGCCGTCGTGTCTCCAGTACAGGTCGTCCCGGGTCAGCGCGCCCGAGTAGGCCAGCACCCCGCCTGAGGACCGCTGCTCCGCGACCAGGACTGGGTGCTCCGAGGCCTGGGGCCGATCCTCTTCTGCGCCGCCCTCGGCAACGAGCTGGAAAGAGCGGGTCGTGAAGTCGAACCGCCACAGGTCGTTGGCAGGCTCACCGCCTTCCGGCGTTCCGCCGTACAGGAGCAGCGAGCGGTTCTGGTACGTGAGCGCCATCGCCGTCAGTACGCCTCCGGCGGCAGGTCGAACCGGTAGATGGCGCCTCCGCCGGGCTTGGCCATGTCCACGTAGACGTACCCGCCCCAGACGCGCGGCGTCTCCTTGGCCCGGCCGGGGATGTTTGTTACCTGGAACTCGGTCTGGGTCGAGAGGTTGTAGCCCCAGATCTCGACGCAGAAGAAATTATAGGCGTTGTTCGGGTCGTCGCAGGCGCGGTAGTCCTGCCAGACGACGATGTCGCCGTGCACGTCCGGGTAGCAGGCGATCCAGTCGCCACCCGCGATCTGCGTGGTCTGCTGGGTATCCAGGTCGTAGAGGAACACCGCGGAGTGGTTCCAATTTCCGAGCGGGTTGTTGTCGCCGAAGCGCAGGTCCATGTACACGACCCGTCTGTCGTGCAGGCGGGGATGGAGCTGGTAGTAATTGTCCGACGTGATTTCGATGAATTGCTCCAGGCTGATATTGTACGATCTGATGTTCGATTGAGAACCATTTCCCTGAACCCAGACCAAATCGTTTTCCCAAATTCTGCTGCCTGTTCCGTAGGTATCCGACAGAACGGATACTGCTGAACAAGGTGATGAAAGATCTCCAAGGCAGATATCTTCCTCGTCATTGGAGTCGGAGCATTGACCAAAAAACACATACCTGTCTCCGTAAACATCAATGTTGCTGTTATGCCCGTCGAAAACGACCGACAGGTTCATTTGTTCGACATCCATCAGGACCTGACGCTCCGTAAGCGGCACGTTGAAAGAGGTATACCAATAGTGAAGCAGCCTTGTCTGATATAAAGAAGGGCAAAAGAAGCTGGTCTTGATCGGCGGTGGATAGGGCGCCAGTTCCGGGTTCACAGCCGGCACCTCGAGTTGCCTGCTCTGGACCATGTCCACGAGCCAGAGTCTTCGATTGCCGTCGACGAACGCCAGCCGGTCGTCCCACACATCCCACTGCATGGGCTCCACCTCATCGGCGAAGGTGATCTGCGTGCATCCCGGGCCGCAGTCCTCGCCCACGGGCTGGTCCTCCCACTCCCACGGGCCGGCGTCGGTCTCACCAGGGCACGACAGCACGCCCGCGTCCGTGTCGGTATCGCCGTCCGCGTCGCCGTCGGCGTCCGCGTCGGTGTCGCCATCCGCGTCGCCCGTACCCGTGTCCGTGCCGCCGTCCGGTTCCCCGGAAGAACCGCCCGAGCAGGCCGAGGCGAGAAATACTAGTGCCGCGAGGCCGCGCAGGGGGGCTGCCTCGCGAAAGCCTGGAGCGAGGCTCCCCCCGTTGCAGGCCGCGGCGGCGAAAAGAATGTCCGTCTCGCCGCGAACCATCACTCCACCTCCCACAGCTCGTAGCGGTTGAGCGGCTTCCTCGCCCGCTCGGCGCGGCCGCCTCGCACCACCCGACCATCCACCCAGTCCCGCAGGTCGTGCGTCCCCTTCGACACCAGCCCCGAGACCGGATCGTCCCATACCGCTCTCGTGCCCAGGCCGCTCAGGTACGCCCACCTGCCCTCCACCTTCATCTCCGGCATCAAGAGCCCGGCCACGGTCAGGCTCCCGCCGGTCACCGGCGCAAACGGGCTCGCCGCGACGTTCCACGAACGCAGCTTCGTCGCGGTCAGCGCCAAGAGCCGTCCCTCCTCGGGCGACGCGCCCACCGCCAGTACCGGAGTCCCAAGCCCGAGCCGGCGGCGCTCCATCGGGCTCGTCGGATCGGATACCTCCAGCACGGTCACGCCCAGGCCCTCCGCCAGGTACAACGCCGCGCCGGCGACCTCGACGTCCAGAACCGGGCCGCGACCTGGAACGAACGCCACCTCCCGCGGCTCCCAGGGCTCGGACAGCTCGAACACGTGCAGCCCGCCCCACGCCGCCAGATACAGGTGCTCGCCGCTCACCTCCAGGTCGAAGCCGAAGTCCGGCCCCCCGCACCACCAGCACGTGCCCGGGATCGAAAGCTCGATGGCGGCCACGGGCTCGAGCCCGTCCTCCGCTATCCACGTGTCGAACACATGCAGCGTGCCGTCCGCCAGCACGTAGGTGTAGCCCTCGGGTCCGGCCGTCAGATCGACGATCCACTCCCAGCCCTCCGGCGACCACGACCCGACCATCTCCATCGCCTCGGGCTCGAGAGCCGAGCACTCGAGCTCGCCGCTCCCGGGCGCGCTGCAGGTCAGGCGGCCGACTTCCGAGTACCACTCATCGCCCGAGCGGCAGGCCCGCGTGGTCTCCGGCTCCACCGCCCCGTCGCCGTCGCAGTCCATGGCCGGCGGCGGGCCCGCGATTTCGCGGCCGCCCTTCCAGCCCTCGTCGCCCTTGGCCTTGTAGTAGAGGTTGGCGTCCCGCGGACTCACCACCGAGACACTGAGTCCCTGGAAGTTGGCCAGGAACAGCGCGCCCGCGCCCGCCGCCGGGCACGACCGCCCCTCGCAGTCGCCGAGCCTTTGCGACCATGTCCGCGAGCCCAGGTCGTACTCCCACAGGTCCGAGCGCGCAGCGCCCGCCGCGTCCACGCCGCCGTACACCAGGAGCCTCCCGGACCGGGTCGCCGCAAACGCCACCGCCGGGCCGCGCCGCTCCCCGGGGCCATCCGCCAGGGTGCCCACCTCCTCGAACGACGGCGCCGAGGCCCGCGTGTCCAGCCGCAGGATCCTCGCTCCCGGCGCGCTGGCGACCGCGCCCACGACGTAGGCCCGACCGCCGAACATCGCGGCCCGGCCACCCACCGGTCCCGACACCGCCGACTCGGACGGCGACCACTCGCCGCGCGTCAGGCTGAACTCCCACAGGTCGGTGGCCGCGGAGCCGTCCTCCAGCTCGCCGCCCAGCAGCAGCAGGCGCCCGCCCTTGTCGTCCGGCAGCAGCAGTGCCCCGGACCGCGCCGGCGGCAGCGGGCCGCGGGTGGGCGTGGCGTCCGCCCACTCGAAGAACGGCACGCCGCTGTCGTCCAGGCCGCCGAACCGCCCGAGCCACAGCCGGCCGCTCTTGGCACCGCCCGCCAGCTCCCCGCCGAAGACCGCCAGCGCGGACACGGTCTCCGGCGCTTCGTCCGACCCGCCGCCGGCCAGTCGGACCTTCGCCGACGCGAACCCGATGGTGTCCGGCACCGCGCCCGGCTTCGCGCCCGTGCCGTAGGCCAAGGCGCGCACGTCGAGGGACCTGCCGTCCACGATCACATGCACGAGTCCGGCAATGGCCGCGTCTTCTCCGACCAGCCCGGGGGCGTAGGCCCAGTCGCCCGATTCGGCCGCGACCTCGGGCGCCACCGCCACCAGGCCGACGCGCGCGTCGCGGATCTCCGGCAGCGACCGACCGAGCGCCGGGTCGCCCTCGGTACCGGGCAGGTCGAAGACCGGCCAGGCGTCGAAGAGCGGCGGCTGGATTTCGAGAGGCGGGAGCTCGGCGTCCGGCGACGACTTGGGGATACCCGACCGCAGCCGGAACATACGGTAGTTGTTGGCCTCGCCGATGGGCCGGTTGAACGCGCCCGCGGTGCCCGGTCGAAGCCAGAGGTAGCCCCAGCCCTGGGCGTGCTTGGCCGGCGGGCTGTCCGGCACGCTCACGCCCGAGACCTGGTCCGTCCACCACAGTTCCTTCTTCCACAGCCATCTCGTGTTCTTCTCGGCGACCGATCCCTCCGGATCCTGGTACCGGGTCCACTCCGGTCCGCAGTGGTAGGTGGACCAGCCGGTGCCGTCCTGGTCCTGGCCCCAATAGCTCCAGGTGGCATCCCGGTAGCAATCGGTGGACGGATAGTACGCGTAGGGGAGCGTTTCTTCCTGGGGCGTAGACGGTTTCATCTCTTCGGACCCCGGGTACCAGGAGGCCATATGCCAGCCGGAGTGGGTGAAAAGGATCGCTGCATCGAGATCGGGCTTGTTCATCCGACAGTTGCCCCAATCAGGCAGATTGCAGTCGTTCTCGCCAATCATCCACTCGCCGGGCTCCTCGTATTCCGAGCAGTCGCACCAGCGGAGCTGCACGTCCGATTGTGGTGCATATGTGAATCCACCCTGGCTGACGGCCTTCCCGGTAGCGCAGTAGTTCACTTCCATCTTGAACGGCGTGTGGCCGCCGAGGACACTGTTGCCCGACACGACGGTGTCCACCACCTCGTCCCCGCAGAAGTCCACGCAGATGTCGTCGTCGCACGCGTCGCCGATCCCATCCTTGTCGCAATCCGCCTGGTCGGCGTTGGGATGGTGTGGGCAATTGTCGCCGCAGTTCGGCCAGCCGTCCCCGTCCCCGTCATCCTCCGCTCCGATGGTCACGGAGCGGATCCGCTGCGACACGCGACAGATAGCCGTGACAGCCACACCGTGGCTGAGCTCACCCTCCTCGCACAAGGGAGGGATGCCGCAGTTCGAGCCCGTGTGGACCCCCACTAGAACCGGCGAGCCCTCTCGCACGACCATCAAGCCAGCCCCCGAGCTGCCACCCCATGTGTCCGCGCTCGCATGGAAGACAGCCGGATACTCGTATGGCGAATCCTCCTGCAGACCCGTTCGCACGAGCATGCTCGAACTGTGTTTCTTCGGAAGGGCATAGTAAACGGAGAATTCGGACAGGTCCTCGGCTTCGGGATTCGCATCACAGACCTGATGCAGATCACTACCGTACATCGGATGGTGTTCGAGAAAAACAGTCTCGGCGGGCTGGATTGACTCCGCGCAGGGTCGGACGATCGGCAACTGACCGACCCCAGCGTCGCACGTCATCTCGAGCAGCGCATAGTCCCAGGACCTTCCCCCGGGAAGCTGCGAGCCGCGCTCCAGCACGGCCGTCACTTCGCAAAACACCGCGACCGATGGCAGATCGGGGTATTGCCCGCCGATGGTCTGGAAATCCAACGAGACGTGCCTGCCGACAACGCCCCCCGGCCAGTCCTCGATCACGTGATCGGCGGTCAGGAACCAGTGCTTCCAACCCGTACTCGCATCTTCCGGCTCGATGGCGTTGATGACCGTTCCCGAGCCCATTCCCCTCGTGAAGGGATTGCCGGTGTCCACTATCTCGAAAATGGAACCCGCGGCCGCCGCGGCTTCCAACGCGATACCCGGTGGTGGCGAATCGCCATCATAGTCCTCGACCTCGGACCAACTGCAATAGGGGTCGAAAAGTCCCTTGTCCGACGCGAAGGAAGAAAGCGATACCGAAAGCACAACTCCGACCGCGATTGCACATCCGAGCAGTCGGAGAGCATCGGCATGCCGATAGGCCGCGCCCTGGACCGACCATGGCTTCTCGGCTCTCCGCTCTCCGCTCTTCAGCGCGTCGCGCATCGTGCCCCTCCCTCGCTTGTGCCCGTCGCGGCGGGCGGTGTTCTTCGGTTGCTGTCAGAAGGCATCATCGGACTGCAAGTAACAACATGCAAGCATCGCGAACGCGGCATCGCGACCCCGAATCGAGGAGGAGCATCAGGGACACCCGACGACCTCGACCTCGGCCAGGATCCACGGGAATGGCGAGGGGGCGTCGACGCGCAGGATCAGGGCGTCGGTCTCGACGGGATCGAAGGCGGCGCGGATCCGGCCGTCCAATGGATGATCGATCAGGTCCGAGGGGATCTCCCAGCGGCGCCGCTCGAAGACCGCCCGCTCGCCGCCGTCGCCGGGGACGAGGATCGACCAGGCGGTGGGCAGGCCAGCCACCCGCAATCCCGGCGTGAACGCGAGGCCCGAGACGCAGGCCTTCGCGGGCAGGTCGATGCGCACCTCGTCCCCGGGCCGCTGGGGACCCCGGGAGCGCCAGGCCGTGCGGGGATCGCCGTCCACCGCCGCCGGGACCGGTCCACCCGGACCGCGGACGCGAATACCCGGGACGGGCACCACCCCGGGTAGCGGCCGCGACAGCACCGGGCCATGCGCCGTGTCGTCGGCCTCGAGGATCTCGCCGAGGGCCATGTGGTCGTCCCGCTCGACGAGGCGCAGCCGCTCGCTGGCGCCGAACCAGAGATCCACCGCCCCCGCGGCGGGCGCCTCGGCCTCGCGCCAGTCCACCAGCAGGTGCGTGGCCCCGAACAGCCGGGCGGTGCGCGCCGCCCAGGCCAAACGTTCCCTCGGCGGCGAGACCCGGGCGGCCTGCTCCACGGCCTCGGAGCCGGGGGCGTTGTAGGTCGAGTAGCCGGTCACCTGCCGGTGCCCGTGGAGCGCGATGTGCCCCAGGAAGTCGTTGGCATCCCAGTGGCGACGGCCCGTCAGCCCGAGGCCCCGGCCCTTGACCACGGCCAGCACCGCCTCGGCAGGCAGGTCCCGGGCCGCCCGCAGCGCCGGGGGTGTCCGATCGGAGCGGGGCAGCGGGGCGAACTCCTGCCAGCCGGGCTGCGCCTCGAACAGGAAAAGCGCGGCCGCGATCGCGAGCAGCGCCTTCGCCGCCCCGGGCCTGCGCCTGAGCGGGCGCAGCAGGAGCAGCCGGCGGGCGGCCAGGGCGCCGATCCAATCCAGCAGGGCGGGCAGCAGCACGACGATCCTGTACTCGGATCGCA
>CAYZAI010000244.1:0-7502 GCA_964476305.1 uncultured Myxococcales bacterium
TCGGCGCCCACCGGGAGCGCAAGCGGGCCGGGGTCGTGGCCGAGTTCTCGCGGGACACCTTCGAGGGCGCGAGCGGATTCGTCCGCATCGGCGACGGCTCGCTGGGGGGCAAGGGCCGTTCCCTGGCCTTCCTCCACGCCCTGCTCGAGCGCTACGACCTGGGCTCGCGGTTCCCCAGCATCGACATCGAGGTGCCGCCTGCGGTGGTCCTCGCCACCGGCGTCTGGGACGAGGTGGTGGAGCGGACCGGAATCACCGGCCCGGCCCTGGACGGCGCGGGGGACGACGAGGTCCACGCCCGCTTCCTCGCGCTCGAAATCCCCGCTCTGGCGCGCGACGCGCTGCGGACATTCCTCGCCCGCGTGCACCACCCGCTGGCCGTGCGCAGCTCGAGCCTCCTCGAGGACGCCGCATACCGGCCGTTCTCCGGCGTCTACCGCACCTACATGCTGCCCAACGACGCGCCGGACCCCGCGATCCGCCTCGCTCAGCTGGAGACGGCGATCAAGCTGGTCTGGGCTTCGACGTGCCTGTCCGGAGCCCGGGCCTTCATGGCGGCGACCAACACCCGCCTCGAGGAAGAGAAGATGGCCGTGGTCATCCAGCAGGTGCTGGGCCGCCGCCACGAGGAGTTCTTCTACCCCCAGATCTCGGGCACCGCCCGCTCACACAACACCTACCCTGTCGGCGCGTTGCGACCCGACGACGGGATCGCCTCGGTGTTCCTGGGGCTGGGGCCGGCCCGGGAGGGGGAAGACGACCCCCTGCGCTTCTCGCCAGCGGATCCCGACCGCCTCTACCAGTTGGCGAACCCGCGGGAGGCCTCCGCCGGCACCCAGCGCCGGGTTCGCGCGATTTCCCTCGCGGGCGATCCCGGGGCGGATGGCGCCCTCCCCTCACCCGAAGGCTTCGTCACGTTTTTTGGCCTCGATGTGGCCGAGCGCCACGGGACCCTGCACGCCGTGGGCTCGGTCTACGATGCCGAGAGCGACGCAATCCGCGACGGGATCTCCAGGCCTGGACCGCGGCTGGTGACCATGGCCGGCGTGCTCAAGAGCCGCGTCTTCCCCCTGGCGGAGCTGCTCTCTTTCCTGCTCGACATCGGCCGCGCGGCCCTCTCGACCCCGGTCGAGATCGAGTTCGCGGCGGACCCCGGCGACGGCGGCTCGCGGCGCGGTCGGTTCGGACTGCTGCAGATCCGTCCGGTGTTCCTCTCCGCGGAACTGCCGGCGGCAGCCGCGGACCCCGGACCCGAAGCGCTGATCTGCCGCTCGGTCCACGCCCTGGGACACGGCCGGATACAAGGCATCCGCGATCTCGTCTACGTGCCCGCCCGCACGTTCGATCGCTCGGCCACCGAGGCCATCGCCGCCGAGATCGGCGCAGTCGACGCCTCGCTTCGCGCCGATGAGCGCCCCTACCTGCTGGTCGGCCCCGGCCGCTGGGGCACGGCCGACCGCTGGCTGGGAATTCCGGTCCGGTGGTCGCAGATCTCCGGCGCTCGTGCCATCGTCGAAACGGATCTGTACGACGTGCGTGGCGAGCCTTCCTTCGGCAGTCACTTCTTCCAGCGGATGCTATCGAGCGGAGTCGCGTACCTCACCGTGGGCTGCGGCGAGGACGAGGAGCGAGGGTTCCTCGACATGGACTGGCTCGACGGGCAGCCGGCCGAGTCCGAGACCTCCCACGTCCGCCACCTCAGGTTCGACGAGCCGCTCGTGATGACCGTGGACGGCCGGCGACAGACCGGCGTCGTACTGAAGCCGGCCCCCGGTTCACGCACGGGGGAACGCAGCGGATGAGCCGGCCCGTTGCCAACGGGCCGGAGGCGGACCTGCTCGAGAGCCTGGTCGGGCGGCGACGGCACCTGCCCTTCGATCGCCTGATGCCGCGTCGGGTCCGCAATCTCCTGCTGGTCGCCAGCCACTACGACTCGTTCACCTTCGAGGAGGACGGCGCCCTCGGCGAGGTCCTCCAAACGGACTTCCTCGAGCTCAGCCTGCGCCAGGCCCCGCGCATCGAGCGCGTCCCCACGGCGAGGCGCGCCCTCGAGTGTCTCCGCTCGGAGCGCTACGACCTGGTGATCTCGATGCTGCGGGTCGGCGACATGAACGTCCGCGACTTCGGCCTGGCGGTGCACGGCATCGACCCGACCCTGCCGGTCGTGCTTCTGGCCTTCAGCGCCAGGGAGGTGGCGATCATCGAGGCCGCGGGCGAGCTGCCCGGCATCGATCGGGTCTTCATGTGGAGCGGCGACGTGCGGCTGTTCCTGGCGATCATCAAGTACGTCGAGGACCGCCTCAACGCCTGGCACGACGTGCGGGCCGCCGGGGTCCAGTGCCTGATCCTCGTCGAGGACTCGGTACGCTTCTACTCTTCGTACCTGCCGATGCTCTATACCGAGATCATGGCCCAGACCCACGCGATCCTCTCGGACAGCCTGAACCGCATGCAGCGCCTCTCCAGGCTCCACGCCCGGCCCAAGGTGCTGCTGGCCACGAGCTTCGAGGAGGCCCAGGGCCTGTACGAGCAGTACGCGGACAACCTGATCTGCACCATCGTGGACATGGGCTTCCCCCGCGGCGGGATCCTGGATCCGCAGGCCGGCCGTGTTTTCGCGGGGATGGTCGCCGCCGAGCATCCCTACTGCAAGGTCCTGATCCAGTCCTCGGAGCAGGACAACGCCGCTTTCGCCGCCTCGATCGGCGCGACGTTCATCAACAAGCGCGCCGCGGGCCTGCTGCACTCCCTGCGCGAGTTCATGCAACTGCACCTGGGCTTCGGCGATTTCGTCTTCCGCCGGCCCGACGGCAGCGTGATCACCGCCGCGTCGGATCTGCGCAGCCTCGCGGATGCCATCGCCATCGTCCCCGAGGAGTCGATGCTGCACCACGGCAAGCACAACGACTTCTCGATGTGGCTGACCGCCCGCGGGGAGTTCCCCCTGGCGAAGGCCATCCGCTACAAGCGCTGGGCCGACTTCTCGTCCCCGGCAGAGATCCGCCAGCACCTTCTCGATACGCTGGCCCGGCACCGCACCACGACCCGGGCGGGCATCGTCTCGGACTACTCGGATGCCACCTTCGAAGCCGGCACCGGCTTCGTCCGCATCGGCTCGGGGTCACTGGGGGGCAAGGGCCGGGGACTGGCTTTCTTCCACCACCTTCTCAGCGAGCACGACATCGCCAATCGCATTCCCGGCGTGAGGATGTTCGTCCCGCCCACGGCGGTGCTGGCCACCGACGTGTTCGACCAGTTCATGCTGTCCGGGAACCTGGCCGAGATCTCCCTCGGCGACTCGACCGAGGAGGAGATCGATCGCGCCTTCAGCGCCGCCCGGTTGCCCGAGGTGGTCCGCGAGACGCTGCGCACCTTCCTCGCCCGCGTCCACTACCCGCTGGCCGTGCGCAGCTCGAGCCTGCTCGAGGACGCCTCGTACCAGCCGTTCGCCGGCGTGTACCGTACGTTCATGCTGTCGAACAACGCCGAGAGCCTCGAGACCCGTCTCAACGACCTGGCCTCGGCCGTGAAGCTCGTCTACGCGTCCACCTACAGCCGCGAGGCCCGGGCCTACCTGGACTCCACCCCCAACCGGATCGAGGAGGAGAAGATGGCGGTGGTGATCCAGGAGGTGGTCGGGCGCCGCCACGGACACTACCTCTATCCGGACATGGCCGGTGTGGCCCGCTCGCACAACTTCTACCCGCTGGGGCGGATGCGCTCCGACGACGGCGTGGTCTGCGCCGTGCTGGGCCTCGGCCGCGCCGTGGTCGAAGGCGGCCGCTGCCTGCGCTTCTCCCCGGCCGATCCCACCGCGGTCCACGCGGCGCTCAAGCCCCGGGACTTCCTGACGAGCGGCCAGCGCGAGCTGTACACCCTCGACCTGTCCTCGGGCCCGATCGAAGGGCGGAACCCGAAGGATGGCGCGATCGTGTCCATCGACCTCGAGAAAGCCGAGGCCCACGGAACGCTACAGGCGGTGGGCGCGGTGTACTCCCCGCAGGACCGCCAGCTTCACGAGATCGGCTCGCGCGGGGTCCGCCTCGTCACGTTCCAGTCCCTGCTCGCAGACGAATCCAGCAGCTTCAACGAGGCGCTGCGCTTCCTCCTGGCCTTGGGCCGCTCGTCGTTCTCGTGGCCGGTCGAGATCGAGTTCGCTCTCAACCTGGGCGAAAACGGCGCCCCCCACGACCTCGGCTTCCTCCAGGTCAGGCCGATGTCGATCGCGGTCCACGCCGAGGAGGTCGCGGACGTCCCCGCCGAGCAGGCGATCTGCATCTCGCACCAGTCCCTCGGTCACGGCCAGACCGAGTCCGTGAGCGACGTGGTCTACGTCAAACCCGGCGAGTTCAACCGCGCGCTCACGGTCGAGATCGCCGACGAGATCGGCGGCATCACGGACCGGCTGCGGGCAGAGGAGCGGCGGTACGTGCTGATGGGACCGGGCCGCTGGGGCAGCACCGATCCGCGGCTGGGGATCCCGGTCACGTGGGGCCAGATCGCCGGCGTGAGCTGCCTGGTGGAAACCGATCTCGACGATATCCGGGTCAGCCCCTCGCAGGGATCGCACTTCTTCCACAACATCACCTCGTTCGGCGTGGGCTGCCTCAACGTGGGCTCCGGCGAGCGGGAGGGCATGATCGACACCGACTACCTGGACGCCCGGCCCGCCGTCCAGGAGACCGCCCACGTCCGCCATGTGCGATTCAGGCGGCCGCTGCGTGTGATGGTGGACGGCCGCACGGGCTACGGCGTCATACTCAAGCCCGAGTTCGCGGCCAAGCGGGCCCCCAGCCTCTCGCTGGTGCCGCCGGTGAACCCACAATGACGTCCTGCCACGTCTACCTGGTCCCGGGGTTCTTCGGCTTCGCCGACATCGGCGAGCTGAAGTACTTCGGGCACGTCAAGCGCTTGCTGCCCGCCGTCCTCGCGCGGCACGGGCTCGAGGTCCGGCTGCACGAGGTCCCGACCCTGCCCACGGCTTCGATCCAGCGCCGGGCGGCCCGGCTGCTCGACGTCATCGCCGGGACCGCCGGGGACGACGACCTGCCGCTCCACCTGGTCGGGCACTCCACGGGAGGCCTCGACGCCCGCCTGCTGCTGCAACCCGGGGTCGCCCTGCCAGGCGGCGTCGACCCCGCGCCGTTCGCGGCCCGCGTCCGCTCGGCGGTCTCGGTGTCGTGCCCCCACGCGGGCACGCCCCTCGCCGCGCTGTTCACCAGCCTGCTGGGCTCGCGCCTGCTCGATCTCCTGTCCGCGGCCACGATCCACTCCATCCGCCTGGGCTGGATCCCCCTGCCGACGCTGCTGCTGCTGGCCGAATCCCTGGCCCACCCGTCGTCCCTGCTGCGGCTCCGGCTCGGGATCGTCGAGCGGGCCGTCGACGCCGTGCTCGAGGGCTTCAGCCCCGAGATATCGAAGCCCCTCGACCGCTTCCTCGGCGACGTGCGATCGGACCGCTCGCTGCTGGTCCAGCTCTCCCCCGAGAGCATGGGCCTGTGGAACGCCGCCGCGATCCCCCCGGCCCGCGCGCGCCTGGGCTGCGTCGTCACCCGGGCCCGGCGACCTTCCCTGCGCCGCACCCTGGATCTCGGGCTCGATCCCCTGGCCCAGGCCTCCTACGCCCTCTACCGCCCGCTCCACGGCATGGCCGCGGTGATGCCCGAGGATGCCCTCCCGCGGCTGACGGCCCCGGATCGCGAGCGGCTCGCCCGCTTCTTCGGCGACGCGCCGGACCCGGTCGACAACGACGGCATCGTGCCGACCCTGTCGCAGGTCCACGGCGAGATCGTGCACGCGGCCTGGGCCGACCATCTCGACGCCATCGGCCACTTCTGCCAGCCGGGGCACGACCCGCCCCACGTGGACTGGCTCTGCTCGGCCACGGACTTCCGACGGCCCCAGTTCGAGGAGCTGTGGAACGACGTGGCCGCGTTCATCGCCGCGGCTCACGGGCAGGCGTAGACCTCCCACTCGTAGACGAGGGCGTTGTTCGCTGTGTACGAGTAGGCGCGGTAGATGCGCACCATCGTGGTGGTCACGGGCGTGGTGAACTCCCAGGTCCAGTCGTCGGTCTGCCCCGTGACCGTGGTGTCGGTGACCCAGGACGAGCCGTTCCACCACTGGACGTCCCCGCCCTCGAGGCCGCGCCCCGCGGCGCCCAAGCAGCCGCTGCCATAGTAGGGCTCGGTGTCGATCCACATCCCCCACAGGGTCCGGGGCGTGGACCACGCGTACTGCAGGTACGCGCTGCCCCCCAGCGAGGTCCCGGTCGTGATCCAGGCGAACTGGCAGTTGCTCTGCAGCAGGCCGTTGTTCAGGCTGGTGGGCCCGTAGGTCCCCGAACCACCGGCGCTCATCGAAGCCGTGGCCGAGGGCGCCACGTTGGCGCCGGCCACGCCGCAGGTCGAACACTCGCCGTTCGAGCAGCCCTCGGGGCAGGTGAAACACCAGGCACTGCTTGCGTCCGACTGGCAGAGCTGGCTCGCGGCGCAGTCGGTCATCACCTCCACGGAGTGCCAGACCAGGTTTCCCGTGCCGCAGTCCGCGCTGTTTCCCGTGCAGTACTGCCAGCGGTCCTGGCGCAGCACGTCGTCGCCGCACGCCGTGCCCGTGCAGCTGTAGACCGACTCGTAGGCGGCGGTGCCGCACAGCTGGTACACGGGCTGGAAGTCGCACCCGTCGCAGCACGGGCCGCTCGAGCAGTCGCAGGTATCGGTGTCCGAGTCCGCGTCCGCATCCGCATCCGCGTCGGCATCGGCGTCCGCATCCGCATCGGTGTCCGCGTCGGCATCGGCGTCCGCATCGGCGTCCGCATCAGCGTCCGCATCCGCGTCGGCGTCGGCATCGGAGTCGGCGTCGGTGTCCGCGTCGGTGTCCGCGTCGGTGTCGCCATCGGTGTCGCCATCGGTGTCGGCGTCCGAGTCCGCATCGGTATCCCCGTCCGTGTCCCCGTCCGTGTCCCCGTCGCTGTCGCCGTCAGTGGCACCGTCGTCGTTGTCGTCGTTGTCGTCGTCGGGATCGACGTTGACCGTGGCGCAGGCCAGGACCATGGCGGTGATCGCCAGGGGGAACGCGGTCCATCGCCAGGTCGAACGGGTGGTCTTCATGTCGCCCGAGCCTCCTCGCCCTTTCCATCATACCTCAAACGGCTGGGGCTGGCACCCGGCGGTTCTGGCTGTTCCCGGCGCGGCCGCGGCCGCGGCCACCAGCCTTCGCCAAGGCTTCGGCGGGCAGGCGAGGGCCGCGGCCAGGATGCCTGTGGCAAGCCCTCCGGGCTGGGGGCTTCCGGATCCCGCAACAACCCGTAGGGCGGGGGTTCATCCCCCGCCGTTGTCCCTTCTGTCTGTTCTGTTCTGTCCTTTCCTTTCCGTCCCTTGTCAGCGCCCCTTGTCAGCGCCCCCGCCCCGCGCCCATTTTCCGTAGGGCCGCGGTTCATCTTGCCTTGCCGTAGCGCGCAGCGCGAAGGAAGGCCCGCGGCCACCTTCATCCGCCCCCCGGGA
>CAYZAI010000245.1:0-7436 GCA_964476305.1 uncultured Myxococcales bacterium
TGCGGCCTGCGGCGGCGAGTCGCCGCCGGTCTACGACGACGGGACGGACTCGGACGCCGACTCGGACGGGGACACCGACGCGGACTCGGACGCCGATGCCGACGCGGACGCGGATTCCGACACCGACGCGGATGCGGATGCCGACACCGACGCGGACGCCGACACGGACGCGGACACCGACGCGTGCGCCCACCCCGTCTGCGAGCTCGGCGACGCCCTCGTGAACGGCTGCAGCGACTGCGCGAGCGACATCTGCGCCGGGGACCAGTTCTGCTGCAACCAGACCGACGGCTGGTGGGACTACTGGTGCGCGGAAGCCGTGAGCGAGGCCTGCGGCATCGACTGCGACGACGGCCTGGTGGCCTGCGCCACGCAGTACACGTCCGGGGACATCGGCGGCTACATCGACTGCGGCGGGTCCGACGTCATGTGCACCATGGGCTACAACAGCACCCAGAACAGCTGCGCCGTCGTCTGCGAGCAGGCCGGCGGCGAGTGCGTTGCTGCGTACAACGACGCGGGGGGCTGCAGCGTCTCGAACGAGCAGATCAACTGCAACTACACGGGCTACACCACCGCGATCTGCTACTGCTCCCGGGGTTGCGGGATGGGCGCGCCCTGCGGCGCGGCTGAGACCTGCACCGGCGGCGAGTGCCTCTGATCACAGCACGACGAGGATCGCGCCGGGCACGGCCAGGCCGATGGCCAGCATGCGGCGCCAGGTCACCGGCTCCTTCAGGAACAGGATCGCCAGGACGAAGATGAACGCGGTGGAGAGCTGGTTGAGCAGCGCCGCGCGGGAGACCTCTATGTACTTCATCCCCGCGACCCAGGTGATCATCGCCAGGTAGGTCCCAAAGAAGGTCGCGGGAACGGCGAAGCGGTAGTGCGGACCCGGCCGCAGGGCGGCGAGCACCTCGGTGCGGTGCCTGCGAAGGAACAGGATCGGCAGCAGGCCCGCGGCACCGGCCAGCATCCGCACCCACGTGGACCACAGCACCGGGGCCTGGTTCAGCACGCCCTTGATCATCACGATGCCGACGGCCATCAGGGCGACGCCGCCGAGGCCCGCCAGCGTGCCGACGACGATGTCGCGCCGCGTCCTGCCCGGTGTGGGGCGCGAGGCCGAGCCCACCAGCACCGCCGTCATGATCAGGCAGGCGCCCAGAAGGACGTTCAGCCCGATGTCCTCGCCGAGCCAGAGGAAGGAGAGCCCGAGCATCAGTGGCATGTACGCGGTGTCCACCACCGCCGTGAGCCCGGCCCCGAGCTTCTGCAGCGAGAAGAGGAACATGGTGTCCGCCACGGCGATGCCCAGGAACCCCGAGGCCCCCATGAGCAGCCATGTCTCGAGGGGCTGGTCCGGCAGCAGGGACTCGCCCATCAGCGGGATGGTGGGCGTGAGCAGGACCGCGGCCAGCAGGTTCTTGAACAGGTTCAGGGACGCGGCGGGCATGGACTCGCCGCTGCGCTTGAAGAGGATCACGGCGATGGCCCAGAACAGGGCCGCGGCCAGGGACATCATCTCGCCGAAGAAGGGAATGCTCGTCATCGTGGAGCGGGTGTAGCCGGACCGCGGGCGCTTGGATAGAGGCAAAAGAGCTAGAGCGAGCCCAGAATCTCCTCGCGCGAAACGCCCTTATGGAGTCTCACGTGCCGCGGCGTTTCCCGGTCGAAATAGAAGCCCGTGACCGCGTCCATGACGTTTTTCTGCAGCTCCGCCCAGGTGTCGCCCTCGGTGAAGATGTTCTCGGAGAGACACTCGGCCGTGTAGCCGCCATCCGCTTCCTGCGTGACCTGGAATACGATTTCGTCCATGAGAGAATTCTAGCCGCGATCCGGGCCGCCGGCAACAACGACGGTACCGGTAGCGACGAGAGCGGTAGCAGCGGGAGCGCCGGGCGGCTGCTCAGGGCGCGAAGCCGTCGCCGGGCAGCTTGACCAGGAACACGTCGTGGGCGCCGGCGCTGACCAGGGGCCCGTCGCCGAAGTCGATGGTCGACGAGAACGAGCCGACGAGGACGATGTCCCCGGCCGAGTCGAGGGCCAGCCCGCCGGGGAACTGCACGTGAGTGTCGCCGAAGGAGCGGCTCCAGCGGTGCCGCCCGCTGCCGTCCCACGCCGCCAGCCACACGTCGCTGGACCCGGCCGAGGGCAGGGGCCCGCCCCCGAGGTCGATGGCGCCGCCCTCGAACTGACCGGTGGCGAGGATCGCGCCGTCGCCGCGCACCACCAGCCCGGACAGCCCCTGCCAGCCCGTGCCGCCGAAGGAGCGGCTCCAGCGGTGCCCGCCCTCCCGGTCGAGGGCGGCGAGGAACACGTCCGAGAGCGAGCCGGATCGCGAAAGCTCGCCGCCGCCGAAGTCGAGGCGGCCGCCGAACGATCCGGCGACGACCGGGTCGCCCTGCGGGTCGAGGGCGATGGACACGTTCAGATACGAGCTGCCGCCGCCGAAGCGCTTCCTCCACGCCATCCGGCCGGTGGCGTCGTAGCGTGCGGCGACCACGCCGAGGTCCTCGGTCCGGCCCCGGGGCGGGGTCTTGCCGCCCAGCTCCGGAACGGGGTCCGAGCCGCCGGCGAAGAAGACGTTCCCGTCGCCGTCCGCGACCACCCCCGGGCCGGCGTAGTCGTAGATGTGGCCGAAGGAGTCGCTCCACCGCGGCTTCCCGTCCGGATCGAGCACCGCCACGAACGAGGCCTTGTCCGGATAGCTTCGGTGCATGCGCCGGGCCGGGCGCACCGCGCCCCGGAAGTACCCCGCGAGCAGCACGGATCCGCTGCCGTCCGCCGCGACGAAGAGCTTGATCTGATCCTCGCGATCGCCATAGGCGCGGCTCCAGAGCACGTCGCCGTCCGGGGAGAGCTTCGCGAGAAACACGTCGTGCACGCCCTTGCAGGGCAGCACGCGCCCGCCGATGTCGATCCGCTCGAGGAACGCCCCGGTGAGGAGCACGTTGCCCGCGCCGTCCACGGCCACGGTGTCGGCGTAGTCGTGGCTCGGGCCGCCGAAGCGCCGCGTCCACAGCGGCCGCCCGTACGGGTCGAGGCGCGCGACGAACACATCCTCGAGACCGGCGCTGACGAGGGCCTGGCCCGGGACGATCTCGACGGTGCCCGTGAAGTGGCCGGCGAGGGCGATGTGATCCGCGCGATCCACGGCCACGGCCGCGCCCATGGCCAGCCCGGGGCCGCCGAAGCGCCGGCTCCAGCGGGGGAGCGTCGGGGGCGGCGGCGCGGGTGTCGCCGGCTCCACCGGCGCGGGACCGGGACCGGGACCCGCGGCGATGCGGGCGGGGGCAGGGTCGCCCCGGGGCGGGGCGGGCGCCGGCATGTCGGCCGCCGGTGCGGGGTGGGAGGCGCAGGCGGCGAGGAGAAAGGTCGCGAGGAGGGAGCGCACGATCATGGGGCCGGTCTCGTCATCGCGGTCTTCGTGACGCGGCGGGCCCGGGCGCTCATGTGGCGCCACAGCGCCACGCTGAATACGACGATGGCGATGGCGATCCACTGGCTGGTGGAAAACGGCCCGAAGGCGCCGCGTTCGTCCTCTCGCAGGTACTCGAGGCCGAAGCGCAAGGAAGCGTAGCCGATCATCGCCACGGCGAAGACCTGCCCGTCGAAGCGCTTGCGCGGCCTGAGGACGAAGTACACGAACGCCGCCAGCAACAGGGAGCCGACGGCCTCGTAGAGCTGGGCCGGGTGCACGGGGAGCGACTCGTGGCGGTAGGAGCCGAGGAGCCCCTGGTCCCAGTGGTGGCGGGACGCGGCCGAGCCCGGCGGGAACGCCACGGCCCACGGCCCCTCGAAGCGCGCACCGAAGCAGCAGGAGGCCAGGAAGCAGCCGATGCGGCCCCAGGCCAGGCCGAGAGTGATGGCCCACCCGGACATGTCGAGGATCTTGCCCGCGGGCAGGTGGTGGCGGCGGATGAACCAGATCGAGAACAGCGCCGCGGCGATCAGCCCGCCGTAGTAGGCGAAGCCGCCGCGGAAGACGTCGGCGAAGGCCAGGCAGTTGGTCTCCACCGGGTGGCAGAGATCCCGGGCCGCGTCCCAGGCGCCGGCGAGGGCCGCGCACTCGCGCTCGTCGACCTTCCAGTCGACCTTGGACGGATCGATGCAGACATTGACGTAATCCCAGAAGTGGCCGTCGGCCAGCACGTGGAGGATGCGGGAGCCGATCACGCCCCACAGCGCCATCCAGATCACGAAGTCGATCATCAGCCGGTGGTCGATGCCGTGGAAGCGGGCCCAGCGGCGGAGCAGGATCGCCGCCAGGACGAAGCCCGTGGCCACCATCGTGAAGTAGGCCGGCAGGTAGAGCTGCTGGCCGAAGAGCTCGAATTCGAGAAGGCGCGGGCTCATGCGGGGGTTATACGTCGCGGCCGCGCCCGGCGTCCATTGTTTACGGCCCGCTGCCGCGCTGCTACGATATCGCCATGAGAAAGCGAATCGAGAGGGGATCGAAAGCGAGCCGGCTTCCGTCGCCGCCGACACTCCGTCTGTGCGAATTCGCGGCGGGGCTCCTCGCGGCCACGATGCTGGCCCTGCCGGCCGCGGTCGCCGCCGACGGCGGCTACTTCGTCCCGCCCCACGTCGTGGAGGACGAAGCGGCCGCTTTCGTCGAGATGGTCGATCAGCGCGCGTTGCTGCGCGTGATGGATGATCGCGCCGAGCTGTGGCTCCAGGATCGCTATCGCAGCACGGAGGACAGGTTCGGCTGGGTGATCCCGATTCCGCGAGTGCCGGACGTCGCCTGCGCCGATGAGCCCCTGCTCGACGGCCTGGACCACGAGACCGCGCCCCTGTTCTACGAGCGCCACTGGATCTGCGGAGGATACATCGGCTGCGGCCTTTTCGGCTGCGCCGGGGGGGATCGCGGCGGGGCGAGCCCAGGCGACTCCGAGGCCCGCGTGGACGAGGATCAGGTCGAGGTCTGGGCGGTGGGTGACGAGGGGTGCCTCGACTACACCGTGATCTCCTCGCCGGACGGGCAGGCCGTGGCGGACTGGATCGAGGAGCGGGGGTTCCTGATGCCGGACGGCGCCGCCACGGTGATCGAGGGATACGTGAGTCGCGGCTGGGTGTTTCTCGTGGCGGAGATCCACCCGGTGGAGGCGGTGAGCCGCGCCGAGACGAACCTCACCGTGCGCATCGCCTGGGACCGGTGGGCGAGTGATCCCGTGGTCTACCCGTTGGCCCTGACCGGCGCGGCAACCGAGGCCCCCGTCGATCTGCGACTCTACGTGGCCGCCGATGAGCCCATGGTCCCGGTCAACTACGCCTGGGCGCTGGTGCCTTACGAGACGTCGGTCCCGAACACGCCCGAGAGCTATCGCGAGACGCTGGAATGGGTTCAGGGCGGGGGGGATCCGCAGCGCGGCACGCTGGTGGTGGAGTACGCGGCGCAGCTTGATGAGCGCTTCGGTCCGGATCCGTTTTGCGAAGACGAGGAGTCGAGCGGCCAGGAAGGCTGCTATGGCGGCGATATCGTGCGGCCGGACTGGCTCGAGGCCCTGTGGGCGGAGGGCGGACTGTTCTCCGAACTCGCCCAGGAAGGCTGGATCACCAGGCTCTCGGGGCGGTTGGCGCCGTGGCAGATGGCGGAGGACGTCGTCCTCGTCCCGCTCTACTTCGGCATGGTGGTTCCCACCTTCGAGTACGACCACCCCTGCATCGACCAGGAGGACTACGAAGGGGGGACCGTGATCGGAGGGGTGCCCCCGCACGTCCTCGTACGTTGCCTCGCGGCGCTCGCGGTGCTCCTGCTCCTGGCTCGGGGCCGCCGGATGCGCGCCGCCGGGGCGCTTGCCGCCACGATCCTCGTCGTGGGCTGCTTCCCGCTGTTCGGCGACGATGGAGGGGATTCCTCGGACGACGCCGACGAGCCGCAGCCCACCTGGGAGCTCTGCGACGGTATCGACAACAACCTGGATGGGCGGGTGGACGAGTGGTGGCCCGGCCTCGGGGAGAGTTGCACGCAGGGGACCGGTGCCTGCGCCACGGTCGGTGTCTGGGTATGCGGCCCGATGATGAACGGCCTCGTCTGCGCGGGCGAGACCGGGCAGCCTTCAGGCGAGACCTGCAACGGCGTCGACGACGACTGCGACGGCATTTGCGACAACGGCTTCGCCTGCTGCGACGGTTTCGTCTTCGCCTGCGAGACGGAGTGCGGCAACCCGGGCTTGGCGCTGTGCGGCGCGTGCGAGCCCGGTTCCTGCGAGATCGACGACGAGGACGAGTTCGCGTCGACCTCGATCGCTCGGGACCGGATCGGCACGCTCCATGAGATCGAGCGCGACGGCGAGGCGCCGTCCGAATTCCTCGCGCTCGGACCCGCGGACGAGGGAGTGGAACTGGTCGTATTTTTCGCCGATGGATCGGCGGAGACCCTCCTCGTCCCGGATGTCTCCTTCCCCGCCGTCCCCTGGATCGTCGATCTCGACGGCGACGGCATCGACGAGGTCCTCGTGTCCTCCGAGGAGTACGAGACCCCCGGTGATCCGGGCACGCTCGTGTCGGGGTTCCGGTTCGACGGTGATTCCCTCGAGCCGATGTGGCGGATCGCCGATCCCGGCATCACCGGGAAGTTCCCCGACGCCGCGGTCGCGCCCGAGGATCTGACCTGGGTCGGCCCGGCCGGTGACGGAGCGGAATCGATCGTGCTCCTCGCCGCCGACGGGGATGGCAACGAGTGGTACTCCTGGCCGGTCACCGTCGAAGGGCCGGGCGAGCCGCACGTGTTCACCGCGCTCCTCGACTGCGACCTCGGTGGCGCGTTCCGCGCGGTTGTCGCCGACTTCGACGGTGAGCCCGGGGACGATCTGGTCATCCGCTGCTCCTACGCGGAGGAGGGTTTGTTCGTGCCCGGCTCGGCGTTCGGCGACACCCACGAAACGTCCCCGGCCGCCCTCGCGTGGGCCGAGACCCTGCTGGCGGCGGACACGGACGCCGACGGGCGGGCGGAGCTCGTGACCTTTGAGCCGAACGGCTGGGGCGGTGGGACCCTGCGCGCCTATGTCCTCCCCGGGTTCGAGCCCCTCGCCGAGATTGCGGTCCACTCGAGCTGGGGCCTGGGGGCGCTCCTTCTGGCCGACGATCTGGACGGAGACGGTGCGGACGAGATCGTCTTCTCCTCCAGTGAGGAAGACGATCCCCCGGACGAGTCGGGGGGGGAGCTGGTCGTGGCGGTGGCGCCGACCCTCGGAGGGGAGGCTCCGGAGATCGGCGCGTTTCGCCGCATCCTCTCCGGGCAGGACTTCGGGGAGGGCCTGTTGATCGCCGCGGACTTCGACGGCCGGCCCGGGCGCGACCTCGTGCACGTGCTGGGGTTCGACGGGGCCGACGATCGGATCGAATGGGCGGTCTCGCCTGCCGGCTGCACGGCCGATTGAGCCGGGTCAGTCCCTACATCCCGGCCTCGAGGCGCAGGTGGGCCACGG
>CAYZAI010000246.1:0-7424 GCA_964476305.1 uncultured Myxococcales bacterium
CGCGGAGGCGGCCCGGGTGGCGAGAAGCGGCATGGTCTCGCGCTTCGCCCCGTACAGGTCCATGCGCAGGGCCGCGGCCGCGTCCACGGTGATCACGATCACGGGCATCGGCCGGGGCGCGGGCGAGACCTGGTAGTCGTGGCGGCCGGGAGGGATCGGCTCGACGTCCGTGGCCCGTGGCCGGGGCGGACCGCCGTTCCCAGCCACGGTCACGGCGCTGGCGGCCACCAGGGCCATTGACGAGAGAAGGCCGACGGTGACGACGACCCGGCGGCCGGCGGAACGTCGCCCGGCCAGGTTGCCCGCGCACCACAAGACCGCCGCCACCAGCAGGACCGCGGGCCAGCGCCACGGCAGGTGGCGGCCGAAGTCCTCCCAGCCCGGGGCCAGCAGGGCGGCCGCTGCCGCCAGGAGCAAACCGGCGAGGATCGCGAGCATCGCAAGGACCGAGGGGAGCCCGCGGGGGAGCCCAGCGAGGAAGCGGCCGAGCCTCCACCAGGCCGGCAGCAGCGCACCCGCCGCGAGTGCGCAGCCGCCGATGGCCGCCACTGTGGCGATTGCCGCGTACAGCGGCGTCTGGATCGCGACGATCAGCTCGCGGGCGACGGGCACGGCCAGCGCGATCCAGCAGGCGATTGAGCAGGACGCCGCCACCAGGCCGGCCAGGAAGCTCCGGCGCACGTCCGGGCGGTCGGTGGACAGCCGGGAGCAGAGCCGGCGGCGCCAGCGCCGGGCCATCCGGGGTGCCGGGGTCGACCCGGTGGAGGCGACCGCCAGCAGGCCGAGGAACGGCGCGAGCGCCAGACCTGCGGCGAGGATCAGGGCCGGGGCGCGACCTGCGGCGCAGATGGTGGCGGCGGCCCCGGCACCGGAGTGCAGGCCATCCCAGACCTCGAGCAGGGCCGCGGCCACGGCCAGCGCCACGGCGGCCGACACCGCCCGGATCGCGCCCCACAGGAAGTTCTTTCCGGCGATCCTCATCAGGTCGCCATGGTAGCCGCTTTCGCAGCGCTGTCGAGGGCGGCTGTCCCGGGACTGTCGACGCCCGGGGAGGTGGTCGCTATACTGAAGCATGTGCCGCAATCCTTCGACACGGCGGGCCAGCGGTTGGGGCGGGTGCTCGCGCCTCTGGTGGTGCTGACCATGGTGCTGGGTTTTCTCGGCTTCGTGTTCGGCAGCCGCGCCGACGGTGACAACGCCGCCGGGCCGGACTGGGCCGCCCAGCGCCTCCGCATGGTCGAGGAGCAGATCCGCGCCCGGGGCGTGAAGGATCCGGACACCTTGCGCGCCATGGAGACCGTGCCACGTCACGAGTTCGTGCCCGAGGACGAGCGTGCCCTGTCGTACCGGGACTATCCACTGCCCATCGGCGAGGGGCAGACCATCAGCCAGCCCTACATCGTCGCGTACATGACAGAGGCCCTGCGCGTGAAGCGGGGAAAGAAAGTGCTCGAGATAGGCACCGGCTCGGGCTACCAGGCCGCGGTGCTGGCCGCGATGGGAGTCGATGTCCACAGCATCGAGATCGTCGGGCCCCTCGGGAAACGGGCCGCGGCGCTGCTCGAGCGCCTGGGCTACCGGGTCCGGGTCCGAATCGGCGATGGCACCCGCGGCTGGCCCGAGGCCGCGCCCTTCGACGGCGTGATCGTCACCGCGGCGCCGCCTTCGATCCCGAAGCCCCTCGTCGACCAGCTCGTCGAGGGCGGAAGGATGGTCGTGCCCGTAGGAAGGGACGTGCAGGATCTCCAGGTGCTGGTGAAGACCGGCGGCAGGCTCGACCTCGAGGAGACGCTCCCGGTGCGCTTCGTGCCCATGGTCGGCGAGGCCGACGGCTGAGGGAGAGCGGGAGCGGGGAGAACGGTTTCGTCCGAAATGGTTGTGCAACGCACGAAGACGAGAGACAATGACGAATCGCCGCGCGATTGGCGGTGGAAACAGGAGGTCGAGATGAAGCCGAACGCTTGGATGGTTCTCACCATGGCCCTCGCGCTGTGCGCCTTTGGCGCCTGGACCGCAGGTTGCGAGGACGGCACCGACCCGGGCGGCTCGGACGGTGATGACGACAACGACGACAACGACGACGGTTCCTCGGACGGCGACACGGACACCGACGCGGACGCCGATGCGGACAGCGACTCGGACGGTGACTCGGATTGCTCCGAGGCCTCCCAGCTCGTGTACGTCGTCGATCAGAACAACATGTTCTACAGCTTCGATCCCCAGGCCGCGCCGGCCCAGGCGTTCCAGCAGATAGGCACAGGCCCGCTCAGCTGCCCGTCCGGCGGACAGCCGTTCTCGATGTCCGTGGGCCGCGATGGCTTCGCCTACATCCTCTTCGTGCAGGGCGCGCTCACCTACAACTGCGTCGGCATCAACAAGGTGAACATCGAGACCGGCGAGTGCCTGGGCCTGACGCCCTTCAGCTGTGGCACCCAGGGCTTCGACACCTTCGGCATGGGCTACGTCACGGACAGCTCGACGACCACGGACGAGCGGCTATGGGTCGGGAACTCCGAGACCCCGGCGAACCTCGCGACCCTCGATATCGCGACCGGCCAGGTCCAGATCCAGGCCGGCCTGGCCTCGGCCGGGCCCGAGTTCACCGGCAACTCCCTGGGCGAGCTATGGGGCTTCTTCCCCATGGCCGCCACGCCGGTCGTGGCGCGCATCGACAAGGCCACCGGCACCGCGGTCGAGACCTACCCGCTGAGCTCGCTGTCGAACGACGCCAACGCCTGGGCCTTCGCCCACTGGGGCGGATCGTACTACATCTTCTACAAGACGTTCGCGGACGCCTCGACGAACGTCTACAAGCTCACGGGCGGCACCCTGACCACGCACATCGCCAACACCGGCAAGTACATCGTCGGCGCGGGCGTCTCCACCTGCGCACCCACGGTGGTCGAGTAACCGGATCCTCCGCAAGGCTGGTCAGGGGGCGGGCTCCGGGGTGAGGGCCGTGGGGTCGAGATCGGCTGCCTCGGTCTCGACCGTGGCGGCGCTCGGGTGCTTGCGCCGCGGATGGCAATCCAGGCCCCGGGGCCGCGCGGCGGGATCGGTCCAGGTCGTGTACCTGAGCGGCGAGATCTTGCCCGAGCGGTGGCGGATGCCCGGCTTGAACAGCAGCGCGGGATCGCAGAGCTGCCCGCGGAAGATCAGCTCGAAATGAACGTGGGGGCCGCGGCTGATACCGGTGCTGCCCAGCTCGGCGAGGATCTGCCCCCGGCTCACCTTCTCGCCCGCGGCGACGAAGTTCACCGAGTTGTGGGCGTAGAGTGTGACCCAGCCCCCCGAGTGGATCACGAGCACGAGGTTGCCGTAGCCCTTCACGCCGTCCCCCGAGTAGCCCACGATGCCCGGTGCCGCGGCGCGGACGTTCCAGCCGATCTCGCCGGCGATGTCCACCGCCAGGTGGTAGCCCCCGGCCCCCGAGCCGAAGCCGCGCACGAACCAGCCGTTCGTCACGGGCCAGCGCAGGTGCCCGGGCAGCTTCCCGCCTTTGCCGCCGGCGGCCTCCATCCAGCGGGGCTCGACCTGGCCAGAGAGCAACGCGCTCGCCGCGCGGCGGGTACCGAGACCCAGGCGGCTGGCCAGGGCCTTGACCTGCCGGGAGCCCGGCGCTCTCCGTCGCGGCACGACGCCGACCCGGTTCTGCTCCACGCCCGGGATGAACACCGCGCCGCCTTCGGCCAGGCGGGAGGCCGCCTCGCGGGAGAGGTCGTTCCTGACCATGATCTCGGAGACACTCACCCCGTAGCGCTTCGCCAGGTCCCAGATCGTCTCTCCCGGCGCCAGCACGTGCTTCACGCCGCGGGGCTTCGTCGCCGCGCCGGAGCGGGCTCGGCGGGCCGCCTCGGCGGTGACCCCGGGGATGACCAGGTGCTGGCCGGCGCGAAGCTGGCGCGCCTCGCTGTCACCGAGACCGTTGCGCTCCATCAGCGCGTCGACGGTGACGCCGTAGGTGCGGGCCAGGTCCCACAGGGTCTCGCCCGACTCCAGGAAGTGCAGCACGCCGTCGTCCGGCGGCTCGAGGCTCGCGCGGGCTGCCTTGCGCTCGGCCGCGGTCTCCACCTCGCGGGCCTCGCGGGCACCGGGGATGCGCAGGGCCGTTCCCGGGCGCAGCCGCCTGCCTTCCCGCTCCGTCATCCCGCTGGCTTCGAGGATGGCCTCCATGGTCACGCCGTAGGCCCGGGAGATGTCCCACAGGGTCTGGCCCTCGGCCACGACGTGAGTTGCCCAGGCCGCGGTTCCGCCATCGACGACCCCGGCGTCCGGCGCGGCCCGTGGCGCGGCCGCATCCGGCACGGGAACGGTCGCCGGCTCACCTCCGCAGGCCGCGGCGGTGACCAGCAGCAGGGTGGCGATGGGGAGCGCCTCGCGCATAGAGGCGAGCTTACCAGAACTCTCTTTCCGGGCCCGCATTCGCGATCCAGGTCCGATTTCTTGGATCATGTAGTCTCAAATGCTACCATTGTCTACAGGAGCTCGGAGGAGATCATGACCGATCGGCGAAATGCCTGCAGGAAGATGGTCGATCTGCCGGTGACCAAGCAGACGGGCGAGTTGTCGACGGACGCGTGGGCCAGCGACATCAGCCCCACCGGCGTGCGGCTGCGCCGGTTCCGTGACGGCAACGACTGGAGCGTGATCGACTTGGAACTGCACCTGGTGCCCGGCGCGGTGACGACCGTGGTCAGGGCTCACCAGGTCTGGAAGGACGAGGACTTCGAGGCCTTCGCGTTCCAGGATGCCTCCTTCGCCCAGCAGGCGCTGTTCGAGCGCCTGTTCGACAACTACTGATCCCCCCAGACGAGTCTCCCCCCCCTTCAAGATTCGCCGCCCCGGTGGTAGTCTCCGGGCGGAGGTGAGTCCGATGCCCCGAGGCGACGACGACGAGAAGCCCAAGCGCTCCTGGCGCGACGTGGATCGCAACAAGGACCGCTCCAAGCACCGGCAGGAGGACCGCCCGCCGATCCGCGACGCCAGGAGGCAGGCCCGGGCCGACTCGGCCTCCAAGGTCTACCGCTCGAAGCTCGACGCCTTTTTCGACGGGGATGGCAAGGCGCCGGCCCAGGTCAAGGGCAAGCTGGCCGCCCTCGACGAGACCTCCGCCGAGGGCAGGGAACGCCAGGCCGCCCTGGACGAGATCAAGGCGGCCGGGACGTCGATGGCCACGGCCAAGGCCGCGCGCCGCTACCTCGAGCGCTGGAAGCTGCCCCCGGACCACGACGTGCTGGTGCAGGTCGTCGGCTCCGCCGAGGAGGAGCACCAGCAGCTCGCCCTGGAGCAGATCGCCGAGCTGCTGGCCCGCGGCCGTGTCCCGCGCCGCACGGCCGTGCTCGAGCAGCGCCTGCGGCGCATCATCGATCTCGGCGAGGAGCCCGACATCACCGCCCTGGCCGAGGCCGTGCTCAAGCAGCTCAGAGGCTGAGGGAGGAGACGCCCGTCCCCCATGGACGCGACCGCGATCATCGAGGCCCTCGGACTCGAGCCGCACCCCGAGGGCGGCTTCTACGCCGAGACCTACCGGGCGACGGAGGCGATCCACTTCTACCTCGGAGACCCCGTGACCCTTTGCGCGGCCTGGCCGGCCTTCGCCGATCGCATCCGCGCCCTTTCGACAAGGTCCAAGACCGCCGAAGGAGGAGACACCCCATGAAATGGTTCTCGATGATACCGCATCTTCGAGAGGATGCCGGACGAACGGCCATGGCGACGACGAGAGCCGGATGCCCCGTCCTGCTGGTTGCGATCGCGGTCACCGCGTGTTCGCCGGAGGGCGGCGGGACCGAGCCAGCCCCGCCAGCGAAGGCGGCAACCGAGCCGGATGCCGCGCCACCGGTCCAGGAGCAGCTTGCGCCCGTGCGCACCGTGGTCGAGATCGCGGCTCCCCCGGCGGCGGACGGGAAGAGCGTGGTCGTGGCCCGCTACGAGGTGGGAAGGCTGGATCCCGTGCTCGAGGAGATGAGGGATCGCGACAAGAGGTGGAAGGACGACCAGGGTGCGACGACAGGGAAGATCAAGGACGCCCAGAAGGCGAAGGCCGAGGAGGGGAGGAAGGAGAAGCAGGTCCTCGTGAGCGGGCTGCCCGCGGACCAGCGCCCCGCCTCCAGGGACGCCTTCCACACGATCTGGCACCAGCCGCCGGTGCCCCAGTACATGACCGGCACATGCTGGTCGTTCGCGACGGCCTCGTTCCTGGAGTCCGAGGTGAAGCGCCAGACCGGGCGCGAGGTCAAGCTGTCGGAGATGGCGAACGTCTACTGGGAGTACGTGGCGAAGGCCCGAAGATACCTGGACGAGCGTGGCGGCTCGGCCTTCGAGGAGGGGTCGGAGGCGAACGCCTTCGTCCACGTGTGGAACGAGCACGGGGCCTGGCCCGAGCCGGCGTACCCCGGCGTGGCGTGGAACGACGGGCGCCACGACCACCAGCGCATGGTGCGGGATCTGAAGGCGGTGCTTGCCGGCGCGGTCGCGGGCTCGCTCTGGGACACCGGCACGATACTCCCCATGATCCGTGCGATCCTGGACAGGGACATGGGGTGCCCGCCCGCGGAATTCGACTTCGACGGCAAGAGGACGACACCCGTCGCCTTCATGAAGGACATCCTCGGGATCGACCCCGACGCGTACGTCTCCTTCATGTCGACGCTGAAGAAGCCGTTCTACACGGAGGCCGAGTTCGAGGTCGCCGACAACTGGTGGCACGACGCCTCCTACCACAACGTGCCGATCGAAGAGTTCTACGCCGGGCTGAAGGGGGCGATCGTCGCCGGCTACGGGGTCTCCATCGCGATAGACGTCTCCGAGCCGAGCAAGGACTGGCGGGGCAGCGTCATGTTCGTCCCTGAGTACGACATCCCGGCGGATCGGATCGACCAGCTCGCGCGCGAGTACCGGCTCGAGAGCGGGGTGACGACGGACGATCACGGCGTCCACGTCGTCGGGTGGACCGAGCACGCGGGCCACGACTGGTTCCTCGTCAAGGACTCCGGGCGCTCGTCGCGATGGAGCGCGCCCGAGGGCTACTACTTCGTGCGCGACGACTACGTCCGCCTCAAGGTGCTCGCCTACGTGGTCCACCGCGACGCCGCGAAGTCTCTCCTGGCGAAGTTCGGGAAATGAGCCGGTAGCCCGCGTCGTGCGGGAGATGCGTTTGATTTCGAGCGCACGTGTTCTATAGTGGCCGCTTCATGAGCAGTCGAGTGCACTTCAGAGGCAGCCCGACCGTCCTGGCGGCGGCCGCCCTCTGCCTCGTCGCGTCCGGTTGCGACATGAAGCGGCTGGTGATCAGGTCGAGCTACCTGATGGTGGAAGAGGCCGAGGCGGCCTTCTTCGAGGAGCCGGATACGATCCTCGCGGCGGAGGCGGCCCCGGCCAACATCAAGCTGATCGAGGGCATGGCGCACGGCGTGCCGGAGGAT
>CAYZAI010000247.1:0-7390 GCA_964476305.1 uncultured Myxococcales bacterium
GCGGTGCAACGCAGGGCCTCGGCCCGCGCCTGCTCGGGCGCGAGGAGGCCTTCCGCATCGTCGAAGGACGCAAGACGGGCCGGGACCGGGGCGCGATCACCCATCACCCGGGTAGAACCGATCACGCGGCAGACATCCCTCGAGCGCGCCATGCTACTCCTCCCACCCGGCCGGACGCAGCAGGCCCCGGGCCGCGAAGATCGGGTGCTCGGGCCGGCACGCCTCGACGAAGCGCTGGTCGACCTCGCAGCGGGCGCAGTCGTAGTCGTTGGGGCAGAGGGCGCCGGGCATCATCCCCATCAGCGCGTAACGGCACGGCCGATCCGTGGCGGGCCGCTTTCGCAGCGCCGCGACCGCGATGTCCTCCATGCGGATCGCGTCCGTGGGGCAGACCGCGGCGCAGGCCCCGCAGCCGATGCACGAGTCCGCGATGCGCTCGCCAAACGGCACCTCGAGCCCCTTGCGCTCGCCCCGACCGCTCAGCGTGATGGCCGCGGCGCCCACCACCTCGGCGCAGACCCGCGCGCACAGCCCGCAGACGATGCAGCCGTCGCGCCCCGCCGGGGCCGGCGCCGGGCGGAACGCGGCCTCCGCCACGCCCGCGGCCCGGGCCAGGCCCTTCACCGCGGCGGCGTCCGGAGCCAGGCCCAGGAGCAACTGCAGCACCATCCGCCGGTGGCGGCGGATCACATCGGAATCGGTGCGGACCTCGATATCCGGCAGGACTTCGTAGTTGCACGACGTGGTGAGTCGGGTTCGACCCCCGCGGGTGACCTCCACGAGGCACAGGCGGCAGGCGCCGTAGGGCCGCAACCACTTGTGGTGGCACAGGGACGGGACCTGGGCCCCGGCCCGGCGCGCGACCTCGAGCAGGCTCTCCCCGGCCGAGGCCTCGACGGGCGTGCCGTCCACGGTGATGCGGAAGCTCCCGGTCATGGCGCCCCGCCCTCCCCGCGCAGATCCCGGGCGACGGCCTCCGCCGCCCGGCGCCCCGTTGCCATGGAATCCACCACCGTGGCCGCGCCCGTGGCGGCCTCTCCCGCGGCGTACCAGCGCGGCCGGGACAGGCGCCCCGAGCCGTCGACGACCAGCGTGCCCAGTGGTCCGCGGGCGATGTCCGCGAAGCCCGGCGCGTCGCCCGGAGCCGGGCGGCGATCGGCAGCGGCCACGCACAGCACGGTCTCGATCCGCTGCTCGGCCCCGGCCCGGAGAGCGATCCGGCCCACGGCGTCGGCCCGGCCCGGGGTCACGAGGCGCACCCGCACCGCGGACAGCTCGCCCTCGCCCTCGAGGGCCACGACCCTGCCATCCAGCAGGGTCACGCCCTCCTCCTCGGCGGTGGCCCGGTCGTCCGCGTCCGCGGGCCACAACTCGCGCACGGCGGGGTGCGCGACGACCACGGGATCCGCGCCGAGGCGTCTGGCCGCCCGCGCGCACTGGAGCGCGGCCTTGCCCCCGCCGAGCACCACCACGCCGCCCGCGATCCTCCCGCCGCCGGCCCGGGCCCTGCGGCCGAAGGTCACCGCGTCCTCCACTCCGTCGAGTTCCTTCCCGGGCAGGGCCGGCAGCAGCCCGCGCCGCGCGCCCGTGGTCACGATCACCGCGCCGAATTCCGATTCGAGATCCTCCCACGCCACGTCGGTCCCGGCGCGGACCCCGGTCCGGATCTCTACGCCCTCGCCCTGTAGCCGCGCCACGTCCGCGGCCACCCGCGCCTCGGGCAGCACGAAGGGCGCCACGGCCTCGACCAGCAATCCGCCTGCCCGGGGCCCTGCCTCGAAGACCACCGGGCAGAGCCCGAGCTGCGCGAGCCGGTGGGCCGCGGCCAGCCCGGCCGGACCCCCGCCCACCACGGCTACCTTGCCGCCATCTGTATCAACAACGATACGGGCGGTGCCGTGTCCCTCGACAGCGACCGCGGCGAAGCGCTTGAGCCCGCGGATGTCGAGGCCTTCATCGATGGTGGCGCGGGAGCAGGCCCGCATGCACGAGGCGATGCAGACCCGGCCGCAGACCGAGGGCAGGGCGTTCGTATCGCAAATGATACTAGCGGCGGCCTCCAAGTCGCCGCGGGCGATGGCCGCGATGTACCCGGGCACGTCCTGGCCCAGGGGGCAGGCCATGCGGCAGGGCGGCAGGTCCGCGGGCTCGCCCGGGTAGGGCCGGGCGCGGAAAAGGGCGCCCCGCAGGCTGTCGGTCTCGGAGGCCTGGCTCGGCAGGACCCTGGCCGGGCAGGCCCAGGTGCAGCCCCCGCAGGCGGAGCACGCGCCGTGGTCGACCTCGGGCCGGAAGGTGCGGCCGTTGCTCATGCCGGGCCTCCCGCGGCGGTGGCCAGCTCGCGGCCCATGGCCAGGGCCTTCATGTTGGCCTCGCGGAACCTGGGCGACACGCTGCCCGCGGCCGCGTGCTCGAGGCTCTCCCGGCTCACGGCACCGCCCAGCTCGACCAGCGCGCCGAGCACGACCAGGTTGGCCGCTGTGGCCTTGCCAAAGGCGGTGATGGCGCGCTCCGTGGCCGGGATCCGCACCAGGCGCACACCCTCGGGGGGATTGTCCGGCTGGACGAAGAAGGGATCATAGATCACCAGGGTGCCCGGGGCCTGGGTCGGCATCAGTCGGTTCCAGATCGGCTGGGACAGGGCCACGAGCTGATCCGGCCGCTCGACGTGGGGGAAGTCGATGGGGCCGTCGGCGACGACCACGTCCGCCGTGGCCTCGCCGCCGCGCACAGCGGCACCGTAGCGCGCGGACTGGGCCACGTGCCTGCCGTCAGCCGCCGCGGCCTCGGCCAGGACCACCCCGGCCAGGATCACGCCCTGGCCCGCCTCGCCACCGATGCGGATCTGCAGCGCGCTCATGGTGTGAACTCCCCGACGACGAAGTGCCGGGAGCGCTCTTCGATGCCCATGGCCGCGGCCCGCTCCTCGGTCACGCACAGGCCGTCGATGGTGTCGTACAGCGCGGGCAGCTCGCCCATGCGGTTGCGCCGGCCGAACTGGGTCGGGCAGGGCGAGACCGCCTCGACGAAGGTGAACCCTGACGTGCGCAGGGCCCGCTCGATGGCGTCGATGAGCTCGACGGGCCGGGTCACGGGGAAGCGGGCGGCGTAGCGCGCCCCGGCGGCCAGCACCAGCTTGCAGATGTCGAAGGGCCGGAACACGGCGCCGTCCGGGTCCGTGGCCGTGCGCGCGCCCACCGGCGTGGTGGACGCGGTCTGGCCCCCGGTCATGCCGTAGATCTGGTTGTTCGCGCAGATCACCGTGGCGTCGAGATCGCGCCTGGCCGAGTGGATCAGGTGGTTGCCGCCGATGGAGGTCAGGTCGCCATCGCCGCTGACCACGATGACGTTGAGCTTCGGGTTGGCCAGCTTGGCGCCCGTGGCGAAGCCCAGGGCCCGGCCGTGGAGCGTGTGCAGGGTGTCGGTGCCGATGTTGGGGCTGGGAATCCAGGACGCGCAGCCGATGCCCGAGACGAAGAGGATCTCCTCGCGCTTCCACCCCAGACGATCCACGGCCCGCAGCACGGACCCGAGCAGGATGCCGTGACCGCACCCCGGGCAGAAGGCCGTGTTGCCGAGGCCGGGGCGAAGATACTGTTCCATGGCGCGCGGCATGGGCTAGAGCTCCTCGGCGAAGCGCATCAGCTTCTCGGGGCCGATGGCGTGGCCGTCGGTCTGGTTCAGCCCGTGGACCGGCGTGCGGGTGCAGCCGCGCACGACCTGGGAGATCATTCCCTGGTTCAGCTCGGGGACCACCACGACCCGGGCGTTGTCGCAGGCCGCGCGGACCTTCTCCTCGGGGAAGGGCCAGAGGGTGACCAGCCTGAGCAGCCCGGCGCGGACGCCCTTCGCCCGCAGGCGGCGCGCCGCGGCCAGGGCCGTGCGGGCCGAGATGCCGTAGGCGACGAACGCGATCTCGGCGCCGTCGAGCTCGAATCCCTCGACCTCGGCGAGCTCGTCCACGTGGTCCATGGTCTTGCGCCGGAGCCGATCGAGGAGCGCCGCATGGATATTGGGATCGTCCACCCTGCGGAACCCCCGGGGATCGTGGGTCGAGCCCGTGACCAGCAGGGCCGCGCCGTCGCCGAAGGCGGGCATGGGCGGCACGCCGTCCGGCCGGTCCGAACCGAAGGGCGGGCCGTCGCCGCTGCGCACGCGGTCCCAGATCTCGAAATCGTCGTGCAGCCTGGCGTTCTCGCGCAGGTGGCCCACGGCCTCGTCCGCGGCGAGGAACACTGGCACGCGGTAGCGCTCGGCCAGGTTGAAGGCGCGGATGGTCAGATCGTACATCTCCTGGACGGACCAAGGGCACAGCGCGATCGGGTGGACGTCGCCGTGGGAGCCGTAGCGGTACTGCATCACGTCGCCCTGGGCCACGTGGGTGGCCTGGCCCGTGGCCGGGCCGGCGCGCTGGATGTCGATCAGCACCAGGGGCGTCTCGGTGAAGTAGGCGTAGCCCAGGCCCTCCTGCATCAGGCTGAAGCCCGGGCCCGAGGTGGCGGTCATGGCCTTGACCCCGCTCCACGAGGCGCCCACGACCGCGCAGATCGAGGCGATCTCGTCCTCCATCTGGATGAAGGCGCCGCCGCGCTCGCGCAGGAACTCGGCCATGCGCACCATGATCTCGCTGGAGGGCGTGATGGGATAGCCCGCGTAGAAGCGGCAGCCCGCGCGGATGGCGCCCTCCGCGGCGGCGACGTTGCCCTGCATCAGCCGAGTCGCTGGTCCGGCCATGTCCGCTGCCACCTCCACGAAGCCGGCCCCCGTCCGGCGAGCGCCTTCTTTTCCCCCGAACGTCGCGCGTTTGCAACCGCAATCGGACGGTTCCCGCGCCGCGACGCTGGACCGCGACGGCGACCCTGCGTAGGATGGATCCGTCCGGTGAATCGAGATCGGAGGGCACGGGGATGAAGAGATCAGCGGTCTTGGTCGTTGTCGCGGCGCTCGCCGGCTGCCAGGCGCCCGAAGAGCGCCCGGCGCCGGCGGCGGTCCGGGCGGCGGAGAGCGCGCGGCCCGTTCCCGTGAAGGGCGGGCGGATGCAGCTCGACGACGCGCTGGCCCTGTGCCTGTGCGAGCCCATGGCCGCTGGCGAGTGCTTCGACGACGGCGAGGCGTGCTACAGCCTGCAGTCCCCCGCGATCCCGGCCGACGAGAAGGCCCGGGGCTTCGTCGCGAGATCATCGGCGTTCGCGATCGACTCGAACCGGCCGCGGTTCACGCCCATCGACCCGTCGGAGCTGCGCTTCCTCGGAAGGATCGAGGACGGCAAGCCCGTGTGCCCGGAGGGCGTCCGCGGTCGCGTCGGGCACCTGCGCCGGGGCCTGCGCCGGGCGCCGCCGGATCTGCTCGGCCAGAGCCGCCACGTCTGGAACGAGGCCACGTACGAGACCGTGGCCTGGTGCGGTCCGGACCTGGGCCCGGAGGTGCTGCGGTGAACCGGGCTCGCCCCCGCGGAGGATCCGAACGAGGTACCGCCGGCATGAGTCAGGCCCGGGAGAGAAGCTTCGAGCATCTCGTCGCGGCGATACGTGAGATTCACGATCGGTGTGCGACGAAGGCCGCGCAGGCGGTCAACATCGCGCTCACCCTGCGCAACTGGACCATCGGCTTCCACATCCTGGAGTACGAGCAGAGCGGGCGCGATCGAGCCGCCTATGGGGAGCGGCTCCTCGAACGGCTCGCCGATGACCTCGCCCGGCGCGGCATGAGCCGGGTGGACCCGCGGGAGCTTCGGCGTTACCGCCAGTTCTGCCTGGTCTACCCGCGGATTCGGGAGACGCTGACTCCCGAATTGGTCTCGATGCTCCCGCCCTCGTCGAGCGCGGTGCCGGAGAATCGGGAGGCCCTGTCTCCCGAATTGGCCGCGGCCCCGGAGCTGCTGGTCTCCCGGCTCTCGTTCAGCCACATGGCCGAGTTGATCATGATCGAGGAACCGCTGAAAAGGGCGTTCTACGAGATGGAGTGCATCCGCGGCAGCTGGTCGGTCCGGGAGTTGAAGCGGCAGATCGGGTCTCTCTATTTCGAGCGCTCCGGCCTTTCGCAGAACAGGGCGAAGCTGGCCGAAACGATCCGTTCCGGAGCCGAGACTGCCGAGCCGCGACTGGCCGTCCGGGATCCCTACGTGTTCGAGTTCCTCGGCCTCGAGCCGAGAGAGGTCATGGGCGAGTCGCAGCTCGAGGACGCCCTCCTGGACAGGATCCAGGACTTCCTGCTGGAGCTGGGCAACGGATTCTGTTTCGAAGCGCGCCAGAAGCGCGTCGTCATCGGCGAGACGCACAATTTCATAGACCTCGTCTTCTATCACCGCATCCTGAAATGCCACGTGCTCATCGAGCTCAAGGTATCGGGTTTCAGCCACGAGAACATGGGTCAGCTCAACACCTACGTCAGCTGGTACAAGCGCAACATGATGTCCGAGGGAGACAACCCCCCCGTGGGGATACTCCTGTGCACGCGAAAGGATGCGGCGGTCGTGGAGTACGCTCTCGCCGACATGGACAACAGCCTGTTCGTGTCCAAGTACCAGCTCGAGCTGCCGGACAAGAGGCGGATCGAGCGGTTCCTGGTCGAGCAGCTGGATCTCGACGTGCCGGACCTGGGCCCCGAGGTGCTGCGGTGAGGGGCGCGCTCCTCCTCGCCCTGCTTCTTTCCGGCTGCTCGGGCTGCGACAGTTCGCCCGCGGCCGACGACGACACCGCGACGGACGGGGACTCGGACACCGACACAGACGCGGATGCCGACGGGGACAGCGACGGCGATGCGGACTCAGATGGGGACGGGGACTCCGACACTGACGGGGATGCTGACGCTGATAGCGATACCGACTCGGATTCTGACACGGACTCCGACACTGACATCCCCGTCTTCCCGTCCTATTGTCACTTCCTCACCCCGGCGAATACCAATCAAACGGGGTGGTCGGGGCGATTTGCCGTTGACTCGGGTATTGTTGTTTGGAGTTGGTTGGATACATCTGAATCCCAATTTGTGATTACTGCCCACAGCTTGGAAACCAGTACAAGCCAAGAGGTGATTCGACCCGATATGGAACCAGCTAGCCCAACCGTTTTCGGATCCATGATGTTCTTTTCAATGCAGTTGACTTCCGACTATCTTTCCCGTGAGATATTCCGCGTCCAGGTCGGTAGTGACGATGAACTACTTCAGATAACTGACAACCAATTTGTTGACAAGTACCCTATCGGTGGTGAGCAGTATGTTTTTTTCAATAACTACAGTGTCTACCCAAATGGATACAAGATTGCTGACATCTTTACCAGCAATGAATCATGCGTGTTTATGTCGGTCACGCCTGCGAACGAGTTCGTTTTTGACGGCGTACGTTGGATCGCCTACTCCGACAACAGCCGCCTTTACAAGTTCGATGTGACCG
>CAYZAI010000248.1:0-7348 GCA_964476305.1 uncultured Myxococcales bacterium
CTCGCCGTAGGTGGCGAAGGCCTCGGTGGTGGCCGGCGTCCAGACCGGCAGCTCGGCCGAGGCCGCGTCGGAACGGGCGCCGCTCGCCGCCGCGAACTGGAACCGGGCCGTTCCGGCCATTCGGGCCGCGGCCGGGAAGCGGACCTCGACCCGGTCGTTCGCGGGTACCTCGACCTTGCGCCCGGCAATCGTCTGGTCGGCTCCGTCGATTCTGGCGTCCTTCATCCGGTCCGCGAGGGCCGCGTTGCTCGCCCGCACCGCCACTTCGACGGTCATCGGCTTGCCGGTCTGGTTCTGGATCACCACCGGCAGCTCGAAGCGATCACCGAAGTTCAGGAATCGCGGGGGAGAGGGCCTGACCATCAGCGGCAGGCGGGCCGTGACGTTCCCCTCGCCGGCGCCGAAGGATCGGCCGTCGTGCACGGCAACGGCCATGACGCGGTAGCGGGTCAGGGAGTCCGGCAGGGAAAGCTCCACGCTGGCCCGGCCCCTGTCGTCGGTCCGCACCTCGGGGGCGAACAGGGCCAGGGCGCGGAAGTCCGAGCGCAGGTCGATCGCCGCGCTCCCGTCGTCATCACCCGGGGCCCTGTCGGCCCCTTCCATGTCCATGGCCATCTCTTCCATGGGCTCGGCCATCTTGGTCATGGCCTTCTTCGGGCTCGCCGCGCTCGGCGCCGGCGGGGGCATGGCCATGGGGACCAGGGGCATGTTGCCCAGGCCCTTTCCGTCGAATGCCTGCTGTGCCATCATCCGCTCGCCGCCGCCGCCCCCCTGGGCGGTGAGCGCCGAGGGATCGCTGAGCAGCACCTGATCGCGGGCGTGGTGGTCGCGCACGCCCGGGCCCCGGGCCGCGTAATAGACTGATATCGGATCGGGCAGCCGGTAGCCGGTCAGGGCCAGCACCGACTCGTCCGCGGCCCAGACCGCGATCTCGGCCCCCGGTACGGGCCGGCCGGCGGCGTCCTTCACGGTCAGGCCGATGGTGGTCCTGCCGCCGGGGTCGAGCACCTCGGCTCCGGGGATCACGGTCACGGCCAGCGTCCGCTCGAGCGGCGGCACCCGGAAGTCCAGGGAGCCGCGGGCAAAGGCCACCCGCCGGGGCAGATCGTCCAGGGGCTCGCCCTTGTCGCCGGTCCGCGGCGCGGCGCCGGCGAGATCCACCTGGACCGTGATCCCGGGGATGTGCTCCTCGAGGATCGGCACCTCGAGGGTCGTCGTGGGCCCGTCCATGCGGAAGCGCTCGAAACGCACCAGGCCGGATCGCCGCACAGTGAGCAGCCCCTCGGCCGGGTGGAACGGGGACTGGACCAGGACGCGCGCCGTGTCGCCGGGCTGGAACTCGCGCCCCTCGGGCACGAGGGTCGCTTCCTCCTGCTCCACGTCCCGGGCTGGCGGGGACTCGCCCCCGGCGACCCAGAAGCGCAGCTCCGTGCGGTTCAGGCGGCCGAGGCGGTCGCGCAGCTCGGCGGTGACGCGGTAGCTGCCGCCGACCTTCGGATGGAACGTACAGCGGACGGGATCAGCGCCCGAGGCGACCTCGCAGCTCTCGGGATCGAGTTCCTCCTCGGTCCACTTGCCGCGCTTCCACTTCGAGGAGAGCCGCACCAGCACCAGGTCGAGATCGACGCCCGCGGCGATGGTGCCGTCGATGTCCGCGGCGATGGCCTGGATCTCCACCGTGTCGCCCGGACGGTAGAACCCCTTGTCCGAACGGAGCCCGGAGTAGATCTCGGCCGGGTGCACCAGCAGCTCCCGCTTGGCAGACCAGCTCTGGCGGTTGACGTCGGCCACGGAGGCCTCGGCCCGCACGCTGTAGGGCCGGGCCGGGTTCATCGCCTCGAAGTGGATGCCCAGGTGGTGATCGCCGAGGGTGTCGGTAACGCCCTCGAAACGCTGGGCCTGGCCGCCAGGTCCGCCGCCGCCGTCCGACCGCCACCACGGGGACCACACGCCGAACTGGAAGTCCTCGTGACCCGGGGGCGAGTAGCTCGCCGGCGTGGCCGAGGCATGCCAGATCACCGGCGCGCCGGCCAGGCCGCCGCCGGCGTAATACGAGGCGCTCACGGTCACGCGGGCCTCCTGGCCGAGCACCCAGGGCCCCGGATCCGCGTCGGCCTTGACCTGGAACTCGGGACGGCGGAACTCCTGGATCCGGATCGGGTGGGAGTGGTTCGTACCGAGACAGCCGGTGGCGTCCGCGGCCCGGATCTCGAGGGAAGCCGTGCCGAGGTTGACCTCCTTCGGCAGGGTCAGGCCGAGGTCGAACCCGCCGAGGGACGTGAGCTTCGCCTCGCCCGAGAGCAGATCGTTGCCCCGGGGGCCCCGCAGGGTCCACGCGAGGCGGGAGGCGTTGCCGTCGAGCCCGTTCACATCGCCGCCCTTGCGCGGGTTCCAGCGTCGGATCCACCCCTTGACCCGCACCTCCTCACCCGGTCGGTACATGCCGCGGTCATCGAAGGTGAACCAGCGCAGCTCGTCGGAGCGCTCCACGCGTTGCCAGCCCCCGCCGTACCACCGCCCCGAGTCCGAGGGGAGGATGGCGGTGTCGCCGTCCTTCGAGGTCACCAGCAGCTGGGCCGCCTCTCCGCCGGCGCCGAGCTTCAGGCGGGACAGGCCCGCGGCATCCGAGGCGCCGGTCACCTGCCCACCCGGCAGCAGCGAGGTCCGCGCCCCGGACAGGGTGGCGCCGTCGCCGAGGCGCGTGGTCCACGCCAGGAGCTCGGTATCGTCGACGAAGGCCGAGACGCCGATGTCGGTGACCTGGACCCAGAGGATCAGCTCCTGGCGGTTCCAGCGCTCCTCGGGTTGAGGGTCGGGCTCGATCCAGATCAGAAGCTGACCGTGCCCCTTCGAAAGATGAGGTGCGAGGTCGATGGCCGTTCGCGTCAACCGGTCGGGCTCGGCGGCGATCTTGATCCGCTTGTCAAAGACCTTGCGGCCGGGCAGGGGCCGCGGCCTGGCGTCGTCGTAGCGGTAGCGTTGCATCCACTCCGTGAACTCGAACCAGTGCTCGGGCTTCACCTTGTGGATCCGCACCTTGAGCCTGCTGTGGTTGATGGTGTGCACGGGAAGCACGGGCTTGCCCGCGGGATCGAGCGTGACCAGGGTCTTGCCCGGGCCGAACAGGGTTTTCGCGGCCGGACCCACGTCGAAAGTGACGTGCTCGTCCTTTCCGAGAGTCTGCCCGAACCCGTCCGTCAGTGACGCCGGGACTGTCACCGTGTAGCTCGTGCGCCCCTGCTTGTTCCCGGCGAGCCGCAGGTTGGAGCCCCACTGCTCGACCGTGAGGCCGGCCACCGCCGGCTCGACCCGCACCGCGTCGGGGTCGAACAGATCCTCGTCGATGGGGTTGTTGAACTCGATGCGCCAGTCCGTGTCCGGCGGGCACTCGTCGCGCCAGCCGCACTGGTGGCGGACCAGCCGCAGGGGAGCGTAGGTGCGGAACGTGAAGGTCTGGTCCGCGGTCGTGACCTTCGGCCCCTCGGCCGAGGGTGCCCCGCTGGCCACGACCACGGTCACCTCCGAGTCCTTCGGCAGCGGCTTTTCCGGCACCAGGGCGATGAAGCGGCCCTCCTCGGCGCGTTCGACGAGCCGGCGGGCCTCCTCGTCCCGCTCGATCTCCTCCGCGGTGGCCGGCCGCGAGGCGATCATCTTCCCGGCGATGCGCAGGCCGACGAACCCGGCCATGGCATCGCGATCGATGCGCTGGTCGAAAGAGACGAAGACCACCGGTTCGAGGTCGTGGGGTCCGCCCGTGGGGTGGCGGTCGACGATGGACGGCGGCGGCGTCGAGAAAGAGAAGGAGACCGCCTTGCCCAGCGTGTCGCCCGTTGACGAGCGCGTGCCCGCCGGGATCCCCACGTCGTAGTCCGTGGCCATGGGGAACCGGACGTCGGGCTGGAAGACCAGGGTCCGCGTGCCGAGCCAACGCCAGGATCCCGAGGGTTCCGGGTCGAGCCGGGCGGGCACGGTGCGCGCGGCCTCGTCCTGGGAGGTGATCGCCACCATCGGCCGGGAGAACGTCACGCTCAGCCGGGGTGCGAGCGCCACCTCGCCTTCGGGGGCGAAACGCAGCACATCGAGCACGCCGGGCGTCCCCGGTTCGGGAGGCGCCTCTGCTCCAGGGGGAGGGAAGGGCAGGTCCACGGTCCGGCCCGCGCGCGGCGGCGGCGTCGAACCCGGCCGCAGGGCGAACGCCACGGCATCGTCGTCCTCGCCCTCGAGGGTCGGGAGCCGCGCGAGCAGTGCCCGGGTGCGGCCCTGGCCGAGGATCTCTGCCGCCGGCGCCGGGATCGCTTCCGCCGGCGAGAAGGGCATGTCGGCGTCTCGCAGGACGAAGCGCAGGCCCTCGACGGTCTCGTCCTCGACGAAATGCACGCCGGGTGCGGATCCGGCGATGCGCCCAGTGGGCTTGGCCTCATCGGGTTTTGCCGGCGTCCGCGCCCCGCAACCCGGGAAGAAGCAGGCGAGCGAGAAGACACAAGCCGCAAGAAGCAGCGCCGGTGAAAGAACGCGCATCGACATCCGCGCCTCCTTTGAAGATCGATTTCCGGGACATCGTATCCGATCGAAGGGAACAGCGGAACAGGGGCGAATCGCGAAGGGGATTCACCGTGGGGCGGGACGGGATGTGGTGCGGCGAAGGGACCTAGTGGCAGCCGCTGCCCTTGCAGAACGGGCCGGACTTGTACTTGGCGTAGTCCTTGCCGGCCTTGGGATTGCCGGCCGTGGTGTGGCAGTAGGCGCAGTTGATCTTGGCACCGTCCTTGCCGGTCTTGCCCTTGTGAGAGGCGTTCAGCGACGCGCTGCCGAGCACCACGGTGCCGATGAACATCGAGGCCATCACGAGTCCGAGTACGAGTTTCTTCATTGTCGCCTTCCTTTCCTTTCGACCATCGAGTTTTCCACCCGAAGGGCTCACTTTTCAACTAGCACGTTTTCGGACGTGCTTGAACCCGGAATATTCAGGTGGGAGCTGTTTTTGTGAAGAAAAAGACAGAAGGCGTCCGAATCGATCTCGGAACAGCACTTGCCATTGGTTATTGGTCTATGAATCCAGATAGTTGTGCCAGCCTGTGCATGGGCACACGGCTCATGGGATGCAAACCGGCCGTGCGACAGTAGGCGAGGTTGACGGCGAACAGGGCGGTTTCGAGGTTCTCCATGTGGACCACCGCGCTGCTGTGGGGGTCCAGCGTCGTGAAGTTGAGATCGCAGGTCACGACTCCCTCGCGGTCGGGGTAGAGCAGCGGCATGCCCTGGGTCCGGCAGATCAGTGGGCGGGACGGGTGAACGCCGCAGCGGCAGCCGGCGTCGAGAAAGGCGCACCGATCATCCGCATCGAGCGGAGCCTGCCCGGCCTGGAGATGCACGCGGTCCCGGTCCACGCCGAGCTTCTCGCCGAGAGCCACGGCCTCCACGGCGCAGAGGGTCAGGCCGCCCACGCAGCAGGCGGCGCACCCAGGTCGGCAGGTGATCTGTTCCGGGTAACGGGCGACGATCGATTCCACGAGCCGATCGAGTCGCTGACGAAGCTGGTAGTAGGCACGCAGCATCCAGACGTGAAAAGATTAACACCAGATGGAGCGCCGTCAAATGCGGAGTCGGGACGTGCCTTCCCTTGACCCGCCGTTCGTCGAAAGGCTAGTGTTCGCCGAGCGCCCGCCGGGCGCGGGAGGTGACGGATCGAGCCTCGTCGCCAGTCGAAGGGTCGGAGCCCCGCCGTGATGATCCGGCCGCTCGGCGGCTTCGGCGAGATCGGCATGAACTGCCTCATCCTCGAGCACGATGGGCGATTGCTGGTCGTCGACTGCGGGGTGATGTTCCCGTCCCGGGATCTGCCCGGGATCGATGTCATCCACCCTTCGTTCCAGTACCTGGTATCCCGCCGCGACGACATCGAGGCGGTTGTCCTGACCCACGGCCACGAGGATCATCTGGCCGGACTGCCCTGGCTGCTCCGCGAGACGGATCTCCCGGTCGCCGGCACCGGCTTCGCCGCGGGCCTTCTCGCCGCACGCCTGCGGGATTCGGTCCACGGGGTGAAGCTCGACTTCCGTCGTCTCGACGTCGGCGGGAGCATCCAGGCCGGGCCGTTCACCGTCTCCTCGTTCGCCATGCCGCACTCCATCGCCGAGAACACCGGGCTGGTGATCGAGACCGCCGCCGGGCGGATCCTGCACACCGGGGACTTCCGCCTCGGCCTGCGGGGGCCCGACGGCGGGCGTGAGGTCCTCGAGCGGCTCGCGGCGATGGCGGCCCCGGGCGTGGATCTGATGATCTGCGACTCCACCGGTGCCGAGGAGCGCGAACCCGCTGGCGAGGAGTCCGAGGTGACCACCACCCTGCGCGACCTGATCGCCGGCACCGGCGGCAGGGTCTACGTGGCGATCTTCTCCTCGAACGTGCGCCGGCTCGCCGCGATCCTCGGCCTGGCCCGCGACGCCGGGCGCAAGGTCGTGCTGTGTGGCCGCTCGGTGAACAGCCACCTGGAGGCGGCGGTCGGGGCGGGCATCACCTCCCCACCCCACGGCGCGGTCGTGTCCAGCGAGGAGGCCGCCGGCCTCGCCCCCAGGCGACTTCTGGTCGTGATCTCAGGAACCCAGGGCGAGGCTCGCTCCGCGCTCGGCAGGCTCGCCGCCGAAGGGCACCCCCACCTGGCGGTGGAACCCGGGGATCTCGTGGTGCTCTCCAGCCGCTTCATCCCGGGCAACGAGCTGGCCATCTCCCGCATGATAGATCGGTTGCTGGTCCTGGGAGCGCGGGTCGTGCACCGCGGGAACATCCCGGGTGTCCACGTCTCGGGGCACGGGTCGAGGGACGAGATCCGGATGGCCATAGAAGCCGTGCGGCCGTGTTCGTTCCTGCCCGCCCACGGCACCTACCGGCACCTCTGCGCGGCGGCGGAGCTGGCCCGGGCGGCGGGCGTCGGGAGGATCGTGGTCGCCACGGACGGGCAGGTGATCCGGCTGGGGTCTGAGGGACCGACCCTCGAGGCGGAACGCATCCCGGCCGGTCAGGTCTTCATCGACGGCGGCTCGGGTCTCCCCGAGTCCGCGATCCGTGATCGAAGGCTCATCGGCGGGCGCGGCGCCCTGGTGATCTCCGCCGCCGTCGACGGCGACGGCGAGGTCCGGGGGCGCATAGAGGTGCTGGCCCGGGGCGTGGTAGCCGAGGAGACTCTGCCCTGGCTCGAGGACCAGGTCCGCGCCGAGGCCCTGCGCCTGTTCGGCCTCCTCGATCCCGAAGTCCGCGCCGACGCAGGTCGCTGCCGCGACGCGCTGCGCTCGGGCTTGCGCCGCTTCGTGCAGAAGCTCGTCTCGCGCGAGCCCTGGGTGGGGGTCTCCGT
>CAYZAI010000249.1:0-3701 GCA_964476305.1 uncultured Myxococcales bacterium
GGCAGGTTCAACCGCCTCTCGCCGGAACACGTGCTGGACGCCGTGGAAGTGGGCGGCCGGCGCTGTACCGGACGCTTCATCGTACTCAACAGCTACGAGAACCGGGTCTACCAGCTCGAGCTGGAGGACGAGACTTGGGTGGTTGGCAAGTTCTACCGCCCCGGCCGCTGGTCGCGGGAGACGATCCTCGACGAGCACGCCTTCCTGGCGGAGCTCCTGGCAGAGGAGATCCCGGTAGCTGCGCCTCTCGACCTCGACGAGGGCACCCTCGGGGAGGTGGACGGCATCCTCTACTCGCTGTTCCCGCGTGTCGGCGGCCGTAACCCCGAGGAACTGGACGAAGAACAGACCCGCATGGTCGGCCGCCTGATCGCGCGGATACACAATGTCGGCGCCCGGCGCGATGCTCCCCACCGGCTGCGCCTGACCGCCGAGACCTACGGTCGGAAGAACCTGGGCTTCCTCGTCGAATCCGGCGCGATCCCGCCCGAGGCGAGGGACAACTACGTCGCCACCTGCGAGGCGTTGTTCGAACGGATCGAGCCCCTGCTGGCGGACGTGCCGGTCCACCGCATCCACGGGGATTGCCATCCGGGCAACCTGATCCGCACGCGCGCCGGGTTCACGTTCCTGGATTTCGACGACATGCTGGTCGGGCCGGCTGTTCAGGACGTGTGGATGCTCGTGCCGAGCTACGACGAAGACGGTCGGCGCCAGCGGGAGATCCTGGTCGAGGCCTACGAAGGCATTCGCCGGTTCGAGACCCGCTGGCTTTCCCTGGTGGAGCCCCTGCGGGCGCTGCGCTTCGTGCACTACTCGACCTGGATCGCCCGGCGCTGGGAAGATCCCACCTTCAAGCGGACGTTCTCCCACTTCGGCGACCTCCGATACTGGCAGCAGGAGATCCAGGATCTGCGCGAGCAGATCGCCAGGCTCGATCCCTTCTGATTCGGTCCCGGCGGCCGCGGAGGAACCCGACCGGAATGTAGCCACGGGCCGGTCCGGATCAACCCCTCGCCCGACCGCCGGCACGATGATCGAGGACCTCGCAGACCTTCCGCTGGACGTCGTCCACGTCGAAGGGCTTCTTCAGGAAGTCGGCGACCTGCGGTATTCCGCGCACGTCGACCCGGTCGCCGCTCATGTAGACCAGCGGCAGATCGGGTTGCAGCCCGGCCAGCGCCTGGCCGAGAGCGCGGCCGGACAGCCCGCGCATCGAGTAGTCGACGAGGGCCAGGTCGAAGCTCTCCGCGCGGCAGGCGGTCAGGCCGGCCTCCCCGTCGGTCGCGGTGACCACGCGCGCTCCGCGGAGCCCGAGGGCGGCGTGGACCATCTCGCAGATATCCTCCTCGTCATCGACGACCAGCACCGAGATACCCGGGGGGATCGAGGGACGGGAAACGGCATCGGCGACCGTGACCGGATTCGGTCGTGCCGGCGTCCGTGGCAGCTCCAGCGCGAAGCGCGCGCCGCCGCCGGGAACCGGGGAGAAGATCACGTCGCCCCCGTGCTCGCGCGCGATCCGGCGGCAGATGTCCAGACCGAGCCCGCTTCCGCTTTCCCGGGAACCGGGGGCGCGGCTCTTGGTGGTGACGAACGGGTCGAACATCGCCTCTGCCACGGCCGGGTCCACACCCGGTCCGCTGTCTTCCAGCGCTGCGAAGATGCGGTCGTCCGCGAGGGAGCCGACCGACATCCGCAAGCGGCCGCCGCCGGGCATCGCTTCGACCGCGTTGCGCAGCAGGTTGTCGAGGACCTGGAACAGGCGCGCGGGGTCGCCGGCGCAGGCGAGCCCCGGCTCGAATTCGGAGAAGACCGTGATTCCCCGGCCTTCGAGATCCAGGCGATGAAGGTCGAGCACGTCTCCGACGAGGATCCCCAAATCCACGGATCCCGATGCCGCTTCTATCGATTTCCAGCCGTCGAGGTAGCCGGCTGCGATGGCCCGGGCGCGGCGGGCGCTGCGCTCCAGGGTCTCAAGCGCCACCTTGCGCTTCGAGGGGTCCACACTCTCGTCCCGTGCGAGCTGTGCCCAGCCGATCATTGTCGTGAGCAGATTGTTCAGGTCGTGGGCGAGCCCGGTCGCACGCCCCCTTCCGGCTTTGTTATCGTGGACCGAAGGTTCGACCCTGATTTCGTTGGCACTGCGAATTTCAGGCACGGACAATGTCCCGTTTCGGGTAAAATATTCTGACAACGCGTTTTTACGTCAACGCGGGAATTAGCACAAGCCTAAACGGTGACCGATACGAAACCGTGCCTCCTCGGGAAACCCGGCGGGATCGCGGCGGCGAAAAACTGCCGTGCCCGGCCGGACGATTGAACATATGATGCCTCCGATCCCACCGAACCGGGGAGGAAGACATGAGGGAAAGCAAGCCGTTCGAGACGATCGCTTTTTGCGACGGGGCCGTGAGGATGCTCGACCAGCGGCTGCTGCCGCACGAGGAGCGCTACAACGAGTACCGGAGCGTCAGTGGCGTGGCAGAGGCGATCCGGACGATGGTCATCCGCGGTGCGCCGGCCATAGGCGTGGCAGCGGCCTACGGCATGGCCCTCGCCGCAAGCACCGCGAACGGCGACCCGGCTGCCGTCCGCGCCGCGGGAGAGGAACTGGCCGCAACCCGCCCCACGGCGGTCAACCTCTTCTGGGCCATCCGCCGGATGCTGGGCGTCCTCGAAAGACTCGGGTCGGAAGGCGCGGATCTCGCCGCCCGTCTGCTCGCCGAGGCCCGCGCCGTGCACGGGGAGGACCTGGCCCTGTGCCGAAGCATCGGAGCCCATGGCGCAGTGCTGGTACCGGACGGCGCGACCGTGCTCACCCACTGCAACGCCGGCGCCCTGGCCACGGCCGGCCACGGCACCGCGCTGGGCGTGATCCGTTCCGCCATCGAGGCCGGGAAAAGGGTGCGCGTGATCGCGGACGAGACCCGGCCGTTTCTCCAGGGCGCGCGCCTGACCGCCTGGGAGTTGCAGCGGGACGGAATCGACGTGACCGTCGTCCCGGACGTCGCGGCGGCTTCGCTGCTCGCCAGCGGGGAAGTGGACCTTGTGGTCGTGGGGGCCGACCGCGTGGCGGCCAACGGCGACGTCGCGAACAAGATCGGGACACTCGGCGTGGCCCTGGCCGCCCGGCACGGCGGCGTGCCGTTCTACGTCGCCGCACCGTGGTCCACCGTGGACCTGGAAACGCCCTCGGGTGACAGCATACCGATCGAGGAACGCCCGGCCGAGGAAGTGACCCACGTGTTCGGGCATCGCCTCGTGCCGGAGGGGATACCGGTGCGGAACCCAGCCTTCGACATCACGCCCGGGGAGTTCGTGGCCGCGCTGATCACCGACCGCGGAGTCTTGCGTCCGCCTTACATGGAAACCCTGTCAGAGGCCTCGGACCGTTGACCTTCGGGGAATCTCGCCGGGCCTAGCGCTGGCAGTCGTCGCAGGTCTTGGACTCGCCGGGATCGCAGGCGCCGTTGCAGTTGCAGGCCTTCCCCTGCTTCTTGCATCCCTTGGCCGGCTTGCTCGGTCTGGGTGACTTCCCCTTGGGCTCGTCCGCTTTCGCGGGCTTGTCCGCCTTCGCGGGCTTGTCCGGCTTCCCTTCCTTCCCGGGCTTGTCCGCTTTCGCGGGCTTGTCCGGCTTGGCGGTCTTGTCCGCCTTCGCGGGCTTGTCCGCCTTCGCGGGCTTGTCCGCCTTCGCGGGC
>CAYZAI010000249.1:3801-7313 GCA_964476305.1 uncultured Myxococcales bacterium
CGGGCTTGTCCGCCTTCGCGGGCTTGTCCGCCTTCGCGGGCTTGTCCGCCTTCGCGGGCTTGTCCGCCTTCGCTGGCTTGTCCGCCTTCGCTGGCTTGTCCGCCTTCGTGGGCTTGTCCGCCTTCGCTGGCTTGTCCGCCTTCGTGGGCTTGTCCGGCTTGGCGGTCTTGCCCGGCTTGGCGGTCTTGCCCGGCTTCTCGGGCTCGGCCGCATCATCGCCGTACGGATCATCTGCGGGCTTTCCGGGCTTGCCCGGCTTGGCGGTCTTGCCCGGCTTGGTCACCTCTCCGGGCCCGTCCGTCTCGCCGGTTTCGTCCCCTCCTGGAGCGCCCGCGTCCGGCGCACCGGGCTCCGGCTCGGCCGGCTCCTCGGGCTCGGTGATCTGTTCCACCGGAGTATCGGTCACGAGCCCCGGCTTGCTCCAATGCCCGGGGGTGTAGACCCAATCCCCGTCGTTGTTCTCGTAGGAGGGCTCCTCCCACTCTGTCCCGTCCTCGGGCGGCGCCTGCCAGGAGCCATCGACCCAGGACCATTCCTGCTCGGCCTCGTTCCAGTCCCAGTAGCCGCCGACCCAGGTATCGATCCCCGGGGGCTGCGGGGGCGGGATCTCGGCCTTGGGCGCGGGTGGCGGACCGGCCACATAGACCGGCGTGGGCCTGCGCGAATCGAGGTGATACACGGTGCAGACGCATCCGTTCATCGCCAGGGCCAGCGCGACCCATGCGGCCAGCAACACGAGCATTCGTTTGACTGTTCTCATGACACACTCCATTTCGGATGGGCGAACCCATGCTAGCCGCACCAGTGCAACGGGTCAATCGCCGTCGCCCCGGCGAGATTCCCCTTCCAAGGAAGTTGACGCGCGACAGCCGCGGAAGATTCGTCCGGGGACTGACATCGGTGTCAACCGGAAGTGGCGCCGGGAGACTCTTTTCTGCGGCGATCCCGAGTCGGCAAGGGATCCGCCGCGAACGGCCCATGGATGGGTAGCCCAGCAATTCCGTGATGATACGCCGATATCGAGCGCTCGCCGCCCGGCTGGCATCCGGTGTGCATGGACACGAGGGCGGGGGGGTGCCATGGGCACCGGAGGTGAGACGATGGATTACGATCTCAAGTGTGAAGGGTTCCTGGCGGACGAGGATCTCGAGGAACGACTGTTGCTCGGCGGCCGGCGCCTGGTCATCGCGGCCGGCCCCCGCCACTCGGTGCGGATGTCCCTGCGCCAGGTCGATGGCCGGATCCAGGCGCGGGTCGAGGTCCTCCATTCGGAACGGCGCCTGACCGCGGTCGTCTGGCGCTTCGATCCCGAGACCGCCCTGGAGGCAGCGGTGGACGTGCTGCTCGAAACCCTGGACTCCCTGCCCCCGGCGATCCCCCCGGTGTTCGAAGAGACCGATTCGGTCAGCACGCTCCAATGACGTGGGTGCCCCCGCGGCCGGAGAGCGCCTCGGCCAGGGCCTGGGGGTTGGTGATGATCGCCCGCCGCCCGCCGCGGTCGAGGAACCCACAGACCGCCTCGACCTTGGGCCCCATGCTCCCGGCCGGGAACTCTCCTCGCTCGAGGAGCTCGAGGAGCTGATCCGACGTGACGGCGTCGATGGCCCGCTGCTGGGGCGTGCCGAAGCCGGTGTAGACCTTGGGTACCTCGGTCAGGATGACCAGGATTTCGGCCTCGATCTGCGTTGCCAGGATCGACGACGTCAGGTCCTTGTCGATGACCGCCTCGACCCCCTCGTAGGAGCCGTCCTCCTTCTTGATCACCGGGATCCCGCCGCCGCCCGCCGCGATGACGATGTGGCCGGCCCGGGCCGATTCGCGGATCATGTGGCGCTGGATCACCTTGACCGGCCGCGGCGAGGGCACGACCCGCCGCCAGCCCCGGCCCGAGTCGTCCACGATCTTCCAGCCCAGCTCGTCCCGGCGGCGCTCCGCCTCCTCGCGGGAGAGGAAGATGCCCACGGGCTTGGTCGGGTTGCCGAAGGCCGGGTCCGCCGGGTCCACCAGCACCTGGGTCACCACCGTGACGACGTAGCGCTTTATCATCCGGCGCCGAAGCTCGTTGAGCATCGCCTGCTGCATGAAGTAGCCCAGGCTGCCTTCGGTCTCGGCCACCAGCACGTCGAGGGGCATCTTCGGCACCTCGGCATCGCCGGACTCGTTGAGCCGGAGGAGGTAGCCCACCTGCGGGCCGTTGCCGTGGGTGATGACGACGTTGAAGCCCCGGTCGATGAGCACCTGCAGCGTGCGGCAGATCTCCACCGCGTTGCGTTCCTGGACCTCCACGGTCCCCTTCTCCCCCCGCTGCATGAACGCGTGGCCGCCCAGGGCCACCAGCGCGGTCTGCTTTTCCTTCTGGGGTTGCGTCATCGCCGTTCCTTCCCGGTGTCCTTCGCCGTCTCGCTTCCGAGAGAAACGCCGAATCTATCCGGCGGCGACCGGCGGATCAAGCCCGAACGGCTGGGAAGCGGGGCTCGAGAGAAGCTAGAAGGAGAAGCCCTCGGGGAGGTCGGCCGCCTTGGTGCCCTCGGGCACCCAGGACAGGTCGAGGATGGTGTACGTCGGATTGACCTTCCTGAAGATGGGCACCACGCGCATGCCGATCCTGGGCTCGCCGACGCAGAGGTAGCTCATCAGGATCGTCGGCACCCCCTCGAACTCGATGTTGATGAACTTGATCGGCTTGTCGAGCACGTTGAACGCGCCCGACCGCTCGCAGACCATGAAGGTGTGGACCTTCGCGGTCTTCTTGGCAAGGTCCGTCATGTCGAACACGGTGTTCTTGCCCAGGCAGTCGATGCAGTGGATGCGGAAGGGCTGGTAGATCGCGCCCTTCAGCCCGCACTTGGGGTTGTCGCAGCGGGTCGCCATCAGCTTGCCCTGGCCGAGCCCCTCGAAGAAGGGAGCCTCGCCGCCGTACGAGTGGATGTAGATCATCTCGCGCGGGTTGGTGACCCCCAGCAGCTTCCAGCCCTCGTCCGCGCTGCGGATCGGCATGTTGGGCGTGATGTGGTGGAACTCGCCCTTGGGCCGGTACTTGTTGTTCTTCACCGTCACGGTTCCGAAAACGCTCATGTCATCCTCCTATGCGTCCGCCTTGAGCAGGCTGTCGGGATCCATCAGGATCGTCGCGGTCACGTGAGAGCCGACGCCCGCGTGGCTGATGGCCAGCGCGCGCTTCGCCCCCTTGACCTGCAGGTCTGTCCAGTCCGCTGGCTTCTGGCGGCCGTAGCGCTGCCAGCGCTTCGTGTCGCCGTGGATCTCGCCCCAGCGGTTCCACAGGTGGGTCGCGATCTCGAAGACCTGCATGATGCCCGTGGCGCCCACCGCGTGCATGCAGCCGATCAGGCCGCCCGACAGGTTCGAGGGCAGCCGCCCGGGCTCGTTCGTCTTGGGGTTCGTGTGGTAGCAGTCGCCGGACTCGACGAAGTCGCGGCCGTCGCCGTAGGGCCGAAGGCCGATGTCCTCGTAGGTCTGCACGTCGCTGATGGTGAAGGCGTCGTGCAGCTCGA
>CAYZAI010000250.1:0-7265 GCA_964476305.1 uncultured Myxococcales bacterium
TCCTGCCTAGCCTCAACATCGGATGCGTACACCCCAACAACCTGCTCGTCCTTGATGACCAGCACTTTGCCCGCGTATTTTTCGACTAGCTCGTCGCGGTGGTCGATGTAGTACTGAAACTCATTTTCCAGTGGGATCATGGCGCGTCCCTCCTGCTCATCGTCACGTTCCCCAGGAAGACTGGTACCATGGGCGCTGGGGGCATGCAACCGATCTGGCGTAGGATCTATAACGCGCCGCCCTTTATCAGCCGCAGGTTCGGGCGCTTGGCGCGGACGGGGAGATCACGGGGCTGTCCACCTGCGCGCGGGAGAGGACCGGCCACTCCTGCTTGGGCGGCAGCTCGGGCGGCGGTGGCGCGACCGGGGCGGGCGCGCTGAGCGCCGCGTCGATCAGTTCCCCGATCGACCACACGTGGTCGGCAAATCGTCGACCATCATCATGACCGCCACCCTTGGGGCTATCGGTCGGGCGTCGGGGCAGCCGCAGGGCGCTGGGATCCCCCCACCTCCCCTCGGAGGGGAACGTGTTTCGCAGCCGTTTGTGGCACCCTGGCCCCCTTCCTGGGCACAGCCCATTCAAGCCGAGCCGCTGGTCAGCTCCGTCGCTTCCGCTGTGAGCCCCGCCCCAAACCCGGCCACTCCGGGGCAAACCCGGCCACTACCCCCCGCCTCCACCCCGCCCGGTTCACAAATTCCGAAAAAATCTACACCGATGTCGTTTCTCGCCGATCGGAACTTGACCGTCCCGCGGGCCGGATGGCAGAAAACGCGGCATCAACGGCCCGAAAACGATCGCAGAGAGAGGAGAGAACACAATGGCGAAAACCGGATTCAATTCAGTCGTGGCGGCCCGGACACGGGCTGCGACGCAGATCCTCGAGACGGCGGACCTCGTCGCGAAGTTCGAGGATCTCGGCGGGCTTCACCGCGACCTGCTGCTGATCCGCGACACCGGCCGCGAGGCCGAGGCCGCCAACCTCGACCAGAGCCAGGCCAAATCGGGCGGCAAGGTCGCGACCATCGACGTGCTCTCGAAGTTCGCCGACACCCAGCGCGAGTACTCGGCCGTGATGGCCGTCTTCAACGCCGTGTGCGCCGAGCTGGATCGGAACGGCGCCGCGCCCGAGCTGATCACCCGGATGAAGGACATCCTGCGCAACGAGGCCCAGGTCACGGTGAAGACCGTCGAGATCGACGGCGAGAAGAAGCGCAGGACGAGCAGGTCCGTGGCCCAGGAGGCTTTGCGCGCCGAGATCGCCAAGGACGCCGGCGCCATGCTCGGGCTCCAGGAGATCCACCCGCAGCTCGCCGAGCGCAAGGTCTCCGTCGGGCGCCTGACCGCCCTCAAGACCGCGGCCGAGGAGCTGGCCGGCCTGCTCGGCACCCGCACCGCGGCCAAGGGCGCGGCCAAGGCCGCCACCCAGGCCGAGCGCGACGCCGCCGCCCGCCAGCGGGACGCCTGGGGCGCCACCTACCGCCTCCTGGCCGCCCTGGCCGCCCGGGACGAGCGCGTCCGGTCCCTCCTGGCCCAGGCCTCGGCCTCCTGAGCGGCTTTCCCCGGTATTTCCAGCATCTTACCGGGGTTCCTCGAGCACCTTCCGGGGGGGTCTCGAGCACCTTCCGGGGGTGCCGGGAATGCCTTCCGGGGGTGCCGGGAACGGATTGTCTGGGGGGTGGCGGCGATTGACCGCCCGGTCGGCGGCAATTTGCCGGGCCGGCGGGAGCGACTTACCGGGCCGGCGTATTGACGGTTCCGCGGGGCCGGCGGTGCTCGCGTTCCTGCCGCTGGCTTCCCTTGTCCCGCGCTCGACGCGGGAAAACAACCTGTGCTAGTCTCGGTTCGAGGCCGGACGAACCGATGAAACCACAAACCGAAACCTGGCTGGAAATGGCCGAAAACGACCTCTCCTTCGCGCGGGAGGTGCTGCAACACGGCCAACGGCCGTTCTATGCGGCGCACTTCTGCCACCAGTCGGTCGAGAAGCTGCTGAAGGCCGTCGTCCAGGAACGGACCGGGGACACGCCGCCGCGCACGCACAACTTCACCATCCTGATCAAACACGCGGGTATCGACCTCCCACCGGAACAGGAGGAGATCATGCTGTCGCTGGCTCCGCACTATCTCGCGACCCGCTATCCGGAGGACATCAGCCGCCTCTACCGGCAGTATACCGATGACTACGTACGGAACCTTCTTTCGCGTACGGAGGAGCTGTTCTCATGGCTGAAGACCGGATTGACCTCGCCGAACTGATCGGGCGCTACGTCGCCAGGCTTCGCGGTCACGGGATCGAACCGCAGGAGGTGATCCTGTACGGTTCTCATGCGCGAGGCGATGCCGGGCCGGAGAGCGATATCGATATCGTCGTGATTTCCCCCGACCTGGACCGCTGGCCGGCTCTCGACCGCCTCGAGCTGCTGTCACGACTCACGGCCGGTCTGAACGCGCCGCTGGAGGTGCTCGGCTACACGCCCGAGGAAGTGCTGAGCCAGGGGCAAGGCAGCATCATCTGGGCCGAGGTCGTGCAGAACGGGCGTCAGATGCTCGCGGCTTGAGTCGCCGAAACCACCGCGATCCACGATGAACGAGACCGCACCAGCAGCCCCGCTCCCGAAGCCCGTCGCGCCCTCCTTTCGGCGGCGCCTCGTGTTCCCGGCGCTGGCGCTGCTGCTGGGCGCGCTGCACGTGCTGTACGTGTTCCACGTCGAGCAGCCCGCGGCGATGTTCTCGCGCCACCCGATCTCGGGCCGCGACTACGACATCCACATCAACCAGGTCTGGCGCGTGACCGAGGCCCTGGACGACTTCGGGCGGTCGTGGGCCTGGGATCCGCAGGTGCTGGCCGGCTTCCCGACGGGCACGATCTTCGACGCGGACAACAAGGCCTGGGAGCTGTGGACCTGGACGCTGGCGAAGCTCGGCATGCCCAAGGGCCAGGCCTTCAACCTCTTCCTGCTGCTGGCCCACCTGCTGCTGCCCCTTGTCGTCTTCTGGTCCGCCCGGCTCTTCGCTCTCTCGCGCCTCTCGGCGCTCCTTGCCTGCGCCCTGGCGAGCGGCATCTGGTTCTTCGACGGCTTCGTGCGCTGGTCCTGGTGGGAGGGGATGGTGGCCTACTCCTTCGCCGCCTATCTCTGCCTGCCGGCCCTGGCCCTGTTCCACCGCTTCCTCGTTCATCGGCGCTTCCGGCACGCGGCGGCCCTGGCTTTGGTGCTGGCCTTCGCGCACCTGGTGCACCCCTGGGTGTTCCTGGTGCTCGTCGTGCCGATGGGCGTGCTGTACGCGCGGGCCTTCCGCTCGCTGCGACCGGTCCACCACCTGGCCATGGTGGGCGTCGCGGCGGTCACCATCGCGGCCAACGCATGGTGGCTCGCGGTGGCCCTGGAGCACTGGCACTACGTCATCAGCGCCAAGGAGCTCGGGGCCAGCTATCTGGGCGCCGGCCGGATCGACCACCTGCTGACGGACTGGCTGGGCATCGTCAGCGACCGCGCCGTGACCGGCGGGGCCGGCATGCGCAGCGGCTTCCGCTTCCTCGTTCTCGGCGCCGCGGCGATCACCCTGGTGCTGTGGCACCGGGAGCGGGACGGGCGTTTCCTGCTCTTCGCGGTCACCCTGCCGCTGCTGCTGGTCGCGACCTACCTGGGAGGCACCCTCCCACCCTTGCGGGAGGTGCAGCCCTACCGCTTCGTGGTCCCGGCGCTGTTCGTCGCGGTGGTGCCGGCCGCGGCCCTGGTCTCCGAGGTCGCGCGCCGCCGCGTCCTGTCGGGACTGCCGTGGTTCGCCTGGGCGCTGGGAGGGGTCCTCGTGCTCGCGCTCCTTCCCAGGCTGGTTCGTGACGTGCTGTACTTCACCGCGGCGCTCGTGCCCGAGACCGCGCCCCTCGTCGAGGAGAACCCGCGGATCACGGACACGATCGGCTTCGGCAACATCGGCTACCCCGAGCACAAGGAGTTCCGCCACGGGCCCATGCCGTGGGACCACGACGACATCGCCCGGTGGTTCGAGGAGCACACCGACGGGAGCGGCCGGGTGATGGTCGAGCACTGGACCCTGGGCGAGATGCTGGCGTGGAGGACCCGGGCCCAGGTGCTCGGCGGCTTCCGCCTGCGCAACCTGCAGCACAACTCGGCCAACTTCTTCCGGCTCTACCCCATCGGCGATCCGCCGCCCGGGGAGCTCGAGCGCTACCTGGACGACTACGCGGTCAAGTGGCTGGTCGTGTCGTTCACCCACAAGCGCTTCGAGGCACGCTCCGATCTGTTCGAGCCGGCGGCCGAGATCGGCATCCACAAGATCTTCGTGTCCAAGCGTCCCGTGAGCTTCTTCGCCTCGAATCGCGGCCGGGTGAAGGCCTCGATGAACCGCCTGTCGGTGAAGAAGACCTGGCCGGACGACGACGTCGTGCTCCGCTTCCACTGGCACGAGAAGCTGCGCTGCCGGCCGGACTGCCGAGTGGAGCGGGAGCCCCTGGAAGGCGATCCGGTGGGCTTCATCCGCGTGCCCGCCCCGCACCCCGCAAACTTCGTCATCTGGAACGGATACTGATCACTTCTTCTTGCGCTTCTGCTTTCCCGGTGACGGGCGGGCAGGGGAGGGCTCGGCGGCGGGGGTCGGGCGGCCCTCGTCCGTGGGGCGGCCGTACTTCAGCGACCAGACCACCATGACCACGCCGACGGTGAACGGCAGCAACGACAGGTACTGTCCCATGGTCAGCGTCGACGCGTCCGCGGTGAGGGTCTGGTACTCCTTGGCGAACTCGACGGAGAACCGGCCGGCGAAGTAGACCGTGAGGAAAAGCCCGGCCAGGAGGCCGAGGGGCCGCTTCTCGCGGCCGAAGTGGCGGTCGGCGAGCCAGAGCACCAGCAGCACGAAAAGACCGAGGGCGAACTCGTAGAGCTGCGACGGGTGCCGCGCCGGCGTCTGTTCCAGGAGCGCGCCCCACTGCCGGTGGCTTTCGGGGTTCTCGGCCTCGAAGACCTGGCACAGGCCGGCCGCGTGGCAGTCGTGCCTGGGGAACTTGATGGCCCAGGGCACGTCCGTGACGCGACCGACGATCTCGGAATTGATGAAATTGCCGAGCCGCACGGCGGCCGCGCCCACGGCCGAGGGCATCGAGAAACGGTCGAGAACCTCGACGAAGCGCAGGTGGTATTTCCACGAGAACAGAAGCATGGCCAGCACGAGGCCCAAGGTGGCCCCGTGGCTCGCCAGCCCGCCTTCCCAGACGTAGAGGATCGTGATCGGATCGGCCAGGTACTTGGCGGGCTCGTAGAAGAAGACGTGCCCCAGGCGCGAACCGGCGAGCACGGCCACCACGCCCCAGATCAGGTAGCGGTCCGCCACGTCGGCCGGGTGGCCGCCTCGGAGCATCTGCCAGCGCCAGAGCAGGAAGCCGATGTAGAGCATCGACGCGAAGATCACGCCGTAGTAGCGGATCTGCAGCGGCCCGATCTCGCGGTCGCCGAGCAGCAGGCCGACGGCCGCGGCGCCGGCCGCAAGCAGGGCCAGGTTGCGCAGCAGCACGCCCTTGGGACCGCGCTCGCGGTGCCAGCCCGTAAGCAGCGAGATCGCGCCGATGACGGCCACGACGGCAACCACCCAGACGGCGCCGAAGGGCCCGGCTTTGACCAGGATCGGATCCAGGCTGTAGACCGGAGTGTTCACAGGGCCTCCGTTCGCTAGGCCGCCGCGCAGGCGGCGAGCCGCGGGAAGAGTGTCACCGCGAGCCGGATTCCGCAAGCCCCGAGGGAGGCGGTGGTGGCCGGACTATCGACCGTGCCGCAGCTGGCGCCTGGGCGTTCCCGAAGGTCCACCGCGGGGCGGCGGCGGGTCCAGCGGTTCTTGCCCCTGCCGGGCCCTGTCGATGCGCTCCGGCAAGCGGCGGCCCGTGCGCGCGTAGTCGGCGGCGATGGCCGCGGCCGCGGCACGGGGATCCCGTCCCTGTTCTCCGGTCAGGTGCTCGAAGAGGAATCCGGCCAGGCGATCCAGGGCGATGCCGCGCAGCGGCCCGACGCGGTCGTGCAGCCACTTCGCGAACGACGAGAGCGCGCAAAAGGGGCTCCCGTCCGCCCACAGCAACGGTGCGGCGGTCCGGAAGTTGCCGCTGTTCACGAGCAGATCCACGACGCGGGCGAAGTGCCTCAGGCGCTGCATCCCGGCGAAGTCGATGTCCGGAGTGGCCAGCACGTCGTGGGGTGCGACGTCACGGTACACCAGGCCCAGGCTCCCGGCGTCGCGGCGCAGGGCCGTGCCCCGGAGCAGCTTGAGCACGCCGACCTGCACTTCGTGAACGCCGGTGCGAAGCAGCCGATCGAAGCCGCGGCCGAAAGCGGCCTCGCCCTCGCCGGGCAGCCCGGTTATCAGGTCCGCGTGGACGTGGACGCCGGTCTCGCCGAGCAGGCGGCGGATCCCTCGCTGTGCCGCGTCCGGGTCCTGTCTCCGGCCGATCCGCGCGCAGACCCCGCGGTCGAAAGACTGGACACCCGCCTCGATCTGCACGGTCCCCGCGGGGAAGGCCGCGAGGGTATGGAGCACCCGGTCGTCGACACGGTCCGGGTTCAGCTCGAGGTGCAGGAACAGGCCGTCCGAGGCCCGCTCGCGGAAGAAGGGGAACAGCGGCCACGGCTCGTCACCGCTGGCGAAGGCGATGGAGCGATCGACGAACTTGAAGCGCCTGGCGCCGCGGCTCCACAGGCTTTCGAGGCCCGCCCGGACGGCGGCGTGGTCGAAGCGGCGCACTCGGGGATCGCAAGACGACAGGCAGAACGAGCAGCCCCGGGGGCAGCCGCGGGAGGACTCGACGTAGATCGTGCGGCATGCCAGGTCGTGTTCGTCGTAGAGATGGAGGGGCAGGGCGAGCCTGGCCGGGTCCGGCGGTGGGCAGATCACCCGGGCCGGCGGGCGCTTTCCGGCGAGCAGCGCACCGCAGAGCCGAGGCAGCACCACCTCGGCTTCCCCCGAGACCACGGTGGTCGCGAGGCGAGCGAAGCGGGGCAGATCGTCCGGGTCGATCATCTCCGGCCCGCCGAGCACCAGCGGTACGCCGGGCGCCACCGCCGCGAGGATCCCGACGAGCCGTTCGCTGAAGTCCGCGTTCCAGATGTGGACGCCCAGGCCGATCACCTTCGGATCGAGCGCGAGGATTCGTTCGGCCGCGTCCTCGGGGCGATCCTCGGGCACGAGCTCGACGATCGCCGTCCGATCGGCAAGATCGCCCATGTTGGCCAGCAGCGAGCGCAGCCCCAGCGACGCGTGGTGGAAGC
>CAYZAI010000251.1:0-7257 GCA_964476305.1 uncultured Myxococcales bacterium
CTCTATGACACTTCCAGCGCCGTGACCCCGATCTGGACCGAGACCTACGCCGCCCTGGAGGTCGAGGACGGGCTGTTCACGGTCTACCTGGGGTCGGTGACGCCGCTCGCCTTCGAGGATCTGATCCAGGCGGCAGGGTTGTGGCTCGGCGTGAAAGTGGGGACCGACTCGGAGATGGACCGGATATCGCTGGGAACCGTGCCCTTCGCCATGGAGGCCTACCAGTGCCAGTCAGTGGGTGGTCTTCAAGAAGGGGACATCCAGCCGATGCTCGCCGGCGCCAACCAGTGCGGGGACGGGGAATTCCTCAGGGGCTGGGACGCCGACCTGGGCCAGCCCATCTGCGACGCCCCGGATCCGGGAATGGTGGCCACGGAGTGGACCAACGCCGACATCGCCTGGACGGATCCCTACTCGGACTCCGGCAGCTATTCTTCGTCGCTCCAGTACAGGAAACTGGGGGACATGGTCTTCCTGAGGGGCACCGGAAATTCAGGCGGTACCCACGTGCTGAAAGGACAGACGATCGCGACCCTTCCTTCGGGCTACAGACCGGTATCCGGCGCGAGCTATCTCACCCTCATCCGGTTCCCCAACGAGACGTCCGGGGTCGCCGAGATCTATATCTCGACGGGGGGAGCGATATCCGTCTCCAACCTTGTTGTCGATCCCGGGGACAAGCAGTTCATCTACTTCGACGGCATCAATTTCGCCTCTAACTGACCTGAACCCGTTCAGGGCTCGAAGACGTGCAGCAGGCGGCGGCCGGTCCAGTCGAGGACCGCGACGGCGCCGTTCGGAAGGAAGCGGTCCTGGCCCAGGTCCGCGGTCAGCATGCGGATGACCCCGCCGTGGGTGAAGACCAGGTGCCGGCCCGGAACCAGCCCGCCGACGAAGCCGAGGACGCGTTCCCGCAACTCGGAAAGATCCTCGCCGCCCGGAGCGCAGAAGCGCTTGAACTCCAGCAGGGCGGCCTCGCGGTCGCCGCCGAGCTCGCCCCACTGCCGGCCCTCCAGCTCGCCGAAGGAAAGCTCCCGCAGGCGCCGGTCCGGCGTCGGCTCGCCCCAGGCCAGGCGCGCCGTGGCCACGGCCCGCGCCAGATCCGACGACCAGACGCCGTCGAAGCTCAATCCGGCGAGGTGCCGCGACGCGAAGCGCGCCTGTCTCTCGCCGAGATCCGTCAAGGACACATCGAGCCAGCCGGAGATGATCCCGCCGGCGTTGGCCGTGGTCTGCCCGTGGCGCACCAGCCACAGCTCGAGGGAGGACGACATCAGGCCTCGCCATCCAGGGCCAGCAGGGCGGCGCGAAAGGCTTCGGGCAGGGCCGCGGGGCGGCGCTTTTCGGTGTCGTAGCCGACGAAGCCGATCTCGATCAGCGCCACCTTCGCTCCGCTTGCCTGTTGCGAGACCCGGTGCGCCAGCCGGAAGCCCACGCGGCCGATCTCCACCGGCCGGATCCCGAACACGAGCACGTCGTAGACGAAGGCCTCGGCCAGGTAGCTGACCGCGACGTCCGCGGCTACGACCCCGGTGTGCCCGTCCCCCAGGTCCATCTCGGTGACCCCGAGATCGCGGAACAGGACGAGCCGCGCCTGGTGGGCCAGCCCCAGCAGCCGGTCGTAGCCCAGGTGCGCGCCGTAGTTGAGATCCCCCACGCGGACCTCGAGCTCCACGGAGAACGGGTAGCGGGGCTGCTCGTCGAGCTTCACCTTGGGCATCAAGGTACCATACGCGCTATCGGTCCCGCGTGGTAGACCGTCCTGCTAGCGGCCGCCGTCCAGCGATCCGGCGAGCAGCGCGATGGCCGCGTTGGCGGTGGCGTAGCCGAAGATCCCCGGCAGGGTGGGCAGGCTCGGCTGGCGGTGGCGCTCGCGACCGAGGCCGCGTTCGAGCCAGCCGTCCTCCGGGTCCGGGGGCAGGGGCTTTCGCGCCCGCTCGGTGCTGTAGACCGCGGTCACCATTGACAGATCGACGCCCCGGCGCCGCAGGCGCTTGCGCAGCTGCTTGCCCAGGGGGCAGCCGCGGCTGAGCGCCAGGGAGGCCACCCGCACCAGGCCCGGGTCGGTGCGGGTCGAGGCGCCCAGGCTCGTCACCACCGGGATGCCGCGCGCCACGCAGGCGGTCAGCAGCTCGACCTTGGGGTTCAGGCTGTCGATGGCGTCCAGCACCACGTCCGGGGGCCCGGCCAGCACGTCGTCCGCCGTGTCCCGGTGGAAGAAGGAGAGGGAGGTCTCCACGGTCAGCTCCGGGCGCAGCCGCGCGAGGAAAGCCGCCACCACCTCGACCTTGGGCCGGCCCACGTCCCCGGGCAGGGCAATGGCGTGGCGGTTCAGGCTCGACTCGCCGATGGCGTCGAAGTCCACGAGGCGCAAGGAGCCGATCCCGGCCCGGGCCAGGGCCACGGCCGCGTGGCTGCCGACGCCGCCCAGGCCGACCACCACGGCGCGGGCCGCCCGCAGCCGGGCGAACCCCGCCTCGCCCAGCAGGTCCACGGTGCGCGAGAACATCCGCGCGTCAGTCGAGGCCGAGGAGCCGTTTCGCATTCTCCATCGTCCTTCCGGCCACCTCTTCCAGAGTCGCGCCGCGCAAGGATGCGAGGGCCTCGGCCACGTCCCGGATGTGCCCCGGCTCCACCTGTTCGGGGGGCACGCCCTCGAGGCTGATGGACGGGGCGTCCGTCTCGAGCAGGACGCGATCGAGGGGCAGCGCCGCCGCGGCGCGCCGTGCCCGGTCGGCCCGGGGCCTCGTGATCGCCCCGCCGAAGGCCACGGCCAGGCCCGCTCCGGCGAAGCGCCGGGCCAGCTCGGGCCCACGCGAGAAGGCGTGGATCGCGCCGCGAAGACCCAGGGGCCGGTAGTCGGCCAGCAGCGACAGCAGTTCCTCGAAGGCGCCACGGCAGTGGAGCAGCACGGGCAGGTCCCGGGACGCGGCCACGTCGATCTGGGCCCGCAGGACGGCTCGCTGGCGCTCCCGGTCCGCGCCGTCCACCTTGAAGTCCAGGCCGATCTCGCCCACGGCCACGGCGCCGTGCTCTTCGAGGGCGCGGTCCAGGGTGGCCTGGTCCAGGTCCTCGGCAGCGGCCCAGGGGTGCAGGCCGAAGGCCACGTGAACGCCCTGCCGCCCGGCCAGGGACGTGACGCGCTCCCAGGACGCGAGATCGTAGGCCGGCACCACGACGTCCGTGACGCCCCGGTCGGCGGCGCGCCCGAGCACGCCATCGAGATCGGACCACAGGGGGTCCATGGTCAAGTGGCAGTGGGTGTCGATCAGCACAGGGCCATCATAGCCCGGACCCGCCCTCGGCGCGAGGCCCCGGCCGCGCATCCATTGGTTTGGCCGACACGACTGTGCCGTGCTATCTCTTCTTCCTGTTTCAAGAAGAAAGAGGCCCGCCATGAAAGCCGCTTCGGGAATGCTCTCCATATCCGTGGTGGTATCCGTTCTCGTCGGCTGCAGCCAGGCAGGGGGCGACGACGCGGACTCCGGCGCGGACGCGGACACGGATGCCGACTCCGACGCGGACACGGATGCCGACTCCGACGCGGACACGGATGCCGACTCCGACACGGACACGGATACCGATACGGACACGGCTACCGACACGGACAGCGCCGCGCAGACCGTCTACCCCTCTGGAGACATCCTCTCCCCGATAACTCCGTCCGTCGTCGAGGTGATGAACCAGGCGGTCACCGCGAATTCCCTGCTCGCGGACGACGTTTTCATGAAGACGGGCAACTTGATCATGATATCCGTGTACACGCTCAACTGTTTTTCGGCGGGACCGGTGAATTTGGGGGACACGGGACTTGCCGAGTCACAGGCGTACTTTCTGGACGGGGACGCGGATGGAATGGATCCCTTTGCGCGGGTCTCTCTGGCAGTGAGCATTTCTGCGGGCGCGGGCTGGCCGCTTTTGGGCTCGACGCCGCCGTTCGGGGCCGAGGTGTCCGCGGTTCAACCGCGCTGGGCGGTGCTGGTGTTCGGATCGAGCGACATGGAGCTCGCGGCCAGCTACGAAGCCGCGGCGGAGATCTACGCGAGGAACCTGTCGGCGTTGGTCGATGAGTCGCTCGCAAGCGGGGTGATTCCCATCGTCGTGGGGTCCGTCCCGCGCGAGGACAACGCCACCGCCGGGTACTGGGTGCCCGCGTTCGACGGCGTGGCCAAGGCCGTGGCGCAGTCCCGCCAGGTTCTGTTCGTGGATGTGCTCCCGCTTCTGGAGGTCCTGGCCGACAAGGGGATGGCGCCGGATGGGGTCTCGCTCAACCACGCGCCCGGCGGTGCGTGCGATTTGACGACAGCCGGGCTCGAGTTCGGAAGCAACAACCTGAATCACCGCATCCTCGAGGCACTAGGGGTCGCGCAGGCGGCTCTCGCGGATGGTGTCGGTGTCGTCGCGCCCGTGACGCTGGTCGGCGCAGGTACTTCCCAGGAACCGTTCGCGGTTTCCGATTTCCCGTTCGTCGACGCGCGCAGCACGGCGGATTCCGGACAGTCGGAGCTGGACGCGTACCCGTCCTGCGACCCGATGATCGACGAATCCGGACCGGAGTACGTGTATCGCCTGGTGCTCGGCGAACAGACGCCGCTCAGAATCTACGTGGCCAGTGATCAGGGGGCCGATCTGGACGTCCACCTGCTGGATGACACGGGACAGGCTGCGGGGTGCATCGCCCGGGACAATCGGGTGATCGAGACCTCGCTGGCCGCGGGAACCTACCATGTGGTGGTCGACACGTTCGTGCCCGAGTCTCAACCCCCCGCGACCGGTGGCTATCAACTGGTGATCGTCGCGTGCGACGACGCGGATCCGGCCTGTTCGCCCTGAGGTGGGCTCTCTATCTGACACTTGACCAGCATCGTTGCCTCCCCCGAGCGCTCTCTCTCGGTCACAGCGCGCGGACCGGGATCGACACGGCGCCCGGCGCGAGGGGCAGCGAGTCCCGCGCGAGGCAGACGATCCCGCCGGGCCCGACGGGCATCCCGAACCGGGCGAGCGTCGCGAAGTGTCGGACGTCCCGCGGCGTGGGGCTCGCCGTCTTCTTGATCTCCAGCGGATGGAGCGTGCCGTCCGCCTCGATCAGCACGTCGATCTCCTTCCGATCCTTGTCGCGGTAGTAGTGGAACGGGGCGTCGCGGCCGTTGTGCCAGTATGATCTGAGCAGCTCGCCGACGACCCAGGTCTCCAGGATCGCGCCGGACATCGCCCCCGCCTCGAGGGTCTCGGGGGAGCTCCACCCGGTCAGGTAGGAGCAGAGCCCGGTGTCCAGGAAGTAGAGCTTGGGCGTCTTGATCAGGCGGCTGGTGACGTTGGTGAAGTACGGCTCCAGCAGGTGAACCACGAAGGAAGCCTGCAGCACCGACAGCCACTTCTTGGCCGTATTGGGCGCGACATCCGCGTCGCGGGCCAGGGCGACGAGGCTCAGCAGCTGCCCGCTGCGGGCCGCCGCGGCGCGCATGAACCCGAGGAAGGCCGTCTCGTCCCCGACCTGGGTCAGATCCCGCACGTCCCGCTGGAGGTAGGTCTGCACGTACGAACCGTAGAAGAGGTCGCGGTCCATCTCGCCCGATCCGGCGATGGCCGGGAAGGAGCCTCTCCAGATGAGCCGGTAGAGATTCCGCAACTCGATGGGGCTCGCCGCCGACATTCGTGCGTCGATCTCCGGGGGCGTCGGCCGGAAAGGCCCCGCGTCCACCGCGCGCTGCTCGATCTCACGGCGCGAGAGCCCCAGGAGGCGCAGGATGCCCACGCGCCCGGCCAGGGACTCGGAGACGCCCTTCATCAGGTGGAAGTGCTGGGACCCCGTCAGCCAGAACAGCCCCGGCCGGCGGTCCTCGTCCACCGCCATCTTGATGTATGGCAGCAGTCCGGGCGCATACTGGATCTCATCGATGACAAGTGGCGGAGTGAACCTCTGCATGAACAGCGCCGGGTCGCTTCTGGCGAGCTCCAGCACCCGGGGATCGTCGAGGGTGACGTAGGTCTGTTCGCTTCCCGCCAGGTGCCGCAGCAAAGTGGTCTTTCCCACCTGGCGAGCGCCGATGACCAGCAGGACGGGAAACTGGCCCGCGGCCGTGCGCACGGAAGAACCGATGGTTCGCGTGAGGAACATGCACCGGATTATGGATCGATATCGTCCAATATGCAATCGCTCTGCATATCGGACGATATAAATATTGTATACCGACAGGTTGAGGAGTCTCAGCGGCTCCCGTCCCTTCGCTCCCAACCCGCCCGGGCGAGCTCGAGGTCGAGCAGGGCGCGCAGGCGGGCGGCGATCTCGGGGCGGGTCGCCGACAGGTCGCGCTCCTCGAGGGGATCTTCCACGTAGTCGTACAGATGCTCGTCGCCGCGCTCGACGAGGCGGTGGAGGACGTACCGCCCGTCGCGCAGCGCGGACCGGACCAGCGGCTCCTTGCCACGGGCGGCGTACTCGGGCAGGAAAAGCTGTTGCAGCACAGGCCGCGGCGGGCTCGGCGTTCCCGCTATGTCCGGCAGCAGGCTGTCCCCCGGGAGCCCCTCCGCTTCGAGCCCGGTGGCGTTGAGCAGGGTCGGCAGCACGTCGACCGTGACCGCGGGACGGTCCACCCGTCTCCCGCCGGAGAACGGGCTCCAGACGACGAGCGGGATCCGGGTCACGGCCGTGGAGAGGTCGTGGTTCTGGTGGTGCTCCTCGTGCCTGGCGTCGAACGCCTGGCCGTGGTCCGCGGTGAGCACGACCATCCGGGGCCGGTCGCCGAGCAGCCGGTCGATGCCTTCGAGCAGGCGGTCGGCGTGGCGGTCGACGCCCTCCAGCTCACGGTCGTAGATGTCGCCGGGCCCGCCGCCCGGGAACGGCTCGACCCCGGGCGGGAGGCGGTAGGGCGCGTGGGCGTCCGAGAAGTGGACCCAGAGCAGGAACCGGTCCTTCGTGGCCAGCTCCGCCAGGCGCGCGAGGGCCGCGTCGGCCACTAACTCGGCGTTGGGGACCACGCCGGCCCTGCCCCGCACGGCCGAGCCGTCCACCCGCTGGAAGCCGAGGGTGGCCCAGGGCATCACCTGGGTGAAGTAGGTGTCCGGCACCACGGCCTCGGTGCGGTACCCGGCCGCGGCGAAGATCGAGGCCATGGTCCGCTCGACGTTCCGCCACGGGGCGCCCACGCGCTCGCTGAGCGCCCACTCGATCCCGGTGGCGAAGCGCCCGCTGAACAGGGACGGGAACGTGAGGCGCGTGGACGGGCCCACGCTGAAGGCCCGATCGAACACCGCCGC
>CAYZAI010000252.1:0-3951 GCA_964476305.1 uncultured Myxococcales bacterium
CGCCACGGCCCTTGACACGCACCCACCACTGAAGCTCTGATCCACCCGAGCGACGACGGGAGGAAACCGTGGCACGGATCCTGGTGGCGGACGACGACGGACACATCCGCGAGGTGGTGCGCTACGCCCTCGAGCAGGCGGGCCACACGGTCGTCGAGGCCGCGGACGGTATCGGCGCTCGTGCCGCCATTGAACGCGAGGCGCTGGATCTCGCCGTGCTCGACATCGTGATGCCCGGGCCCGATGGTCTGGAGCTCTGCCGCCGGGCCCAGGCCCGGGACGGCCCGCCCATCCTCTTCCTCACCAGCCGCGAGGGCGAGCTCGATCGGGTGCTGGGCCTGGAGCTGGGCGCGGACGACTACCTGACCAAGCCCTTCAGCCCCCGGGAGCTCGTGGCCCGGGTCAAGGCCGTGCTCCGGCGAACCGCCCCCCGCGAGGAGACACCCCCCGCCGCCGTGCTGCGCCATTGCGGACTGGAACTGGACGCCGAGCGCCACCGCTGTCACTTCGAGGGCCGGGAGGTGTCCCTGACCGCCACCGAGTTCACGCTCCTCGGAGCCCTGATGGGCCGCCCGGGCAAGGTCTACGGCCGCGATGAACTGGTGGAGCTGGCCTACGGGTGCGAACACCACATCACCTGGCGCACGGTGGACAGCCACGTCCGCAGGATCCGCGCCAAGCTGGCCGAGGCAGGAGCCTCGGAGCCCATCGAGACCGTTCACGGCGTGGGCTACCGCATGCGGGAATGATCGGGACCCGGGCCACCGGGCCGAGGCCCACCCGGCGCGGACCTGGCGTGCGCTGGCTGCTGCTGGGAGTCGCGAGCACCCTCGTGCTGCTGCCCGTCGTCGCGGTGCTGGGCCTGCGCGTGTATCAGAACCACCTGGTCCGGGCCACGGAAGCGAGCCTGGTCGGGCAGTCCGTCGTCGTGGCCGAGAGCTATCGAGCGCTGCTGCTGGAGGAACTCGGCGAGGGGCCGGGGCCGGCCTCCCGGGTCATTGCCCCGGGGGCGAAGGACGAACGCTGGGCGCCGGTGGAGCCCGTCCTGGACCTGGGCGACGGCATCTCGGACCCGGTCGACGATCCGACCCGCCGGGCGGCCTCCACCGACGGCCCGGCGTGGCGGGCCGGGGCGCGCCTGGTCCCGCTGCTCGAGCGGGCGCAGATCACCAACCTCGCGGGCTGCCAGGTGATCGACCGGGACGGGTGCATCCTGTCCAACACCGGCGAGTGGCGCGGGCTGTGCGTGGACGGTGTCCCCGAGGTGGACGCCGCCCTCTCAGGCACCTACGCCGCCGTCGCCCGTCGGAGGGTGAGCGACGAGCCCAAGCCGGCCTTCTCGAGCATCAGCCGGCGCGGCGATGTCCGCGTCTTCACCGCCCTGCCGATCCACGACCGCGGCCGCGTGATAGGCGTGGTCTGGATGTCCCGCACCAGCATGGACCCCCTCAAGGCCGCCTGGCTCGAACGCCGGCCCCTGGCCCTGGCCCTGGCCGGCACCCTGCTGCTCGCGGCCCTGGTCAGCCTGTTCCTGGCCCGGGCCATCACCCTCCCACTGCGCCGCATCACAGAGGCGGCCCGGGCCGTGGCCCGCGGCGAGCCCGGCGACGGGCTGGCACCCGGAGGACTCGTACCGGCCGAGATCCACGACCTCGGCGAGTCCCTTGGGACGATGACCGGACAGCTCGCACGGCGGGCGGCCTACGTCGCAGCCTACACCGCTGACGTGACCCACGAGCTCAAGTCGCCGATCACCGCCATCCGCGGGGCTGTCGAGCTTCTGGAGGAAGACGACGGCCGGATGCCCGCAGAGCAGAGGGCGCGGTTCGTCGCCAACATCGGAGCCGACGCGGCGAGGATGGAACGGCTGGTGGGTCGCCTGCTGGAGCTTTCGCGGATCGAGAACTCGGAGCAGCCGGCCGGGCGCGCCGATCTCGGGGCCCTGTTCGACCGGCTGCTCGCGGTCTACGGCGATCGCGTCGGGATCGACGTCGTGCCGGGTCTCGAGGGTCCGCCGATCCACGCCGAGCACCTGGAGTCGGCCCTGCGCAACCTGATCGACAACGGCCTGCGCCACGGCGCGGGCAGGCCGGTCACGGTGCGGGTGCGGGCCAGCGGCGACCGGGTGGAGCTGTCCGTCGAGAACGCCGGCGGTCCGATACCCGAGGATCATCTCGGCCGGCTGTTCGACCGGTTCTTCACGACCGAGCGGGACCGGGGCGGCACCGGGCTCGGGCTGGCCATCGTCAAGGCCGTGGCCGAGAGCCGGGGCGGCGAGGTGCGCTGCGAGAGCGGACCGGACCGGACCGTGTTCACGCTGGTGGTCTGATAGCGCTCCGGTCGAAGCGGGCGTACACACCGGCGGGCAAGGGCGGCCCGTCCCCGTGCAGCAGCACTTCGCCGGTCTCGAGGATATCACCAGGGGGGGACAGCAGCGCGGCGAGGACGCCGGAGCTGATCCCCGGGGAGTGGGCCGTAAGCAGCAGGAACCCGTCGTCGTCGAGCAGCTCCAGACAGCGATTGACCAGCCCGGGCAGGTGCTCCTCGAGCTTCCAGACCTCGCCGCTCGGGCCGCGACCGAAGCTGGGGGGGTCCGCGATCACACCCCGGTAGCGCCGACCCCGCCGAAGCTCGCGCTGCACCAGCTTGACCGCGTCGTCGGCCAGGAAGCGCACAAACCCTTCCGTGACGCCGGAGCGTTCGAGGTTCTGCTTCGCCCAGGCGTTGACCTGCCGCGCCGCGTCCACGTGGGTCACCCGCGCCCCGGCCCGGGCGCAGGCCAGGGATGCGGCGCCCGTATAGGCGAAGAGGTTCAGCACTTCGGGATCCGGGACCGATCGCAGGCGCTCGGCCAGCCAGCCGAAGTGGGCCGCGTGCTCGGGGAAGAGCCCGACGTTGCCGAAGCCCGTGAGCCGGATCTCGAGCTCGCCGCCACCGAAGACCGCGGTCCAGGGCCCGGGCAGGGGGCCGCCCCGGGGTGTCCAATCGCCATTGCCGCCCTCGCGCCGGTCGAAGCGGGCCCGGGCCTCTTTCCACGGCGCGTCGGGACGGGGATCCCAGATCGCCTGGGGCGCGGGCCGGTCCAGCAGCACCCCGCCGAAGCGCTCGAGCTTGCGCCCGCCGCCCGAGTCCACCAGGGCGTAGCCGTCGCCGTCGCCGATGAAGACGAGATCCATCGAGAACGGAGTGTAGTGGGGTCGTGGGACGCCGTCCAGCCGGGGTCACGGCTCGCGTCGTCACCGCGCGGGCGCGGACGTCGGGACCCGCCCGTCCATGGCATCCCGCAGGGCCGCGAACCCGGCCGGGCGCTCGGCCTTCAGGATCACCGCCGCGGCGTTGGCACCCGCGAGCACGGCCCCGGGCAACCCACCACCCTGGACCGCCCACTGGCCGCCGATGTGCACGTTCACGAGTGGGGTCGTCCGCCTGGCCAGGCCCTCCCGCAGGTTGGCCCGGGTCGGCCGCAGGCCCATGATCGCCCCATCGGGGCTGTCCGAGTAGCGGCGGTAGGTGACCGGCGTGGCGACCTCGCAGAGCTCGACGAAGGAAGACAGCCGGTTTCCCAGGCAGCGCTCGACACGCTCCACCAGGACGTCGGCGCAGCGCCGCTTGAAGGCCCGGTACTCCGCACCGCGCTCCAGCCCCGGCCCCGTTCGCCAGCGGTCGTTCTGCTCGAGGCGCGCCGCCCCGTGGAGGATCAGCGCCCCCTTCCCCGGGGGAACGGCTCCGGGATCCACGATCGAAGGCGCCAGGACGTTGATCTCGGTCCTGTCCGGATCACCGGAGGTGTGGTCCAGGCGCTCGAGCCCGCTGCCCGTGACGTGCATCAGCTCCTCGCCGAACCCCAGATCCGAGGCCGGACACGACAGGCCCAGGAAGACGCTGAACGCCGAGTCGTAGGTCGGGGCCCGCTCGAGGCGTTCCCGGAAACGGCGGCTCGCCGACCCGTCC
>CAYZAI010000252.1:3961-7154 GCA_964476305.1 uncultured Myxococcales bacterium
TGCCTGGCCTGCTCAGGGCCAACGGCTGACGCCCCGGCAGGCTCTCGACGAATATGAGAAATGCTGCGAGTGCGCGGACTCTCGCTGGGTGGCGCTGAAGGCGGTCTCACGAGACGGGACTGTCTTCGACATCAGCGCTCTGCGCAACGCTGTGAACTATACGCACGCCGTCCGGCAGCAACCGGCCGTAGAGGACGCGGGCGTCCAGGGATGCGACCACGTGTCGGCAGTGGATCTCTCCCAAGTCCGTACCGCCGGCGCCCTTGGCATAATGAACCCCCGTTGCCCGATCCCCGTCGACGGCGATGCCCTCGGCGCGGCAGCCACAGGCGATCCGCCCCCCGGCGGCGCGGCAGCTCTCCGCGATCCAGGCGGGAATGCGCCGGCTTCCGCCCGTCGGGAGGCGCTGAAAGTCGCCGGCGTAGGCCCAGGCCACGGGCATCAGGCAGGCGAGCAGGCTCGTTTCCGCCCGCCACATCCGCTCCCGAAGCGGCGCCGAGAAGAACCGCGCCAGCCCCGCGTCCGCCGTCACGCCGGCATGGCGCAAGAACGGCCAGCCCGCCAGGGTCATACTCCAGAGGCTGCGCAGCTTCTCACGGGCCGTCATCGTCTGCCTGTCGCGGGCGTTGACCCCGAAGCGGGCGAACGACTCGCCCAGGGTCCGCGCCGTGGCGAAGAACGCGGCGATCCCCCGGCGGTCCCCGGGGAAATCCGACACCAGGGCGGCCTGGAGCTCGTCCGGATCCCGCGTGAGCAGATAGTCGAACCCGTCCCCGCGGTAGCGGCGGATGCGCTCCAGCGGCGGCGTCTCGAGCCCACCGGGTCCGATGCAGTCGAAGATCCGGCGCACCATCCCGCCGGGGCCGCACTGGTTCAGCCAGTGCACGCCCGTGTCGAAGGCGAAACCGTCGCGGGTGAACCCCGCCAGGAACCCTCCCGGGCGCGGTCCGGCTTCGAGCATGCAGACATCCATCCCGGCGCGGGACAGGAGTACTCCGGCCACCAGCCCTCCGACGCCGGCGCCGATGATCGCCACGTCGCAGGCGGCTGGCGGGTCTTCACCTCGGATCGCCGGGTCGAAAGTCATCGCGGCCACAGTGTAATGGGCTCACTCGATGCCGTCCAGCCAGGGACCGATGCGCTTCGCGATCTTCGGACCGATACCGCGCACGCGCTCGAGGTCCTCGCGGCACTCGAACGGGCCGTCCCGCTCCCGGGATTCGACCAGGGCGCCGGCCTTGACCGGCCCCACGCCGGGCAGCAGCTCCAGGTCCGAAGCGGCGTCGCGGTTGACGTCGAGGCCCGCACCGCAGAGCAGCCGCGCGGGGGCGGCGAGGACATCGGCCTCCGCCCGCCTGCAGCCGCCCTCGCCGTCCGAGGAGAAACGGAGCAGCGCCCCGCGCTCCCGCTTCGCTGAGACCAGCGGCGCGCATCCGGCGGGCAAGCCCAGCTTTCCCACGGCGGACGCGGCCAGCTCCGGCCACGATTCACCAAAGGCCAGGCCCAGCATCTGGCCGTCGATCTCGATACCCGCGCACAGGCGCGCCTCCCGGGCCGGGGCCGGCGAGGGGATCACCCGGGAGCGCTCGTCCGCGACGCGGCCCCAGGCGGCCAACGCGGCCAGCAGCACCAGCAGCGCAGCGACAGCCGCCGGCCGGAGGTTCGGCCCGTCGGCGGCAGAATCGTTCCGTTTCGACTCCATCACCCCTGATATCGGCCGCTTGCCGGAAAAGTTTCCTTTTCGGACGACACTTCGAAGCGACTCGGGTGCGTTTGGCAGGCTTGGATCTGCCACGGGAGCGTCGGTCGTGGTAAGCTCACGGCCGTGATGCCGGTCGAAACCGAACCCCTCGCCGCGCCGGAGCTTCCCGCGGAGCTCGCCTGGGATCTCCCCACCGGGCTGCCCCTGGAAGCGAGGCACCGCGGTTTCGTGATCGACCGCGTCATGGCCCGCGGCTCCCTCGAGCAGATCCGCGAACTGCGCCGAACGGTTGGTGATCGCGCACTTGGCGACCGGCTCCGAGAGACCGGAGGTCGAGGCCTCGACAGGCGCCGGCTCCGCCTCTTCGAAATCCTGCTTCTGCTCCCGCGGAATGAGGTCGATGACTGGCTGGCCGATCCTCGGCGACGGATATGGGACGAACGATGACGGGTGCTCTGCATCCAGCGGTGCTCACGACCGAGGGGGCAGCGATCCTGGGAGCCATCGGCCCGACCTGCGAGTCACTCGGGTTCTACCTGGCCGGCGGCACAGCGGTGGCGCTGCGCCTCGGTCACCGCCGCTCGGTGGATCTCGACTGGTTCAGCGGGAATGCCGATTTCGATGCCGGCACCATCCGCGAGGCCCTCGAACGGGAGGGGATCGCTTTTTGCGTCGGCGAGGCTGGCCCCGGGACGCTGCACGGCACGACGGACGGAGTGGCGGTGAGCTTCCTTCGCTACCGCTACGACCTTCTGGCAGAGCCCGACCCGCTGGAGGGCTTCGGCTGTCGCACTGCGAGCCTGGAGGACCTCATGTGCATGAAGCTCGCCGCAGCGACCAGCCGTGGTGCGAAGAAAGACCTTTTTGATGTGGCAGTACTCTGTCAGCGGGCGTTGCCCCTCGACCGGGCACTCGTACTCTTTCGAGAGAAGTACCGCCTGGATGATGCAGGGCACGTGGTTCTTTCCCTGGCGTGGTTCGACGACGCCGAACGCGACCCCGACCCCTCGCTGCTGGACTCGCCGTCCTGGGAAGAGGTGAAAGCCTACCTGGCCGAGGAGGTCCGGCGCCTCGCCGCGCCGGAGCGGAGCTAGCATGCCCCACTGCCGGAACTGCGGAGCGAGGATCGAGGACGCGGCCCCGGCCTGCCCGGCCTGCGGGTACCGCGGGGCCGAGGATCGCTGGGCGCCGCCCGGGGCCCGGCCTGCTCCGGACGAGCGGGAGCCCGCGCCGTTCGGCTACTCGGCGTCCGGGCGGCCGCGGCGCATCTCGCTGCTTTCCAAGCTGGCCCTCGCCCTGGCCGCGCTGCTGCCCCCGGTGGGCCTCGTGCTCGGCATCGCCGCCATGGTCGCGTCGCGGCGCCACAAGAACAGGCCCGGCAACCGGGCCGTGGCCATCTCGTCGATCTTCACCGCGCTGCACATCGGGCTGGTCTGGGGCTGGGTCGCCTTCGTCGTAGTTCTCGAAGCAGGAAACGACCCCTTCGAACCC
>CAYZAI010000253.1:0-7137 GCA_964476305.1 uncultured Myxococcales bacterium
CCGCCGGCCCGTTGTCTACTGGGGGGCCGCCCTGGGTGTGACGCTGTGCTGCTGGATCGGCGCGGCGCTGGCGATCTCCCTCGGCGCCTGAGACCGCTCGACTATCGCCGGAAGACGAGATCGCGGATCCGCTCCGTCAGCCCGGCCTCCAGCCCCGGCGAGTAGCGCAGGACCGTCACCTCGGCCCGGGGAGCGAGCAGCGCGGTGAAGGTCTCGGCCAGCTCCTCGCGGACGGACAGCAGGATCGGGCCGCGGCCGCCGAGGGCCAGCTCCAGGGTCTGCCGGTGGCCCTTGCCGGACAACTCCAACGGGCCGGCCTCGTCGATGATCAACAGGTCCGCGTCGGGATCGATGCCCGCGGCGGCAGGCGCGAAGGCGTCGTCGTCGAAGACCCAGCGATCGCCATCCTCTGAGATCCGCGCCAGGGATCGGCTCGTGCCCCCAGCGACTTCCACCAGGTCGTAGCCGATCTTCTTCCCTGCCTCGTCGAACACGCCGCGCTGGAAGAAGCCCGAGATCCGCAGCCCCTCGGCGGCCAGCTCGCGCGCCAGCTTCTCGACGAAGCGGCTCTTTCCCGAGAACTTGGGACCGGAAAGGAGGATCACGCGGGGCAAGGCTCACCTCGCGGCGTGCCGGTCGCGGTAGTGGGGGAGCCCTTCCTTGCCGTGGCGCAGGCCCTGGATCTGGGCCGCGATGCAAAGCGCGATCTCGCCGGGTGTGTCGCCGCCCAGATCGAGGCCGATGGGGGTCTGGATGTTGTCGCCGGTCTCGACTCCGGCCGCCCGCAGGCGGGAGAGGATCTCGGCGATCTTCCGCGCCGAGCCGATCATCCCGATGTACGGCAGCTTCGGCTCGATGCGGGCCATGACGCCGAGCAACTCCTCGTCGTGGGCGTGGCCGTGGGTCACGATCACGACGAAGGCGCCGGCCGGGACCTTGGCGGCGGCCTCCAGGTAGGGTGCGGAAACGGTCGCGGCGGCCTCGGGGAACCGGGCGGGGTCGGCGAACTCGGCGCGGTTGTCCGCGACGGTGACGCGCCAGTTCGTGGCCGCGGCCATGGGCACCAGCGCCTTGGCCACGTGGCCGCCGCCGAAGATCCACAGCGCGGGGGCCGCCCGGAAGGGCTCGAAAAACAGGGTGACCTCGCCGCCGCAGGACATGTCCAGATCGGCCACGTCGAGGTGCTCGAGGCGCGGTCCGCCGCCGGCGGCGAGCAGCTCCCGGGCCATCCGGATCGCCTCGTGCTCGAGGTTGCCGCCGCCCACGGTCCCCTGGCAATCGGCCCCGGTTACCAGCATCCGGAAGCCCACCCGGGGCGGCGCCGAGCCGCCGACCCCGACCACGGTGACGAGCACCAGGTCCTCGCCGCCCGCTGCCCGCTCGATCGCGATGCGCAGCACGTCCATGGTCATCCTCCCTCGCGAATCGCATCCCCGAGATCATTCCTCAGGCCATCCAGGTCCTCGATGGTGTCGAAGTCCCTCAGCACCATCGGGTCGTTCACGTCCACGTCCAGGCCGGCCAGGCGGGACAGCACCTCACGCAGGCTGGAGTCCCGGGGAGCCTGAAGCACGGCCCGCACCGCGTCGGGGCCGAGCAGCACCGGGTGACCGCGCCGGCCGCCGAAGACCGGTCGGACCACGGGCCCGGGGTCGGCTTCGTAGGCCGCGGCCAGGATCCGGTAGACCCCGGGATCGACTCCCGGAACGTCGGCCGGGTGGACGAAGGCGGGCGACTCGACGGCCGCGAGGCCGGCCCGCACGGACGAGAACATCCCCTCGCGCCAGCCGGTGTTGTCCACGATCGCCACCCGCGGGTGGTGTGTCTCGATGTGGGCCCGCAGCTCCTCGAAACGGCAGCCGCCCACGACGACGATGCGCGTTGCCACGGCCGAGGCCGCCGCGATCACCCGGTCGATGACCGTCTTGCCACACAGCTCCATCAGCGGCTTGCAGCCACCGGCCCGGCGGCCTTCTCCCGCGGCGAGAACGATGCAGGCGAAGCTCATTTCCGCTCTATTGCGATCCCGTCCAGCAGCGCCATCACCTTGCGGCACTTCCCGTCCGCGGCGAAGGTGACCTCCCCGGTCTCGCGCAGCTGCTTCATCGCCGTCAGCACGCGCTCCGGGGTCAACGGCAGCTCGCGGAAGCGGATGCCCGTGGCGTCGTGGACTGCGTTCATGATCGCCGGGATCACCGGCATGATTCCGCCCTCGCCGACCTCCTTGGCGCCGTACGGGCCGTTGGGCTCCCCGCTCTCGACGATCACCGGGTCCATGTCCGGAACGTCCAGCATCGTCGGGATCTTGTACTCGGCGAGGTTGGGGTTCACCGTGCGCCCGAGGTCGTCGAACTTGACCTCCTCGAAGCAGGCCTCACCCAGACCCATCAGGAAGTTTCCCTGCATCTGCCCCTCGACCTGGGTGCGGTTGAGGGCGAAGCCGCAGTCGTGGGCCGCGGTCACGTGCTCGAGGGTGAGCTGGCCCGTGCCCTCGTCCACCACGACCTCCATGATCTGGGCCGAGCAGCCGTAGGCCGGCGAGGTGCCCACGGCCGCTCCCTTGAAGCGTCCCCCGAGAGCCGGCGGGCGGTACTCGCCACGGCCGAGGATGGTGCCTTTCATCACGAACGCCAGTCGCGATGCCTCGCGGAAGGTCAACCGAGGCCCGTCCGGCAGGTCCGAGAACCCGCGGTGCTCCTTGAGGAACTGCTCGCGCACCTTCGAGATGTCGAGGGGGCCGTCCGCCTGGTCGACGAAACCGTCGGCAAAGACGAAGCTGTCGGCCGGCCGGCCGAAGACCTCGGCAAGGCACTCGGCCACCTGGCGCCTGGCGTCGGCCGCGGCCTGGCGCGCTGCGTGGCCCGTCATCAGTGTCTGACGGCTGGAGTAGGCGCCGAGGTCCACCGAGAGGTCGGTGTCGCCGGACTGGACGCGGACGCAGTCGAGGGGGATGCCCAGCTCCTCGGCGGCAATCATCGCCAGCACCGTGTCCGAGCCCTGGCCGATCTCGGCGGAGGCCGAGCGCACGATGGCCGCGCCCCCGGTCTCGGCGAGCTGGACCACCACCGTGCAGTGCCAGGTGCCCGAGCGGTAGATCGGGTAGCCGGCGCCCGAGACGAAGAAACCGCAGGCCGAGCCGATGCCCTTGCCCCTCTCGAGACGCCCCTTCTTGCCGGCCCAGCCCGAGCGGTCGCGGACCTGCTCGAGGCACTCGCGCATGCCCAGGCTGGACATGTCGAGATCGTTGCAGGTCACCTCGCCGGCGGACATCACGTTCTTCAGGCGCAGCTCCACCGGATCGACGTCGAGGTCCTCCGCGGCCCGGTCCAGCAGCGACTCGAACAGGGCTCGGGCGATGACGCCGCCGTGGCCGCGCTGGGCGCCCCTGGCGGGCTTGTTGGTGCAGACGCGGGCTCCGTGGTAGCGCATGGCGGGCAGGCGGTAGGGGCCACCGAGCAGCGAGCCGGCGTAGTAGACCGTGGCGATGCCGAAGCTGGAGTAGGCGCCGCCGTCGAGGACGCAGCGGTGGTCGAGGAAGGCCAGCGAGCCGTCGTTCTTCACGCCCAGCTCCATCTCGTGGAGGAACTGGTGCCGCGCCCGCGAGCGTAGGAAGACCTGCTCGCGGCTGAGGGTGATCTTCACCGGGCGGCCGGTCCGCCTGGCCAGCAGGCAGGCGGCCAGCTCCATGTTCGAGGCCGAGGCCTTGGGGCCGAACCCGCCGCCCACGTAAGGCTTGACCACCCGCACCTTTTCCGTGGGCAGGCCCAGCAGCATCGCCACCGTGCGCTGGACGTAGTGCGGGGTCTGGGTCGAGGTGTGCAGCGTGAGGTAGCCGCGATGGTCGACCTCCGCGATGCAGCCCTGGGGTTCGAGGAACGCGCCGTCCTGCATCCTGTTCAACATGTGATCGCGGTAGATGCGATCGGCCCCGGCCCGGGCCTGCTCGATATCGCCGAACTCCTGAAAGACCTTGGCCGTGACGTTGCCCGGGTACTCCCCGAACAGCTGCGGGGCGCCCGGCGTCAGCGCGTCCTCCATGTCGAGCACGAGGGGCAGCTCCTCGATCTCGAGGTCGATCAGCTGGATCGCCCGCAGCGCCGTGAGCGGATCCTCGGCGGCCACCGCGGCGATCTCCTCGCCGAGGTAGCGCACCTTGTCGACGGCGAAGATCGTCTCGTCGTAGCGCGCCGGGCTGACGCCGAAGCGCCCCTTGCCCGCCTCGGCCGCGGTCACCACGGCGTGGACGCCGGGCAGGGCCTCGGCCCTCGAGGTGTCGAGCTTCCGGATCGTGCCGTGGGCCACCGGGCTCTGAAGCAGGGCCCCGTGCAGCATGCCCGGGCGGGTCATGTCATCGATGTAGATCGCACGGCCCGTGGCCTTGTCCGCAGCGTCCACCCGCGCCGCACGGCTGCCCACCACCTTCCTCCCGCTCATCGGGCGCCTCCCTTCTCGTCCGTCGCGATGTCGTCGGCGACGGCGACCACGGCCTCCACGATCTTCTGGTAGCCGGTGCAGCGGCAGAGGTTGCCGGCCAGGGCCTCGCGGACCTCGGACCGTGTGGGGCGGGCCTTCTTTTCGAGCAGGGCCTTGGCCGCCAGGATCATGCCAGGCGTACAGAACCCGCACTGGATCGCGCCGTGGTCGACGAAGGCGCGCTGCAGCGGATGGAGCTTCGCACCCCGGGCCAGGCCCTCGATCGTCGTCACCTGCCTCCCGGCGGCCTCCATGGCCAGGACCAGGCAGGAGTTGACGGGTCGGCCGTCGAGCAGCACGGTGCAGGTGCCGCATTCGCCCTCGCCGCAGCCCTGCTTGACGCCGGTGAGGCAGAGGTCCTCGCGCAGGACCTCCGCCAGGGTGCGCATCGGCACCGTGGCCAGCTCGTGCTCCCTGCCGTTCACGGTCAGGCGAAGAAGGGTCTTCATCTCGCACCTCCCGGGCCCGCGGCGCGCTTCGCCGCCGCCTCGAGGGCCCGCGCCACCAGGGTCTTCACCAGCTCGTGGCGGTAGGCGGCGGAGCCGCGGAAGTCGTTGATGGGGCTGACCTCGGCACTGGCCTCGCGGGCGGCGCGAGCGAAGGCCTCGGGTTCGGGCGGCTGCCCGACGAGGAGCCTGGCGGCCTTTCCCGCGCGGACCGGCGTTGGGGCCACCGCGCCCAGAGCGATCCGCGCCTCGGCCACGGTGCCGGATGCCGGGTCGAGCCGCAGCCAGGCCGCGACGCCCACCAGCGCGATCTCGAGCTGCCGGCGGTTGCCCATCCGCAGGTAGGCGCTGCCCTCGCCCGGACCGCAGGGGGCCTCGACGTCGACCAGCAGCTCGTCGGGCCGGCGCACGCTGGTCCCGGGCCCGGTGAAGAACGAGGCGATGTCCACGCGCCGCCGGCCGCCCGCGGACGCCAGCTCCAGCTTCGCGTCCAGGCAGAGCAGGGCCACCGCCGTGTCCGCGGCGGGGCGGGCGTTGATGAGGTTGCCGCCGATGGTGCCGAGGTTCCTGATCAGCGGGGAGCCCATGATCGCTGCCGCGTCCCGGACCGCGAGCACGGCCGCGGGCAGGTCGTCGCACGCGGCGATCCGCGCCATGGTGGCGAGTGGCCCGATGCGGACCCGGTCCGCGCCGGCGTCGATGCCGCCGAGCTCCGGAAGATCGGCCAGGGACATCACCACCGCGGGCCGCTGGATCGCCGGGACGCGCCTCGCCGCGGGCCACCTCGCCTGGGGCGTGCCGGCGCCCTCGGTGAGCTGGAGGATGCCGCGCATCTTCATGTTGACCACCAGGTCCGTGCCGCCGGCCAGCGGGCTCAGGCGCCCGCCGTGCTTCGCGAGCAGGGCCAGCGCCTCGTCGATGGTTCGGGGCCGCTCGTAGGCGAACTCGTGGAGGATCCTCATGGCACGTTCTTCCTTTCCGGTCCCGCGCCCCGCGCCCGGATCCCCAGGAAGAACAGATCCAGCGTGTTCGAGGCGAACCGTTCGAGGCTCCGGCGCGACTTGAGCCGGTAGTAGGGCGGCGTGAGGAACTCGAAGAGCTCCGCCAGCAGGCGACCCGTGGCCCGGGGATCCGCGGCCTCGAGCTCACCGGACGCGACGCCTTCTCTCAGCAGCCCGGCGAAGAGCTCGCCGTAGGCGCGGACGTATCGGTCGAGGCGCTCGACGATCTCGGGCAGCATCGAGCTGATGACCTCGGAGCCGTGGGGGTACTTCTGCACGATGTCGAAGAGGGTGAGCAGGCGGTGCAGGACGCAGGCCCTGAGCCGCTCCTCGGGGCCGCCCGGCCCGGCGGCGATGCGCTCGAGATCCGCGGTGATCCGGTTGTTGGTCAGCTCGGTCAGCGAGAGCATGATCTCGGCCTTGGACTTGAAGTAGAGGTAGGCCGTGCCCTTGCCCACGCCCGCCTCCTGGGCGATGTCCTCGATGGTCGTCTTGTTGTAGCCGTAGTGGCGGATCAGCTTCCACGCGGCCTGTAGGATCGCGTCCCGCTTCCCGTTCTTCGTCTGGCGCCTTTTCTGACCGGAAGACATTTCCGGTCATTCTATGGGTGCGTACCGTCCGCCGCAAGCGAAACTTGGGAGAAACCCGGGCGAGCCCTCGATCGCGGGACCGCTGTCCGCGATGGGCGCCGAGGCGCTCGTGACCATCGATCCCAATGCGGCGGCTTCCAGGGCCTACTACGCAGCCTTCCACGCGGTATCGGCCATGTTCGCGCTCGAGGGGTGTCCCGCAGCGAGGCCGAGATCTGCGTGGAACGCGCAAGGAGCGTCCTGGATGCCGTGCATGACGCCAATCCGGAGGTCTTCCCGAAAGATCCGCCGGTTCCGAACGGCTAGGACGAGCAGCGGGACCTGTTCTTGTCCATTCACTGCTGAGCTGTTCTTGTCGTGAGCGGCCTGTCGCAGGGGATCTCCCAGATCGACGGTCCGTGCACGCCTCGAAGGCAGTCCGAACACGTGCGATCAAAGTCGTGGCATGCCCTGAAAAGTTCCGGGAAGGCACGATCAAAGTCGCGGCGTGCCCTGAAAAGTTCCCGGAAGGCACGATCAAAGTCGCGGCGTGCCCTGAAAACTTCCCGGAAGGCACGATCAAAGTCGCGGCGTGCCCTGAAAAGTTCCGGGAAGGCACGATCAAAGTCGCGGCGTGCCCTGAAAAGT
>CAYZAI010000254.1:0-7131 GCA_964476305.1 uncultured Myxococcales bacterium
TGGTAGCGGTTGGGGTTGTGGATCAGGCCGTAGAGGTTCTTCATCCCGCAGCCCACGCCTGAGAGGTCGTGGTCCTTGAGCACCGGCACGTTGATCAGGGCGCTGGCGGTGCGGGCGACGACGTTGGCGAAGGAACTGCCCACCGCACCCGAGAAGGTGAGCTCGGGCTGGAAACCCAGTTCGTCGTTCCCGGCACAGCGCGGCCTGGTGTCCGAGTAGCGGTTGCTCTCGAAGCCGGCGCGCTTCAGCTCGGCGGTGGTGCGCTCGAAGATCCAGATGTCCCGGTGGGCGATGCCGATCCCCTCGAGCCCCGACACCAGCGCTCGTACCACGCTCGGCGAGCTCGACATGCCGGGCCCGGCCAGGCAGTTGACCTTGATCGCCACGACGTCCTTCGGGTCGAACAGGGCGCGGAACGCCTCGGCCGGATCCTTCACGTCCACCAGATCGGCCACCGCGCGGTGCACCAGCTCGTCCACGCGCGCCTGGTCGTGCCCGGCAGAGCCGAAGACGCCGGGATCGGAACGCCGGACCACGCGACCGACGAACCTCTCCACGGGGCGTGCGACGGGGGTCTGCGGCACATCCACCGCGCCCGTGGCGTCCGTCGGACCCCCGCCGGCCGGCGTCGAGCTGGAGCAGCTCCAGGTCCCGCCGACGAGCCCGGCCCCGGCTGCCGCAGCGCACGTCCGCAGGAACTCCCGCCGGGTGCGCCTCTCTCTCTCGCCCGTCATCGAGGGGACTATAGCACGCCCCGGCCGGAAGAGCCGATCTCCCTCTCGACCTGAACCGGCGTTTCCACTAAAATGCGCCGCATGATCACCTTCAGCGAGAATCCGCAAATCGCCGAACGGCAGATGCAGGCAGTCATCTTCTACCTGACGACCTTCGGCTACATCGACGGCGACTTCGACCAGTCCGAGCGCGAGTTCATCTCGCGGTACATCGGGCGCCTCGTGGTCCACCGCGTGGACTCGGCCATGCCGGGCGCCGAGCAGAAGCTGCGCGACGAGCTGGTCGGCAAGTACACGGCGCACTTCCACGAGGAGTTCGAGCGCATCGATCAGATGATCAAGGCGCTGTTCACCGAGGCCGTGGCCAGCGACGAGGATCAGAACGACTTCGTCCACTCCAAGCTCAAGCTGCGCTGCTTCGAGATCTTCGAGAGCTTCGACGAGGCCGGCCGCGAGGAGCTGATGAGCACCGTGGACGAGCTTCTGATGGCCGACGGGGTGGCGCACCCGGCCGAGGTGGCCTTCCGCGCCGAGCTGGCCGCCCTGCTCGAGGCCGATCTCGGGATCGAGATGGTCGAGACCGGCATGCGCCCGCCGGTCAGCGTCACCGAGGCCGTGCGGCGTGCCGCGGCCGAGATCAGCCACCCGTTCTTCAACCGGTTCGAGGACAACTATTCTGCGGATCACGAGACCCTGCTGCGCCAGATCGACACGGACATCGCGCTGCTCGAGCAGACCATGTCGCTGTTCGACGCGAAGCGCGCGAAAGGCGACGGGAGGCTCGAGGGCGTGAAGCAGGTGGGCGAACTGGCCGGACAGGAGCCGTTCCTCGACGGCCACGTCCACGTGGTGCCGGCCGCTCCCGGCATGAGCTACGACCTGACCGTGCTCGGGGATCTGCACGGCTGCTACAGCTGCCTGAAGGCCGCGGTGATGCAGTCGCGGTTCTTCGAGAAGGTCGACGCCTTTCGCCGCGATCCCGCGAACAACCCGAACCCCAAGCTGATCCTGCTCGGCGACTACATCGATCGCGGCATCTTCAGCCTGAACGGCGTGCTGCGCGCGGCGATGCAGCTGCAGAACACCGCCCCGGACCACGTCTACATGCTGCGCGGAAACCACGAGAACTATTTCGAGTACAAGGGCGAGATCTACGGCGGGGTGAAGCCCGCCGAGGCCATCGCAACGCTCAAGCCCTACGTGCCCGTGGATATCCTGCGAAACTACATCCGGCTGTTCGACAGCATGCCGCAGATGCTCCTCCTGGACGGCATCCTCTTCGTGCACGGGGGGATCCCGCGGGACCTGACCATCAAGAAGGTCTGGAAGGACCTGTCGAGCCTGAACCACGACGACATCCGGTTCCAGATGATGTGGAGCGATCCGAGCACCGCGGACGTGATCCCGGTCGAGATGCAGGAGCAGTCGGCCCGCTTCCCCTTCGGCCGGCTCCAGGCCGCGGCGTTCCTCCAGCGCATCGGTTGCCACACCATCGTGCGCGGCCACGAGAAGATCGACGCCGGGTTCGACCGCACGTACGACGACGAGAACGTCGTGCTGCTGACCCTGTTCTCGGCCGGGGGCAAGGACAACGCCGACCTGCCGCCCGAATCCGGCTACCGCAAGGTCACGCCCATGGCGCTGACGATCACGGTGCAAGACGGTGCGGTCGGCGTCGAGCCCTGGGCGATAGAGTACAAGGCCTACAACTCGCCCGAGTACAACCGGTTCTACGACGGCACCCCCGGCATCGAGCATCGCAAGAGCTGAGGGGACGTCAGTCCGACGGCGGGGGACCGGCCTTCACGCCGCTTTTCAGGATGATGATGAACGAGCTCGGGCCGAGCTCGACCAGCGACACCCGGTCCGGCGCGGCGAGCTCGCGAAACAGCGGGAACCACGGCTCGTCCGCGGCCAGCGTGCTGGCCTCGACGAACTCGGGCACCAGCAGATCCACCTCCAGGTAGCGCCCGCCGGCCCTGGACGCCAGCCCCGGGCCGTACGATATCGGCGCCCAGATCTCGGACGGGGCCGCGTCGTTGTGAGCCGCGCCGGTGATCAGCGCCACCAGGCGGGAATCGGTGCCGCGGGCCGCCAGCACGGCCGCGCCCTTCTTCTCCAGGGACTTGCCCACGAGCTCGAGCATGGCGAAGTAGTCGAGGCCGCCGTCGCGGTCGAGCAGGCGCTCGTACGCCGCGCAGTCGAGCTCGAGGATGTGGGGCACGAGCCCTCGGGCCTTGGCGTCCCGGATCAGCGCGACGGTCTCGTTCCCGGTCCCGGCCGGGCGCTCCGTGACCTGGTCCACCTGCGAAACGACCTGCTGCTCCGCCTTGCCGCAGCCGCCGGCGCTGATCCATGTTTCCACGACCAGATCGGACCCGCCAGGGGCGATCACCGGAAGCAGATCCCGCCGGAAGCGCTCGAGGGTCGAGAGGATACCGGTCGTGCCCTCGACCTGGTGGTACTCGCCGAACCCCACGACCCGGGGCTTCGCGCGTTCGAGAACGTGGGCGAGGGCTGCGGCCGCATCCGGGAAGCTCTGGTGCGGGAACCCGGGCGGCTCGGGCTCCGCGGCCAAGGGGGGTCGCCCGGCGTCGCCGGTCGCATCACCGGAGCCGCAGGAGCGAAGGTCGCACCCGGACGCGGACATGAGCAGCGCCAGCCACAGGCACCTTCGCGGGGCGGCATCGGATATTCGTCTCATGCTACTCCTCGCTCGTTCGCGGGGGGTCCGCCTCGACCGCCGCGTCCGGGTGTTCGTCTTCGGGCGGATCGTCGTCCCCGTCAACCCCGCCGTCCCCGACAGGTGCGCCGCCATGGCGCAGCCTGTACTCCCGCGCCCGGTCTCGCCAGTTGATGGCGACATCCGGGTCGGGGCAGGGTGAGCTCTCTCGCAGGCCGGGTGCCGGGGCGTCGAACAGCTCGGCGAGGGCCTGCGAGAAGAGCCGGTGGTCGAGCAGCAGCACGGATTGTCCCTCGGGGGAGCGCCACGAGCGCACGATCGGCGGCCTCAGCACCAGCCCGTGGACCATGCCGGCCCCGGCGGACACGGCCGTGGTGGCCAGCCGGACCGCGCCGCCCAGGTCGAGGTCGGTGCGGGTGTGGGCCTTGGTCGTGCGCCAGAGCCAGGGCAGCCGCGGCACCACGTTCCAGGCCGTGAGGCGGCGCTTGAGCCCCATCATCACCGCCTGCTGACGCCGCGCCCGGTCCAGGTCGGAGCGGCCATGGCGGGAACGCGAGTAGAGCAGGGCCGTGCGGCCGTCCAGGCGCTGGCGGCCGGCGTTCAGCTCGAGCCTGTCGCAGCCGGTCGGGGAGGAGGCGTCGATGAAGTTGTCCCGGATCGGGCAGTGGACGTCGACAGGGATGCCTCCCAGCAGATCGACGACCTGCCGGAACCCGCGGAAATCCGCGGTCACCGTGTGGTGGACGCGGATCCCGAACTCGGCCTGCAGCACCCTGGTCATCAGCCGGTTGCCGCCCCCGCTCCCGTGCAGCATCTCACCCACCCGGTAGACCTTGTTGATCCGACCGGGCTCCCAGCCCGGGATATCCACCCACAGGTCGCGCGGGATGCTGATCAGGCCGATGTCAGCGGTCTCGTGATGGAAGGCGGCGAGGATGATGGCGTCCGTCCGCCCCGGCAGCCGGCTCCAGTTGTCGAAGCCCAGGAGCAGGATCCACTCGGTCCCACCGGCCCAGGCGCCCGCATCCGGGGCCGCCTCGCCCCGCGATACCGGCGTTCCACCGTCGTCGCCCGCATCGACGACGCCGGCGTCGCGATCGCCCCCGAAGTCGGCTGGTCCGGTCCGGGACGCCAGGTGCTTGGCGGCGGTTCCGTCCCCGGTCTCCTCCGCGTCGCCGCCCCCGCCTCCGCACGACAACGGAAAGGCCAGGCAAAGGAACGCGAGCAGGGCACCTGAGCTCGGTGGCCGGCGGAAGAGCGCTGCCTCGTGTCGCGTCATCTAGAAAGCCACCTCCCGAACCAAAGTCCTAGCAACCGCGGTGCCAAGTGGCCAGATATCTGAAACAGACAAATATTACGAATAGTTATGATAATGAACGGGGCTGAACGGGACAGTCGGAGTCGCGCGCTGGCCGCGCCGATGCTTTCAATAGCATCCTTCTTCCGGCAAGCGGTGGTGCCGCGGGCTCAATCGGGCAGGTCGCCTTCCACGGGCTCGGCCTCCGAGGCCACCGGCCCGCCGTCCCGGTCCACGGCTGGCCTGGCGCCTTCGGGCACCGATCGATCCGCGCCCTGGCGGGGGTGCTTCTTCTTTCCGGCCCGGGTGGTGTCCGCGATGTCCTTCAGCGCGCGATTCGCCGTCCTGCGGACCTGGTCCGTCTTGTCCTTGCTCGCCCTGTGCAGGGCAGGCAGCACCGCCGGATCGATATCTCCGACCGCGCCGAGGGCGCGGGTGGCCTGGAACCTGATCTCCTGGTTGCCGGTCTCGAGCAGCTTCACGAGGGTCGGGACGGCCTCCACGGCATCCGGTCCGATCTGCCAGAGAACGCGAAGGATGTTCACCACCAGGCCCTCCTCGCCGTTTTCCATGGCGGCGAGCAGGTGTGGCACGATCGGCTTTCCCACGCGCGGCAGGCGGCTGCGCAACTCGCCTCGCAGGGACACCTTGCGCCCCTGGTCGTCGGTCCGGGACAGATCGGCGATCGGGCTGTCCGGGCCGAGGTGGAACACGAGCCGGGCATGGGCCGCGGACCCGTGTCTGCGCAGCGCCTTCCACACGAAGAGCCGGACCTCTGCGTTCTCGTCCACCAGCGCGGCGATCAGCGGATCGATGGCACGCCTGTCGGCGAGGGCTCCGAGGGCCCGTGCGGCGGCCGTGCGCACTCGCGGCGCATCGTCGCTGAGCAGGGCGATCAGGTCGGGGACCACACGCCTCGACGGCTCGCCGATCTCCATCAGGCGCAGGATGGCGGCCCGCCGGACCCGATCGTCCGGGTGCCCGGTGTGGATCAGGCAGGTTCCCACCGTCGCGTCGGAGATCTCCTCGAGCCTGGCCGAGACCTCGTCGAGCCGTGCCTGGCGCTCCGCCAGGTCATCGCGGTCCGGGGGCGGCGGCGCGTGATCCGGGGCGCAGGCCGTGGCCCAGCCGGATAGGACCAGCACGGCGAGGGCGGACGCGAGGCGCGGCTGGCGTGTCATCTCGCGACCAGGACAACGCCGGCGACGATCAACGCGAAGCCGATGCCCTGGACCCACGTGATCGTCTCCTCGAAAAAGACCGCGGACGCGGACACCACGATCAGGAACCCCAGCGAGGTCATCAGCGGGTAGGCCACCGACAGGGGGATCCGGGTCAGCGCCTGGGTGTAGGCCAGCACGTTGAGCGCGAACAGGAGCAGCCCGACGAGCACCGGCCAGGACGTCAGGTAGTGGCGGAGCATCGCCGTCGCCCCGGCGCCCTCGGGCGCGGTCCGCATCCCGGCCTTCATCAGCACGTTCGCCACCGCGTTGAAGACCAGCGCCACCGCGAGCAGTGTGTACCATCGAGCCATCGAGCCACCTCGCTGCGAGGTCAGATCAGGAATCGCCTGATCTCCTCGCCGAACAGGATCACCAACGTGCACCAGCCGCCCCACAGCGCTCCGGTCAGGAGCAGCGGGATGTCCGTGAAGACCGTGCGGGTCGGATCACCACCGGAGGAGCCGTGGTACACGAGGTACAGGTAACGGAAGATGCCGTACAGCACCAGGGGCACGCTGAGCAGCAGCAGCCTCGATCCCACCAGCTCCACCGTGCGCGGGTCGACCGTGTACAGGGCGTAGCAGACCACGGTCGCGGCCGTGACGATGGAGATCATCTGGTCAAGGAACGCGGTGTTGTAGTGGGCGAGCACGCGGCGATGCTCGCTGGCCCGCTCGCCGAGCAGGACCACCTCGGCCCGGCGCTTGGTGAAGCCCAGGAAGAGCGAGACCGTCACAGCGCAGAGGATCAGCCAGGTGGACGGCATCACGTCGAGGGCCATGGCCCCGGCCACGATCCGCAGCACGAACCCGGCCGAGATGATCAGCACGTCGATGATCACCAGGTGCTTGAGGCCGAGGGAGTAGCCCAGGTTCAAGGCCAGGTACAGGCTGATGGCTGCGCCCGTGCCCGTTCCGAGCAGGACGAAGCCTATGGCGAGGGCCCCGCCCGCGGCGAGCAGCGCGCCGACCGGACCGGTCCAGACCGGCAGGTCGCCGGCTGCCAGGGGGCGGCTGCGCTTGGTCGGGTGGCGGCGATCGTCCTCGATGTCCCGCCAGTCGTTGAGCAGGTAGGTGGCGCTGGAGGCCAGGCAGAAGGCTGCGAAGGCCAGCATCGCGTGCAGCACCGCGTCCGGGTCGGTCACCCGGCCCGAGAAGATCAGCGCGGTGAGCACGAAGATGTTCTTCACCCATT
>CAYZAI010000255.1:0-7119 GCA_964476305.1 uncultured Myxococcales bacterium
CGGTATCCGCGTCCGTGTCCGCATCGGTATCGGCGTCCGTGTCGGCGTCGGTATCGGCGTCCGTGTCGGCGTCACCGCCCCAGTTGCCCTCCGGGCCCGAGGTGGTGATGTCGAGGCAGTAGCCGTTCTCGTCGAGCTCGCCCGTGTCCTTGTTGCGGCAGGTCATGCTCAGGCCGTACGAGCCGCCGAAGAACTGGCCGCACTGCGCCGCATCCATGTCGTACTCGGTGTCGTTGCACTTCACCTGGAAGTTGCGGGTAACCCAGGCGCAGACCGGGGTAGCCGACACGGGATACATCTCGGTGTTGCCCGTGGCATTGATGTAGAAGCCGAGCCCCGACGTGTCATAACAATCGTAGTCGCCATTCACGTCGAGGATCTCATCATCCCAAGTGCCCTGCCGGCAACGGAAGACCGCTTGGTCGTTGGCCGGACCACACCGCCGCATGCAGAGGCCCCCGCCGTAGAACCCACCGTAGCAGGAGCCCAGCATTCCGCAGCCGTAACGCTCCTGGATCGCCGTGTCCGAAGAGCCCGAGCCGTTGGCCGCCGAGACATTGGCGGCTGTGCAGCCCTGCTTGATGCAATAGCCGTTCTTCGGGAAGCCGACACCGAGACTATCCTCGACCTCGGTGAAGCATAGCGAGTTGTCCGGGCAGTCCCAGGATGTCTCGCAGGGATCGCCGATCTCGGAACCGGCGAGGCCGGTCCACGAGCACAGGCCGCTCGCGGTGGTGCAGGTGCCCTCGAAAACGCAGTAGCCGTCCGCCGAGCAGTACTCGCCGTTCTCGGTGAGGCATTCGGTGTCCGCCATGCACTCCGGTCCGGATCCAACGAGGCAGTCCGCGTCCGCCGCGCACTTGGGCAGCAAGCAAGTGGCGAACTGGATCTCCATCGACCAGGACTGCGGGTTGCAGGCGATGTAGTCGGCCTTGCACTCGTCACCCGCTGACGTAACCACGCAGGTCTCGACACAGAGGCCCAGGCCCGCGGCGTCGTCAGCGGCGTCCGAGGTCATGGTCGAGATGTCCATGCAGACCTTGCCGTCCATGTTGCAGCCATCCACCGGGACATCGTAGGTGGCGAAATCGCACTGCTTGGTGCAGATGCCGCCAGGCGCATCGGACCACCCGAAGCAGAAGGCTTCCGGATCGCCCGAAAGACCCGCGCAGAAGCCGTCGTCCTCGTCCCCCTCTTCCGTCATGGTGCAGGGCGTGCCGACCCAGTCTTCAACATCCGTGTCCGAGTCACTATCCGCGTCGGTGTCCGCGTCGGTGTCCGCGTCGGCGGCACCATCGTCGTCGTCACCACAAGCGGTCGTTCCAAGACCGAAAGCGAAAGCCGCCAGCAGGGCAAACATCAACAATTTGAAATTCATAATCATTCCTCCGTGGAAATCCCCGTCAATTCTAGGTGACGGGTACATTCTTGCGAAACAGCTTTGCAAAGTCGTTTCACGTTTTTGGACAAGTTACTTTATTTTTTTCCAGGCAAATTGTCAACAGCACTCGAATTCCCTTCCCCGGCGGGCATTTTTCCAGATGCGGCGGCAGGCGATTTCCAGAAAAAACGCCCGGCAACAGATCCGCGGGGCGGCCGGGGACGTCTCAAGAGGTCAGGTGGCCAGACACGAAGCGCCACCGGGATGAAAAGAGGAGGTCGGACATGACACGTTCCAACTCGACCGCATTGGCAGCCGCCGTTCTTCTGACCGCGTTCTCGGTCTGCGGCGGTGCCCTGGCCCAGGGGGCGGGCAGCACCTCCCGCGGAGGGGAGGTCAGCTTCCGGCTGGAAAGCGACGGCGGGGGCGTTCTGCCCACCTATCGGTACCGGGGCACCACCTACGTCGCAGGGCAGCGCGGGCAGCGCTACGCCATCCGCGTCTTCAATCACTCCCCTGAGCGCATAGAGGCTGTGGTTACCGTCGATGGCCGGGACGTGATCACCGGCCAGCCCGGCAACTACCGCAGGAACCGGGGGTACGTGATCCAGCCCTACGGCTCGGTGCGCATCGATGGGTTCCGCACGTCCTGGTCCGGGGTCGCCGCCTTCCGCTTCACCGATGTGCCCGATTCCTATGCCGCGAGGATGGGGGACGCCTCGAACGTCGGTGTTGTCGGCGTCGCGGTGTTCAAGGAGAGGCGCCCGCGGCCGCCCGAGCCCCCGCCCTACCCCATCGCCACGGACGATTCCGACAGCTTGCGCCGCAAGCTGGGCTCGGGCTACGGAGGAGGCGGGCGCTCGGGCCCCCCTGCGGCCGAGGCGACCCCGTCCGGAGCCTACCCCGCGCGCCGCAGCCAGAGTATCGGCACCGGCTACGGCGAGGGCACCTGGTCGCCGGCCAGCCAGACCACCTTCGAACGCCGCTCCCGCCGGCCCGACGCGCGCCTGGCGCTCTACTACGACGACACCGAAGGCCTGATCGCCCGCGGCGTGATTCCCCGCCCCTGGTACCCGCCGCCGGAGCCCGTGCGCCCGCACCCGTTTCCCGGGTCGCCCGACAACGGCTTCGCCCCTCCGCCCCCTCCGCGCCCGTTCTACTGGGAGTGAAGCTCCCGCGCCGCTTCCCCACGCCGGTCGTTTCTTCCGTCCATCGACCCCCTGAATGGTACACTGGAACGACGAGCAGCGAATCAGCACCTTTTTTAGGAGGACGAAATGACGACGTTGCGGTGGATGACGACGGCCCTGATGGGCCTGGCGCTGGCCCTGGCCAGCGCCTGCGAAAAGGACGAAATCGGCAAGGCCGCCGGCACCGATGCCGACACCGACACCGATACCGATGCCGACACCGACGCGGATGGCGACACCGACGCGGACGGCGACAGCGACGTCGCGTTCTGCACACCCGGGGAGATCTGGTGCGATGGTGACTGGGTGGCCGAGTGCTCCTCGGACGGCACACACTGGATCCAGGTCGAGAACTGCGCCGATCAGGGACTGGTCTGCGCCGCGGGCGAGTGCGTCGACATCTCGCAGCAGTGCGCCTCGGCGATCAACGAGAAGTCGTACATCGGCTGCGAGTACTGGGGCACGACCCTGTCCAACATCCAGCTGGACAGCGCGTCCTTCGGCTACGCCATCGCCGTGGCCAACGACGGCGCCGAGGCCGCCACGGTCAACGTGACCGATGGCCCGGGGGGAGAGGTGGACAACGAATACCAGATCCCGGCGGGCGCGATGACGATCATCGACGATCTGCCTTGGAAGTACGGCATCCTGGAACCTGGGACCACATCGTCCTTCGCCACGCGCAAGGTGGCCAACGCCGCCTACCACATCACCTCGGACCTGCCGGTGACCGTCTACCAGTTCGCCCCCCTGCACTACCAGGCGGGGGCCACCTTCTCCTATACCAACGACGCCTCGCTGCTGCTGCCGGCCCACGTGTACCGCAGCGAGTACGTGGTGGTCACCCGCGCCCCCACCAAGATCAAGGCGGTCCTCGGTGCGGGAACGGTCCTCCCGGGGTTCCTCGCCATCATCGGACCGGACGACGGACCGGTGCACGTGGACATCACCTCGTCGGCCTACACGCAGGTCTCGGACACGGGATCGAACCAGTCCTATCCGGCGATGACCCCGGGCCAGACCGCGACCGACGTGGTCATCGCCCCCTACGAGGTGCTTCAGGTGCTCTCCGGTTCGCCACCCAACAACTATTGCCCGGACCAGCTGTCGTGCGGCACGAGCAACTGCTGCAACGTGGGGCCGGAATACGATCTGACCGGCACCCGGATCGAGGTGGTCGACGGCCCCAATCCGGCCGTGTTCGGCGGCACCGACTGCTCGTTCGTACCGTACAACAAGTACGCCTGCGATCACCTCGAGCAGCAGATGTTCCCTCTCGAGACCTGGGGCACCCATTACCTGTGCGCCCACAACACCACCCAGGCCGCGGCCGAGCCCACGGTCTGGCGCGTGGTCTCGGGCTCGAACAACAACCAGATCGAGTTCGCCCCATCGGTCCACCCGACGGCGACGCTGGACAAGGGCCAGTACGTCGAGTTCGAGAGCCTCGGCGACTTCGAGATCACGGGCACGGGCCGCGTGGCCGTGGCCCAGTTCATGGTCGGGCAGAACTACACCTCGGACCTGAACCCGCCCCAGAACGGCGATCCGGCCATGGCCCTGGGCGTCCCGGTGGAGCAGTACCGCACGAGCTACACGTTCCTCGCCCCGACGAGCTACGTCTACAACTACCTGACCGTGATCCACGCCGTCGGCGCGCCACCCTCGCTGGACGGCCTGCCCATCACGGGGGACACCGTGGAGATCACCGCGGAGTGGGCCCGCACCAACCTAGAGATCACCGGCGGCATCCACTCCATCTCGGGCGAGGATCCCTTCGCCATCACGGTCTACGGCGTGGGCAGCTACACCTCGTACATGTACCCCGGCGGGCTGGACCTGAAGGAAGTCCCGGTGGTGGTGGAGTAGGTTCCCCCGCACCCCTCGCGGCTGGTATAGTGCCCCTCCCCGGCGCGGGCCGGGCGAGGAGCGAGGCGCCATGAGCCGACACCAGTTCTTCTGGAGCTTCACGAGGCAGACCTTCTGCCGCGTGCTCGGAGTCCGCACCCGCTGCGTGCTGGAGCCCGGCTCCGACCCGGAGCCCGCACCGCCGTTCATCGTGGTCTCGAACCACGGCAACTTCTTCGATCCCTGGATCCTGGGACTCTTCCAGCGCCGGGCGCTGCGCATCATGATGAACGACGACGGGTTCCGCTCCGGCCCGGTGACCCGTTGGTACCTGGGCGAGATCGGCGCCTTCGCCAAGAAGAAGGGCGCCCACGACCTGTCCGCGACCAAGCGCACGCTGGGCTTCCTGAAGAACCGCGAGCCGGTGCTGATCTTCCCCGAGGGACAGGCCAGTTGGGACGGCGCGACCCAGCCGATTTACGGCGGCATCGAGCGGCTCGTGAAGCGAGCCCGGTGCCCGCTGGTGATCCTGCGGCTGCGCGGCAACTTCCTCACCCGGCCGTGGTGGGCCGAGCGTTCGCGCCGCGGGCGGATCGAGGTACGGCGCACGGTCGTGCCCGCGGAGCGGCTGAAGGAGATGGATCCGGAAGACATCCTCGAGGAAATCAAGCGCGGCATCACGCACAACGACATCCTGGACGAAGAGAACCGGCGCGTGCCGTTCGCCGGCGCGGGACTGGCCGAAGGCCTCGGACGGCTGGTCTGGCGCTGCCCCGGCTGCGAGGCCGAGGGCGGGCTCTCGATGGAAGGCGACGCCATCCGTTGCCGATCCTGCGGCGGCCAGTGGCGCATCGACGCCCACTGCCGCCTGTGTGAGCCGGGCGGGGGTTCGGCCCCGTACCCGGATCTGCACGCGTGGTTCGCGGCCCATCGCCAGGCCGCGAGGGAAGCCGTGGCCGGCGCCGGGGACGACACGGTGCTCGTCCGTGGAGAGGGCGTGACCCTGCTTCGCGAGGGGCCGGGACGCGACTTCGCCCCCGTGGACAGGGGGACCCTGACGCTGACCCGCGGGGCGTTGTCCTTCGAGCCCGACGGGCCGGGGGGGGCGCTGTCCTCCTTCGCCGTGGCGGACCTCGAGAACACCGTGATCCAGCGCAAGGATCTTTTCGAGATCACCGCCGGTGGGGTCGACCACCGCTTCGCGATGCCGGAGGCCAGCCCGATGCGCTGGCTGGTCCACCTGCGTTACCTGCGCGGCTTCGAGGCCGCCGAGCGCTCCGGCGTGATCTGAAGCGGGCGGCCGCCCGCGAGGAGGCTTCGCCATGCCCTTGCACGGGACGTTCGACACGATACAGCTCGCGGACGTTGTCCAGTGGATCCATGGCTCTCGGATCAGCGGCACCCTGTCCGTCGCCGTCGAGACCGAGGAGACCTACCTCGTTTTCGAGGACGGTGATCTGGTGGCCGTGGGTTCGGACGACTCGCTGGGCCTGGATCCGGCCCAGATGCTGGTCTCCCGGGGGGTGATCGACGCGGACACGCTCCAGTCCTCCCTGGCGAGCGCGGGTTCGGGAGGCGCGGCGCTCGATCTGCTCGAGAAGAGCGGCGTGGTGGACGCCGGAATCGCGGCTTCGATCCGGATCGAGCACGTGTTCGAGACGGTGCTGGACCTGTTCTTCCACGAGGAGGGGAGCTTCCACCTCTCCACGTCACCCGCGTCCTCGGGGTTGCTCGCGGAGTTCAGCGGCCAGCGGATGAGCCCGCTGCCCGAGCCGATCCCGACAGCCGAGATGCTGGTGGAGGCGATGCGACGCATCGACGACTGGCGGCGCTTCCGCGAGGTCCTGCCCAGCGCCTACACGGTGGTGCGCGCCCTGGAAGGCGAGTCCAACAACCCGCTGTGGCGGGAGCTGCGGCGGATCGGCGAGCCGTTGTCTGTCGGGGCCCTGTGCCTGCGGATGCCGCTGTCCCGCTACGACGCCTACCGCCTGTTGTTCGAGGCCCACCAGCAGGAGCTCCTGGTCGTGGACCAGATCGGCGGCGGGCAGCCCGACCACGCGCACCTCGGGCCACTGGACACGCTGATCGACAGTGCGCGGTTGCTGGTCGAGGAGCAGCAGTTCGACGAGGCGAGGGAGGTCCTGTCCACGGTGATCAGCCTCGACCCGGACGCCGCCGAGGCGAGGCGCCTGCTTCGGGATCTGCGGCAGACGCAGCTCAAGTACCTCTACGAGCAGATCCCGCCGCACCGGGTGCCCGTGATCTCGGCCTCCCGCGAGCACCTCGCCGGCATGGACCTGGCGCCACGGGAGGCGTACCTGTTGTCGAGGCTGACAGGCAGGCTGGACGTGGCCACGCTGGTGGTGGCGACGCCGCTGGGCGAGATCGAGACCCTGCGCATCCTGCGCAAGCTGCTCCACGCCGGCGTTGCGCGACTGACGTGAGTCGTCGGCCTTCCCGATTGACACTTTTTCCCATCATGCTAGAATAATCGCGTTTTAGAGGAATCAAGATATCTCGACAAGGGGAACGGGCAGCGGGTCGTCCGTCAACGCCATCTGTGAAGGATACGGAGGTGAAAAAATGAAGAATGTGTTCTTGCTACTGGCCTGTCTGGCCGCGATCTGCGCCACCCTGCCCGCCTGCGGCGACGACGACGACGACGGCGCCTCGGACGCGGATTCGGACGCGGATTCGGAC
>CAYZAI010000256.1:0-7115 GCA_964476305.1 uncultured Myxococcales bacterium
GTGTCGGTATCGGTGTCCGTGTCGGTATCGGTGTCCGTGTCGGTATCGGTGTCCGCGTCGGTGCCGGTATCACCCGACCCGCCGTTGTCCGAGCAGCCGGGCGCAGCCAACACAAAGACCATGAATCCGAGAGCAAGCCACAGGGTACTGGTGCTGCGATGCATGCGAGGTCCTCCTTTTGCAGTTCTGCTCTGATTGTGAGGCCGTAACTCTACTCACGTCTCGGAAAGCCTAGCAGAGCGGGGAGGATCTCTCAACCGTCCGGATTCCGAGTGTCCGGATTCCGAGTGTCCGGATTCCGAGGCTGAAGGAAGGCTCGGTGTTATTGGGCAGCGGCGGGTGCGGGCGGCCCTCCGTCCACAGCCGGGGTGGTGGCAAGCGGGGCCTGGGCGCCGCGGGGGGCCCGGGGCGCGTCCCGCTCGGGGTTCGGCTGCCCGCCGAGGAGCTCGCGCAGGGTCGGCTCGATGCGCATCGGCCGCTCGGCCGGGTAGTCGTCCGGCTCCAGGTACTCCACGGCCTGGGCGATGGCCGCCATGGCGTGGTAGTTGTAGTCGTTGCGCAGCTTGAGGTGCCCGAGGGTGTAGCGGTAGCCGCCGAGGGCCGCGTCCATCTCGGGCAGGAAGAACATCGTGTCGTAGTCCTCGTACTGGAGCTGCAGGCAGAAGCGCATGCCATGGACCAGCAGCTTGCGGCGCGCCTCCTCGCCCTGGCCCACGCGCTTGGCCAGATCATAGGCCGCGGCGGCCCCCTCGGAGTACTGGCACGAGTTGATGGCGGGAAGCTCCCGGTGGACCTTGAACGACGAGCCCACGTAGTCCGGGTACTGGGCGCGCTCCTCGTACCAGAAGAACTCGCGGTCGATCCAGTCCTGCTGCTCGAACGCGATATCCGCGTACTTCTTTTCCCCGGTCTTCTTGTGCAGATCGTTCATGGCGGTCACCAGCCAGGGCACGATGCCGATCAGGTTGACGCGGTGCTCCTCGTCGTAGATCCCGTTCTCGGTGCGCTCGCCGAGCAGCTGGCGCCACGCCTTCATGTACCAGCCGAGGGCGCGGTCCACGGACTCCCTGTACTTTTCATCGCCGGTGTGGCTGTACATCCGGGACAGGGCGAAGATGAACTCGCCCGGGGCGATGGTGCTCTCCGCGCCGTAGTACGGATGATCCGGGGGCACGTCGTACTGCCAGTAGTGGCCATTGGGGTCCTGCACGTAGAGCAACTCGTCCGCCAGGCAGCGCAGCACGTCCTCGTACTCCGTGATGTCCGCCACGTCGCCGAGCTTGAGGATCGAGAGGATCGTCACCGCGTTGGTACCGAGCTTCGAGTTGTAGTAGCGCGCCGGGGGATCGCGGTGGCAGATCACGCAGCGGCCGCCCTCGCGGCGCAGGAAGTCGAGGGTGAACTGGATCCCGCGCTTGGCGCTCTCGACGTAGGCCGGGTTGGGCTCGATCTTGTTGACCATCAGCAGCGTGTAGGGGTTCAGGGCGTGGCGCACGATGTTGCCGCCCGCGTCCCAGCGCCGGCCCTCCTTGTTGGTCGGCGTGTACTTGTAGGCGTACTGGCCGTCGTTGCTCTGGTTGCGCATCAGCCACTCGGAGCCGAGGCGCAGGGAGCGCACCAGGCTCGCGCGGCTCACGTCCCATATCGTCTTCAGCGGCACGCCCCGGTACAACTCCACGATCTCGCCGCCCTGGGCCTGCGGGCGCTCGATCCAGCTCACGGTGCGGAAGCGCTGGGGCTGGAAGCGCCGGTCCCTCCGCCAATCGCTCTCGTTCAGCACGACGTCGCGCTTGGCTTTCTTGGCCGGCCGAAGGAACTGCTCGAGGTCCGCCTTGCGCAGCGTGTTCTCGAGGAACTTCACCTCGCCGGAGATCTCCATGTGCACCGCGTAGGAGGGTTCCAGGTAGTGGACCGCGCCCTTCTCGCGGTCGCGGAGCATCAACCCCTCGAGGCCGAGCTCGACGTACCACAGCAGGTTGGCCGGCGTGCGGTTGGTCAGTGAGCAGATGTCGTGGAGAACGTCGACCTCGATTTCGATCGACTGCATCGCCTTCGGCAAGTCCGCGATCAGCTCGAAGCCGTAGGACTTGCTGTTGGTCTTGCGGATCTCGCCCCAGTCCTCACGGATCTTGGCCACCGCCGCGTCGATGGCGTCTGAAAGGTTGGCGTGGTTCGCCATCCGTTTGGCGAGCTTGCGACCCTTGAGCTTCGGCTCGTCGCGCTTGCGCAGCGAGACGATCACCCGGTGAACCGAGTCGCCGACCGCGTCGATGGGCAAGGAGGGCCGGTAGTCCTCGGGCTCCTCGCCGCAGAGCAGCTGGCGGATGCGGCGCGTGATGCGGCGCTTTTCCGGCGCCGGGATCTCGAAGGGGGCGGCGATCCGGAACAGGGCCCAGCCAGACCCCAGCACCGCCGGGTGGAACCAGCCCAGGCTCACCGCGTCCCGCAGGCGCAACCGCACCGTGGACATCCGCTCCTCGATCCAGGGCGCGGCCTGCGGCGCGGTTCGGTCTACCAGCACGTACTCGAACCCCTTCGCGAGCAGGTCGCGGGCCAGGGGCTCGTCATCGTTCACGTCGAAGAGACCGTCCTCAAGGCGCTCGAGACGATCCTGGATGCCGGACAGGGACGCGGGAACGCCCTTCCCGCCGAGCAGACCGATCTTGCCCTTGGCCGCGTCGGTCCGCGCGCCAAGCTCGCCCGGAAGCTCGTCGTCACCGAGGTCCCGCACCGGCCTGCGGTCGAGGACCACCTTGGGCGAGGGCATGGCATACGGCGACTCCTTGAATGGCGCGCCCGGCTCGGGGCCCTGGTAGTCCGGATCCGTGCCGAATATCGGGGGAGTCTTCCAGCCGATGGGGATCGGCTTCTTGGGCGGCACCGAAGTGCAGTAGTAGGACATGCCGTTCCCGCACAGGGCGCCCTCGGGTGAGTCGAAGCCCGGGTCGACGGGCTTGGAGCCCGCCTTGTCGCCGAAGTGCGCCTCGACCTCGGCGTTCGTGGGTTTGGGGCAGCCCTCCACGGTTTCCTGCACCACGTCCCGGCCCCGGTAGAACAGGCGCTCGAGGCCGGTGTAGCCGTCCTCGAACCGGTAGAAGGCCATGAACGCGATCACGCCGGCCGTGACAGCCAGGAAGAACCAGTTCGACCTGACCTTGTGCCAGGGGATCTTCTGTCCCTTGTCCGAGTCCTTTTTCGCCATGTCGCCTCCCAAGAAAAAGAGCCGTGAAACGCCGGCCAGGGTACTTGCTCCCTGCGCCACGTTCAATGGCGATCATCGACGAGCGCACACCGTCGGTTCCGTAAAAAAAGCGTGTTTAATAATGAAAAATTATTGATTATCAATATATTTATATTGACAAACATGCCTCCAGTGTCCATCCTGGTATTCGTCTGACGACGGCGTTGCCGATCGTTCTCGCCAAAGGAGGCTCAGCGTCATGAACCGGGATTCACTGCTCGCCAGGCTGGAGAAGGGATTCAGGGCCCTCGCGGGAGTGGCCCTGGCGCTGGTCGTGTTCCAGGGGATCGGCGTCCTCACGTACGTCCTGACCGTCTGGCCCGGGATGGAAGTGGTGCCCTCGACCGGGATCACCGTCCTGGTCGTCGGGGCAGTCGCGGCGGGTCTCGCCAGGTCCTGCCTGTGGATACGGATCTACTGGAACGGCGCCCATGTGGTGTCCGCCCTGCGCACGCACGGGGAATCGACCGAGCTGCCGGACAGGCTGGTCCCGATCCTCCGCCGACTGGCGAGGTTGCTGGTCGCGAGCTGCATCCTGGAAGTCCTCCTGCTTCCGGCGATCTTCCTGATGGATGCGTTCTTCCCCTTCGCGGTCTCGGGCGTGCAGCTCGGGCTGACCCTGCTGGCCACGATGCTCATCCCCCAGGCCTTCGGCCTCACCGCGCTCATCCTGGCCTACCTCGCCCGCCTGTGGGGACGGCTCGTGCTGGAGCGCTGCCGGATGCGACAGGAAGCGGAGCTCACGATCTGAGGAGGATGCCATGCCGATCGTCGTCAACCTGGACGTGATGCTCGCCAAGCGCAAGATGCGGCTCAACGAGCTCTCGGAGGCCGTGGGCATCTCGGCGCAGAACCTGTCGATCCTCAAGACCGGCAAGGCCCGGGCCGTCCGCTTCTCCACCCTGGACGCGCTCTGCCGCGCCCTGGAATGCACCCCCGGCGATCTTCTGGAGTACCGGCCGGAGGGCTGAGGTCGCCTACGGACAGACCCAATCGTCCGCTGAGATGCAGCACACGTAGTCGCGCCACTCACCGGGCGCGCACATGCCCGGTCCCCAGTCGTCGAGGGGCGGGTCGGTCTGTACGTTGGTGTCGCCCTCGCCGTCGCACTGTGTGTCAGCGTCGCAGTGCTGGCAGAAGCCGCATGCGCCGATGGGCTGATAGCACAAGTACGCGCCTGGGTTGCCGAGCGCGCAGTCGGCGGTCGACCCGCAGATGTGGAACCCCAGCTCGGCGACCGTCACGTCCGGCGGCGCGCCGCAGGTCTCCTGGGCAGCGAGGAGCAGCTCTTCACAGCCTTCGACCGGCGGCGAATCCGTGTCCGCGTCCGTATCCGTGTCGGTATCGGCATCGATGTCGGCGTCCGCATCGGCGTCCGCATCCGCGTCGGCGTCCGCGTCGGCGTCGGTATCGGCGTCCCCGTCCGCATCGGCGTCCGCGTCTGCATCGGCGTCCCCGTCGGTATCGGCATCGATGTCGGCATCGGCATCGACGTCGATATCGCTGTCGCCATCAGTGTCCGCATCCGCGTCCGAGCCGTCGACGACGAAGCCCGGATCGGACTCCACGTGCCGGCAGGCGGCCAGCCCGATGGCGCACAGGAAAACTGGGAATGCCGGCAGTCTCATACAGGACCAGACTACCAGGGCCGGAGAGCACGGGCAACCGTCCCGGCTTTCGCCCGTTCTGGTCGACAACGGCTGAAACAAGGGTACGGACTACGTGGATCAGAATGAATTCACTATGGATTTCTGGTTGTCCGCACGAGGCCGCCGAGCCGGTTTCAGGGCGCTGGACGGGTCGGTTGACAATGTAGCAACATGTAGCTACATTACTGTCGTGACCACCGTGGGCATCAGGGAGATGAAGAACCGCCTGAGCGACTACGTGCGCCGGGTACGGCGCGGCGAGACGATTCTCGTCACGGATCGCGGCCGGGTGGTGGCGCGCCTCACGCCGCCTGCCGCGGATGACGGCGGAGACGACGAAGTCATCGATCGGCTCGAAGCGGAGGGGCTCCTGTCCAGCCGGGGATCGGAGAACCGCCCGGAACTCTACGGCGATCTCGCTCCGTCGCTTCCCGAGGGGGCCGTTGTCGAGCTGCTGGACGCCGTGCGGGGCGATCGTTGAGGCTGTACGCCGAGTCCAGTGCGGTGCTGTCGTGGCTGCTCGAAGAGGCTCCCGGGGGTGCGGCGGGTGAGGCCCTGTCCCGTGCGGACCGAGTGCTCACCTCCGATCTGACGCTCATCGAGTGCCATCGCGTCCTGGTTCGCGGGGTGTCGGCGGGATTGATCCCGGACGAGTCGGCAGCGGTCAAGCGCGAGGTCCTGGGGAGGGTCGCCTCGCACTGGGTCGTCCTCAGGATCGCGGGAGAGATCGCCGCGCGCGCAAGGCTCGCGTTTCCCGTGGAGCCGGTGAGGGTTCTCGACGCCATCCACCTGGCCTCGGCCCTGTCCGCGGCCGCGCGGCTGCCCGGGCTCTCGATGCTCAGTCTCGATGGCAGAGTGCGGGAGAACGCCGCGGCGCTGGGCTTGCCGCTGCTTCCGTGAGAAAGGCAGGAAGAATGACACGTCGATTCCACGCGTTTTTCGCAGTCGCGCTCGTGGCGGCCCTGGCCCCGGCCTGCGGCGGGGGCGGGGCGCCCGTCGCCGTCACGCCGGCGGTCACCACGGCTCCCAAAAAAGGCGGGCCCGCGGCGGAGGCCGACGCCGGGACGGCCAAGGAGGATCCCTACCTGGCGCTGGAGGAGATCGATTCCGAAGCGTCCCTGGCCTGGGCCCGGGAGCGGAACGCGATCACCACCGCGGAGCTGGAGGCCGATCCGCGGTTCTCGCCGCTGCGCGAGCGGCTCCTCGGGATCCTCGACTCCAAGGAAAAGATCCCCTGGGTCACGAAGCGCGGCCGGAACTACTGCAACTTCTGGCGCGACGAGGCCCACCCGCGTGGGCTGTGGCGCCGCGTCCGGTCCATCGCCGAGTACCGCAAGCCCGAACCCGCCTGGGAGACCGTGCTCGACCTGGACGAGCTGGCGCGGACCGAGGGAGAGAACTGGGTCTGGGGCGGAGCGGAGTGCCTCTACCCCAAGCACGAGCGTTGCCTCGTGGAGTTCTCGCGCGGCGGCGGCGACGCCACGGTGGTGCGGGAGTTTGACACCGTGAAGAAGCGGTTCGTGGAGGGCGGCTTCGCACTGCCGGAGGCCAAGTCCATGGTCGCCTGGAAGGACAAGGACACCATCTACGTCGGCACGGACTTCGGCGAGGGATCCCTCACCGAGTCCGGCTACCCCCGCCTCGCCAAGGAGTGGAAACGCGGCACGCCCCTCGCGGATGCCGCGCTGGTCCTGGAATGCCGGGTGACGGACATGTACTGTGCGGCCTGGCGCGACTTCGATCACGGGCGCGTGCGGGACTTCGCCAGGCGCAGGATCGGCTTCTACGAGCAGGAGCTCTTCCGGCGTCGCGGCAAGGAGCTGGTACCGGTGCCCGTGCCGATCTCGTCGAACACCGCCACGTGGGACGACCAGCTGCTCGTCGAGCTTCGGGACGATTGGGAGGCGGGGGGCGCGACGTGGCCCAAGGGCTCCCTGCTGGCCACGCCCCTCGAAGGCTTCATGGCCGGGAAGCGGGAGTTCGTGGCGCTGTTCACCCCCGACCCCCACCGATCGCTGCGGTCCTTCGTCCAGCTGAAGACGGCGATCATCGTGCTCGAGATGGAAGACGTGCGAAGCCGGGCCCGGGTCTGGACCCGCCGGGGCGATCGCTTCGAGCTCGCGTCCTTCGACGAGCCGAAGGCGGGCACGTTCTGGGTCGACGCCGTGGAGCCGAACGACTCGGACGAGTACTGGCTCACCTCCAGCGACTTCGACCTGCCATCG